>NZ_JBEPMX010000004.1:0-181941 GCF_040545925.1 Alkalibacillus flavidus
CATCTTAACAGGAGCACCAGGAACAGGTAAAACCCATCTAGCAACAGCGTTAGGCCGGGAAGCTTGTCGAAATGGTTTTGAGGTCCGATTCTTCCGTGTTTCAGATCTCGTTGATCAATTAGATAGAGCGTGGCAAGACGGAAAATTACGAAACTTTAGGAACAAGTTTAAAACGGTTGATTTAATCGTATTAGATGAAATGGGATACATTCCATTCGGAAAAGAAGGAGCAGAGCTGTTATTTCAACTCATCTCTGAGTGGTATGAACAAAAAAGCTTAATGATCACGTCCAATTTAGAATTTAGTCAATGGAACCGGATATTTTCAGATTCACGTTTAACAGCTGCTTTAGTGGATCGCGTGATCCACCATGCGCATGTACTAAACTTCACTGGAGATAGCTTTAGAGTGAAGCACGCACTATCTAATCAAGAATAGCGAAAAAGGGCTGGCAATCTTATGTATTTTTGATTGCAAAACTATGTATTTTTCTCTTGCAAAATACACTAGAGAACTGGAAGATTAATATGAGTAAAATTAACAGGATAAAACTTGACGCTAAAATTTCATTACAAAGATGTAATCAAAACCAAAATGATAATAGTGTTAGGTTAAACATAAGAAAAAGCATAGAAAATTTATTGGAAAGTGATATGAGTGAATACGAAATGCAAATACTTGAAAATTACTATGAACATAAAGTTTTTTTCTCTAGAGTCCCTAAAAAAGATAGCAGTAAAACAGAAATAAAGCTAGAGAACTTGGACATTGATACGAGTAAAATTAACAGAACAAAACTTGAAGAATACATTTCGCAATGCTTGTCTAACAATAAGTTTTTGGAAAAAATAAAGAAATTTTCAAAGTACTACGGTTTTAAAGTTGTCTATGTAGCTCTTATATTATATTATACTATGGACAAACCAGAAATATCCGAAAAAAATAGAACTATAATATTTCAGGCATTGGCTGGTTTTCGTAAGAATGAAGTTACTTTAGACAAACTTTTTGATGCCATAGCTCAGGTTATATCAAATATTGATGAAAATGTTAAACTACAGGCAAAAAAACAGCTCCATGTTTTATTTGGTAATAATATAAGTACTACAGAAATTGATAAAAATATAGATAACATGCATGTATCTGATGCATAAGTTTGTAAATTCGTCATGTCTTCTTAAAAACCTAAAATAAGACCACCTTTCCTAATGTTCTTAAATTCTTAAAACAATTTATCTCGCTTAATTAAGGCTATGATAAAAGTGTTCAAGCTTTACTAAAGGTGACTGTTTAAAAAACACGACAGTCAAGTGCTTTCAAATGAATATTAGTGAAGCATCAATCAAGCAGAAAACCTGAACGATTTTTTTATATCGTTCAGGTTTACTTTGTTGTATTAACTTTAGCTTAGGTTTTAGCTTTCAAAACTATATGAAGTAATTGACTGGCTATTTGAATGAACTTAGAAGTAAACTGGATACTTCTGACCTTTTACACCCATTTAAAAAATCTATGTTATAAGGTAATAAACATAGAAAAGGATGATGTAAAATGAGAATTGAACGAGGCAGTATTCATTATGTAGATTTCGGCGAAACAGACGGAAGCAGTGTTCAAAAAGGCGTTCGACCAGGCTTAATTATTCAAAACAATTTAGGGAATCGCTTTAGTACCACAACCGTTGCCATTCCCCTATCAACCAAAAATAAAGGTATGCCCACACATACAGAAATTGACTTAGAAGATTGTTTAGATGGACGTTTAGCATCAACCTCATATGCCTTATGTGAGCAAATCAGCGTTATTGATAGAGATGACGTACATACAAAAATTTGTGACGTAAATGAAGATGTCTTGGAACAAGTTGAAGAATGCATGATGATTGAATTTGGTTTCATTAAACCAAGCAAGTCTCAGCAACGACGCCAATCAGAACTGGTTTGAATAAAGTTGAGCTAGTAAAATAATCATCACTTTATTGGAGGAATGAAACTTGGATAACAATGGGAAGAAAAAGCAGAATGTGTTGTTAACACCATCGGAGAAAGAAAAATTAGATGTATTGCGTTGGAAACTAAAACAATCTGATTCCATCAGTTATACCAAATCATTGTATGAACGAATCATGAAAATTATTTTTCGTGGCAAACGACGCTATGCAGAATATCAATTAGAGGAAAGTGAGCATGGTATTATTCATGAACATGAGCTTTATAGTATCGATGTTGATGATGAATCATAAATTGTCTATAGCGTGCCAAAGAATTTTTATACGTACCGGCTAAACCAAGAAACACATAATAAATAGTAAGACAATAAAAAAAGAAGGAGCTTATTTGCTCCTCCTTTTTAACTAACTAAAATAAAACCCTGTTCCGTCCTCACTTTGTAATCGATTCATTTATATAGTCATGATATATACTATTAGCAATTTCTTTAGCTAATAAGGGTGGAACTGCATTTCCGACTTGTTTCATCTGAGAACCTTTAGAACCACAAAAAACAATATTATCGGGAAAAGATTGTATTCTGGCAGCTTCTCTAACTGTGATTGCTCTATCAAGTAAATAGTGCGTAAACCTACCTGAAGAAGGAGTGTCAAATCTGGTAGTTATAGTTACAGAAGGTTCTTTATCAATCATCCTAGCCCATGTACCGCTATATATAGATTTTGTTAACTGTTCCTGTGGCAATACCTCTCTTCCTTTTCCTGCAGGAATCATTCTCATTCTTTTTAGAGCTACTTCAGAATGTTTTGTTGATACATGGTTGTACAATGTTTTTGAATTTTCCCTTAATACTGCTTGATATTTAGTTGAAGGGGGGGTTAAATATTCTTGCTTTATCTTCCCTTCACCCGAATTCAAATAAGCCAAGTCACTAATTGCATCTTCTATACAAACCGGCTCCGAGAAGTTTCCAAGGGGTAGAGAAACATTACCCCTGTACTTTCCAACAATGAACGCCCTTTTTCTAATTTGAGGTATTCCAAAATCAAATGCATTTAATACCGAGGAATCTAAACCATAGCCCAGACCTTTAAAAAGACTATATATTTCTTCTTTAAACAATCCTTTTTGAGCAGTTAGTATATTGGGGACATTTTCAATCAAAACATACTTTGGCCGAATTATTTTCACTACTTCATAAAACTTCCTAAAAAGATAATTTCTATCGTCTCCTAATAAATCCCTGGCTCCTTTTTGAGAGAAACCTTGACATGGAGGTCCACCAACTACTACATCAATTACACCGATATATTCCTGTAAATAATTTTCTAGGTCCAATTGAGAAATATCTTCATTTATCATCTCAGTTTTTGGATGATTAAACTTATATGCTTCAGCAATACTTTCATCTAGTTCGTTAGCTAATACCACTTCAAATCCTGCTTGCTCAAATCCTAATGACAAACCTCCTATTCCAGAAAAGAGGTCCATGACTTTTAACATATTCATCACCATATTGTAGTTAAGTATAAAATAATTTTAAATTTCTAGTGTGAAATTTTTAGGTTCAATAGTTGTCTGGTTAATTCGTTTTTTAGAGATATTAAAATATTCTTCATTAAGTTCAACACCTATAAAATTTCTAGAATTCCTTTTACTAGCCACACCTGATGTTCCACTCCCCATAAATGGGTCAAGAATTGTATCACCTTCATCAGTGAGTAATTGTACAAAATGTTCAAACAACGCTTCGGGCTTTTGAGTAGGATGTTTTCCAAACTTTTTCTCCGCCTGAGTAGCTACAGTTGTTTCTATAAAGTCATGATACGCCTTACCATTATTATTATAAGTTCCTGTCTTACCGTCATTAACAAAATAAATCCAACCCTCTACTGAATTAATAAAGTGTAAATTCATATTCCTAGGCATTGGATTAGTTTTATGCCATACCCCTGTTGTTTTATAATAAAATTTGTTATGGGAAGCTATTTTAATTATGGTTTCAACCTTCATAAGAGACATGAAAAGTATCATAGAACCATTTTTCTTTAGGACTCTATTTGCTTCTTCAAAAAAAGTATACATACCTTCAGACCATTCTTGGTACTCTAAATCATCCCATCCAGCAGCACCAAAAAAATTATCTCTCATTTTTTTTAAGTTTGTTTGTCTATCCCTCATAAAATTCCCCAAATTATAAGGGGGGTCTGTCAAAATTAAATCAACAGAGCTATCACGTAAACTTTTTAATACACTTACACAATCATCGTTAATAATATTAACAGAGATATTACTTTTATCTAAAGACATGTAGGTTCACCTTCCTAATACATCAGAAAAAAACTCTTGAAGTCTTTCTATACTCGTTACAGATAAATCAATTGTTTGGATACTTAAATTATGCTCTTGGTACAAAGTTTGATATTTGTACTTCCCTACTATTTTATCATTATTATTGATTTTAGGATATAAAAGTATAGCTTCTTTAGAATTTTCCAATGTATTTAAATAGGTAAACATTTGATATACGTCTTTTTCATTAACGAAATTGTTAACTACTTTCCACTTAGTATCTATTATAAGGTTAGTACCCTCCTCATTATTCAAAACAATGTCGGGACTTATTCGATTATGTTTTTTATGAGGAAAGTCGATGTTTTTTAAGAGATAAGCACTCGGTTGGTAGTACACATTATTCTTATATGTGTTTCTCAAAATTTTAAATATGTACTTCTCAAATAACTTATTCATATCAAACAATAGATGATTCACCTTATTATCTCCTATTTTTAAATCTAATACATAAGAATTTAGTAAAAGCTTACAATATTCTATAGTTTGACTAAATCGTTTGCTATTTCTATCAAATGTTATCTCGTCTAAAGATTTCATATCTACATCGCAAACAGTTACACCCTCCAGATACACCAGTAGTTGCTTAATTAGGTTTTTATTTTCTGCACTGATTGGTTTATTCCTCAAATAAATTAAAGTGTATTTAATAATCCTGTTAATAAATATGTCATCAGTGAATTTTGAATAATTGCAATAAAATTTACTTTTATCAATGACATTCGTTCTTAACTGCTCCCTGAAATTTATTTTACCTTTTACTGTTGACAAATTGTTACCGACCTTTTGATAACCCTTTATTATCCCTCGCTTCAACTGACTTTGAGTTTCTCTTAAAAATAAAGTAACAAAGATATCCAAAAAACCTCTTTTGCTAAAGTTTAATTCAGCAATTATACCCTTTTTAATAGGTATATCGTAAGCAGTGTGTAACATATGAATCAGAGCTTCTCTTGAACTTCTCACACCAGAGTTATTCTCGGTGTCACTTATTTTAGGTAGTATTTCTACCACACTATCTGGCATACTTATAACCCCAACCCACTGTTGAAAAGTTAAGGAAGTTTTATTCCATTTAATAAAACTTTGGTCTAATTTGTTTTCAAGTGTAGATAAATATGAACTATCCTTGCTAGAAATACTCTTTACACCTGACATCTGAGAGTTACTAATTTTAATTTTTTCATGCTCAATAGCAGTTAAATATGTTTTACTCATTATAAACCTTCTTCAAAGCTTGAGAATCAATAGTTTCAGCTACATAAAAACTTTTAAAGTCCTCTAATCCATACTCAGGAAGATAATTAAATAAAGTTTCTGCTTCTAATAAATTATGCTTAAAAATGGCACTTTCCTTTAAATCCCCATTTTCATCTAGGTCATTAAGTGTATACTGGATTTTTTCTTTATCATCATGAAAATACTCTTCTAAGAGTGGTATCACTTTATTTTTCATCACTTCAATCACATCTTCAAGATTTCTTATATTAATAAAAAAAGCATGACCAATTGCATAGTTTTTATCGTCCATTAATACTTCAATTCTTTTATTAATATACCCAAGCAATTTTATTATATTTACTCCATTAATATTCTCAGCGTCTACTCCTTTTCTATTCAGCGTATTTTTGAGAATATTATAATTACAATACAAGCTTTCAAATTGGAATCTTCTTCTTAACGCAATGTCTATTAGTGCGATGCTTCTATCTGCAGTATTCATGCTGCCTATTACTCTTAAATTGTTAGGTACACCAAACTTCTCTTTTGAGTATGGAAGAGTAATAAACAGCTCATTTTCTTCTCCTATTCTTTTATCATCCTCTAGAAGAGTGATTAGTTCACCAAATATTTCAGAAATATTCCCTCTATTTATTTCATCTATAAAAACAGCGAAATCCTTATATGGTTCCTGTTTAGCTTCTTCACAAATACTTTTAAAAACCCCATCATTTATTTCATATGATAATTCATTACTATAGTGGCCTTTATGTTCAGCTTCGTCCACTTCTAATTCTTCATTTGAATGTAGAACAGGTTTTATTCCTTCAACAAAATCTTCATATGCAAAAGATTGATGAAATGTTACGAAGCGATACCTCTCTTTAACTATATCTTCATCAAAGTAGTCATTTATAATACCATCCTCAAAACTTTGCAAATTTTTAAATTCAACACTCCAATTTCTATCATTACGCACGAATACCTTCGGTAAAATATGAGCTGTCAAATGGTCATCATTATTTAAACTTCTTTGCTCTAAAATTGTCGATGTGCTAGTATTAGTATTAATTTCAATGTCCTGTAACTTATCATCAATTTGATGAACACTTGCATTGTTATTATTTTGTAAAATTATCAGAGCAACAGCAAGCCAATCTTCAGACCTATCTGTATATATTTGTTTAATTTCACAATCACTAATATTATAATCTACATAATTCTCAGTTAATGATTGAATGTGATATGTCTTTCCAGTTCCTGGAGGTCCATATAAGATTTTATTTAAATTCATAATTTCACTCCTCCTCAACAACAATAGTTTTTAATTCATTTAAAATTGGTTCCGTTTTCAACTGATAGTTAGAAAGAACCCCTTGAACAGCATTTTCAAATTTTATGGGTGATATGAAGCCTATATTCTCAAGATATTCATGAGACTTAATTCTAATTTGCCCTGCACGTGGCGTACTACCAGAATTATTACGTTTCCTTGCGTTATGTGAATTATTTAAGTTTGCTTTTATTCCTAATCTTGATATTAGTTCAGCTATTAAATTAAAAAGATTCTGATTTTGTATATCAAGTGATATAAATTTATATGTTTTATCATAAGAACTTCTTCCATCAAAGCAGCCTACTAGAAAGGCCTGTAAAACAGTATGAGATGAGTTCTTTAGAGGCTGAAAAATGTCATCTACTAGTTTTTCCAATGTGTATTCATCTTCTGTTTGTTCGAAAAGTGTTACAAACCCGTATTTACCTGCATTAAATTTAGAAAATTTCACACCTATACTTTTAAAGTAGTCAATAAAAAACGTTTTATTTTCTTTTCCTATTTGTTCACTAAGGCTTTTCACTAGGTAATAATGGTGCTCCAAACTAGTCATATCATACTTCTTAGGGTTATGTCTAACAGGCGCAATCCAGTGAGTTCGCCCTTCAAGAGCTATACTTTCATCTGCTAGTAATAAACCTAAAAAATATGCAGTGTTTTCAGTTAGAAACTTGGAACTTCCCATATCGATGCCTATATTTAATTCATGGTACATATTTAAGCCCCCCCAAACATTTTAACTGTCACCCATTATAAAAAAAATTACAATGAATATCCACTACTTGCATAATAAACACTGTACTGATTATGAGTTCTCCTATTATTTCATCTTTAAATAAACCTATATGACAACCTAAAAACTTTTAATAATATAACTACCACTACAGACTAATAAAAAATTTATTTTGACTCACACGTGTATAAAAATAAATACTTACCTTGTTAGCTATTTATAATAGTTATTTCTATGATTGGTTAGTATTAAGATTAATTTCTAACTGTGAAGGTTATTATGTTTTTAATTTGTAGTTTATAGGTCACATAAAAATCACATATTGAAAATAACTACAGGAAAATAAGGTAATGTATCAAAAGCGAAAATCCAATTAAAACAAAGACTAAAGCATTTAAAGTAACCATCGGAAAATAACTTACATTACATAATGAGAAGCTTCTCTGGTTCTTTTTTTAAATGCAATAGTATATGCTTTTAGTTGTAAAAATCTGTACTATATATTGCATGACAGAACTGAGAAAGAACTGAGATGGTTCTGTAAGTATATTCAGTGAATCATGACCTTCTCAGTTCACTTCCTCGTTCTCCTCTCCTTTTCTTTCAGTTTCTAAGAATCGACACGTTATTACTAGAAATATTTTTCTAACTAAGGAGATTAACATGTCGATTTTCTTAACTGTCAGTCTGACTGGTAACCCAGAAAAACTAAGAAAGATTCAATCACTTGTAGAACATGATAAGTATCAATTGTCATTTCAACACTTAAAGGAAAAATTTCAAAAATATAAACACTGGGGAACACCTTTACATACCCCATCAGAAATTTATGATGTTTACTTTGGGTCCGACTGTCAATTAATCTATGAAATCAAAGTCACAAGTTCAGTTCCTGCTCCGTTCTTTCACGAATTAAGCATGATGTATCCTGGAATTGATATTAACCTTGATTATGTGATTCCAAGTCAATACATTCACGGCCATTATCATTTTAAATTTGGTCATTTATTATCTCATCAATCTATGTGTGAATCGAACCTGGAACAGCATCACGAGCAGTTGTTTAGAAAGAAGAAGGATTAGAACTAGGAAGGAAACTGGGATGAAATGAAACGTGTCACTTGATGTATGATGGTGTCACTCGTCATATGACAATGTATATAAGCTGTCTTCTATCATAAGACATCATCCATCGTATGTCATGTGATAGGTGATGTAAGGTGTCATATAATATCATACGCTAGGTGTCACACATTGAAGGAAACTTACGAATGGTCATACTCAGTAAACATTAACTACTGAAAGCTTATATTCTGATATGCAGCACCTATATTAAATAAGAAGGATGGAATCAATTTATCATTCCACCCTTCTTTTCGGTATAATTAGGTTTTTTGTTTACAGTTAGGGCATTGACTTGAACTCCTACTATCGAGCGCTTTCTGCCACTCATAGCCACATTGGTGGCATAACCACCAAAATTTATAACGCGCACTTCTTCCGACTTCTAATGCACTTATATCATTCTTCGTTGGATGCCACTGGCTCGCAATATCTGGCGCTTTACTTGCAAGACTTTCCGTTGGGTCACGAAGTGTTCTTGGTTTACTTCGGCCATATAGCTCATAACAAACTTTACAGCCTTTGTTACCTGTTGTTCGTGAATATACAGGGGCTTTCCATTCATGTCCTTTTTGGCATATCCACCACACGTATTTCTTTGACCCTTTTGTTACATCATCTGGTGTTAAATCCCCGTTTTTACTGGGATTCCACTCCTTAACTATATCAGGAAAAAGGGTGGTCAAACTATTCGTTTTGTTAGTTCTTTTACCCGCACAATACGGACAGTTCTCTCCAGCCATTCGTTCATTTGAAGCTTTATCATAAGACGATTGGCAATCAGGACAAATCCACCAAAAGCGTTGGTTCGAGTGAGCAGCTACGTTGTTTGGGCTTAATTCATTTTTATCATAATCCCACTCACTTGCTAAATTAGGATTAACCACAGTTAGTGTCTTATCAGATGTTGCTCGAATCCCAGCACAATAAGGACAACCATGGCCTTTATGCCGTACATTAATTTGTGTTGGCCAACTATGATTCTCAGCACACCGCCACCAAACTTTATAGTTGGAACTGGGCTTAAAGTGTTCGGGATTAAAAGGATAGTTTCTTGTGACATCCCAGGTTTCTGAAACTTTAGGATTCACATCTAATAAGTTCCCTGGCATAGTTACCGATGGAACTTGCCTGAGTATCTCTAATTGGTCACGGTCTACATCAATACTTAAGTCTTGAATGGCTTTATGAAGCGTTAAGTCTTGTAATATTTCTTTAAACAAATCCCGAATTGTTTGTTTTTGAAATTTAGAATTAGGTCCTAATTCTAAGACAATATTTTTGGCACCCACAATCTCAGATAATCCTTTTTCTCTTAAACGAACAACCTCATAACCTTGGTTCTTTAATTGTTCTGTTTTAAGACCATCGTTTGATTCACGGCCTTCATGACGATAGAAACTGTCATATTCAATAACCATATTAAAATCTGGAATATATATATCAGCGTCTTTAAAGTTCCCAAAATTCAATTGAATACTTTGTTGAGTTGATGGAATGATTTCTTTTAAATAATAAGCTAAAGTTAGTTCGTTAAATGATGTGTTCCATCTTCTATGACACTGTTGGCAACCTGTATTATGTATAGCCCGATTCTTCGCCTGAGTGCTCCATTGATGACCACAAACATGACAAGTCCAATAAATGATTTTATCTGACCCCGTCGTAACGTCCTCTGGTTTATATTTTGTTTTGTCATAATCCCAATCTTTTAAAAGTTCGGGGATTTGAGTAGCAATAGAATTCTTTAACATGTGTTCCTCCCCTTCTCTTGCTTTACGTTCATAATAGGTTGCTTAAATTATCAACTTACCAATTTATCATTAGTTTTTAATCTTGCTGACCATTCTTTCTACAATGTGGAAAGGCGACTCTCGGTGAAATACCTTCTTTTCTGGTGTTAATGTGTTTAAATGTCCTGGGTGGTAGGTTTTAATTGAAGCATTAGGCAATGAAGGGTGGGAACAATGAGCAATCTTCTTCATTTCAAAGTCTTCAATTGAGTTTAACGTTAAGCCTGGTAATTGATTTTTCAATGCTGCATCATATCCTGGTCCTGTCAAAAATATAACAATATCTGGTTTTAGAATATTCAACTCGTCTTCAAATACATTGAAATGCTTTTGTGTGATTTCTTGTATCTTGGCATTTGGCTTACCCTTTTCTCCATTTCGACCAAGTTTATGAATATTGTTCCAAATGGTTGAAACAGTCAAATTTGGATAAGCTTTTTCGATGTGATGCCTAAATCCTCTCATATAACGCCAAAAAGTAGTCTTTTTAGCTTTATTAGATTCCTTCATGAATGTTTCATAGAAATCTTGTAAGCCTTCTACGTTATAATAACCAAACGGTCCTTCCCAATCATTAGTTTCTTTTCCTACAACCATAAGTTTAATATCTGAATCATGATAGCCGATTTCATCCATTACTTTTAATAACAATGGATGGGTCGGTCTATCTATATCTTCTAACTCTTGGATAGATAAAGTTAATGATTCCCAGCGTTTAACATAAGCGTTATGTAGTAATTGATTGTAGTTCATATCATCTTTATCTCCTTATTACCTCGTTTACTAAGAGATTTATTTCGACAAAAAATGTTTTTTCTCCTTCCTTGTTTCTTCAACAAGCAAACACCATAGGTTTAAGTACTTCTATTAAACTCACTCCAACCCTTTTTGGCGTGAAGCGGATGCAACATCGCCCGTTATCAAATGTCCGTTTCGAATTGATTAATATCCCTGTTTCAATTCAGAGAATTATAATCTTAACCTATTAGTGAAATTAATGCACTTCCCCGCAAATACGAACAATTTTCTTCAGTCATACATTCAAATAGGAACAAGAAGATTATATGTTACTCAAAATTTTTTATAAAAAAATGGCGTTTTCAATCCACAATTTTTTAAATTTGTTACGATTAATATAGAGATGAAAATAAAAACATTCTCAAACGTAATTCATTTCTTACTCGAAAAAAACTAGGAGGAATTTATCATGAACAACGAATTTAAGCTATGTAATTATTGTGACGGAATTTGGATTCAAAAAAACGACAGTCTGTGTAGAGAATGCTTCGAAGAAATTATGGAAGAAGAATATTTGGAACAACTTCTTTTAGAAGTAAATGAATTAGATATGGCAGAATTAGCAATGGAAGAACGACATAAAAAAACTGTTAATATTTTCGAACATCATTATTTGACAGATAATTTAACTGATACAGAAATTGATGACTTATATATAGAAAATACCAATTTGTATGATTAATTTATATTAATAGTATTTCATTAAATTTATGGGGACTTTGAACAAATGAAGAGCATTAAGATTAAGCATTACATTACATAATAACTTAACAAAATAACATGCGATAATTACTGACATGAAAGGGTTCTGAATAAAAAAATAAAATTTCTATTAAATTTATTGCCTTTTTTCCCCTAAAAAATTTAATTAGTTGATACGATAAATGTATACAAAATAAATCACATAAAAGGTGGAATTAAAATGGTAACCTATAAAATGAAGTGGAAAGAAAGATATAAAGACTCTGGGTTTGTGAAAGAGCTTACTGATTATAATACTGAAAGTGGAAAAGGTGTCTATTCAAGTTATATGGAACCTAGCGAGGGGCAAAAAAAAGCAGGAAGTAAGGGAGAAGCAACCTTTAAACTAGAAAGAGAAAAATGGTATGTTATTCAAGATACTGATGAGGAAAAAATTAAATATTATTACATAACAAGCAATGATAAACCAAAATCAGTAACATTTCCAGATGCCAAGAAGCATTTTATAAATAAAAATAAACGCCAGACTCAGAAAGAACAAACTGATAATGTTTTGAGCATGACGAATGATAATTCGAGCTATAAGAAAAATGAAATAGATTCTGATATTGAATTTATGATTGACCAGTTCCAATTTATTCTTGAGAATCGTAATACTGACCAAAATTTTATCAGAGGAGTATTGTATACTATTCAACACTTTGCTGATACTAAAAACATGCAAAATGAATTTGAAACAATTAAAAACTTATTTGAAGAAGAAAAAAGCGCTAATGACATTAAGGCATATTTCTCTAATGAGGAGTCAAACTCAAATAAGTGGCTGTTTGATTCATTATTAGAATCATTAAATTCAAAAACTGGTTAATATTTCGAGAGCAGAAAACAATTTTGTTTTCTGCTCTTATTTTATTCTATTCTACTCTATTCCTTCTTCGATTGATTCCTTTAAATCTGGCCCATAAATTAATACATACCGTTTTAACATATCTAAAGATGAGTGTCCCATATATTTTTGGACTACAAAAATATTGACTCCAGCAGCAATTTTATTCTTCGCAAACGTGCGACGAAAAGCGTGTGGGCTAGCATTTACTTCATTTTCTACACCCGTTTTTCTACTATGAAATTTGATTTGTTCTTGTACTGTACGAACATTGATTGGTGAATTATCAACTGTAATAAAGAGAGCATGATTATCACAATGACCTCTTATATCATTTATCCATATTCCTAACAACTTTTTCAATCTATTTGTTAAGGGAATCGTTCTTGGCATACCATTTTTTGTTTCGTTAAACATCACCAATGATTCACTCAAATCGATATCATTCAATTTCAAAGCAACTAATTCGCTGACACGACAACCAGTATCAGCTAATAAAGTCATCACACATGTATCACGAAAGCCGGGAAAGCTATGCATGTCAGGAGCCGATAACAGTTTTCTTAACTGTGTTTTATTGAATGTAGGTCCCACATCATGACGTTGACGTAATTTCTTAATGTTATAAGCTGGTGATTGGTTAAAGTATTGTCTGTCAACTGCCCAATTTAGAAATGATTTTAGAGCAACTAATCTCGAATTGATTGTACTCACTTTATATCCTTTTTCTTGCATGAATCTTAAAGTATCATAAATATGTTTCTCAGTTAAATGACTCATATCCTTCGAGAGGGGTTCAGTGATATTTAAATCCATTAAATGATATCGAATCTGTTTCAATTCTTTTTTATAATAAATCTTCGTATCTTCTCTTAATCCTTTTAAATCACAGTAATCCATAAAATCATCTGCTGCTTCATTAAATGTTACAGATTTCCTCTTCATACCTTCTTTATTAATATCAAACTTTTTGACAGCTTCTAATGCTTTGTCATCCAATTTCATTCCGTTTTTTCGACGGCTTTTAGATTGAGAGTTTAAGTTACTTGCGTTTTGTCTCATAAAATTCTCCTTTTACAAGAAATGCAAGCGGAAGCGAGTTGTAGGTTCGTGTTAGTCTTGCGTGTTATTTTTAAAAAACGGATAGTCTATATTTTCGAGGGGTAATCGAAGGTTCTGATGTTTGATGAACGCTGGCATGGCGAGTGTTTAATATATGCCCTCGAAGGGAATCGAACCCCTATCGCAAGAACCGGAATCTTGTGTGTTATCCGTTACACCACGAGGGCGAAAAAAGAACTGCACTAGTCATTATAATTCGTTCTCGTTCCTTTTGCAAGAAGCGACGCTGAATCTTTTGACAACGTTTATTTTGTGTTTAAAATGGGAAGATGAATAATGGTCAAAAGGTTTAAGTTTTTCGTTTGACCTTTCTTGACCAAACAGGTATGATAAAGCTAGAACATAAAATACACCTATTATAAGGAGTGACAAAATATGAATTTAATACCTACAGTCATTGAACAAACGAACCGCGGGGAACGTGCTTATGATATTTACTCGCGTCTACTGAAAGACCGCATCATTATGCTTGGTGGTCCAGTTGACGATAACATTGCGAACTCTGTTGTCGCGCAGATGTTATTCTTAGCAGCGGAAGATCCGGACAAAGATATTTCGCTTTACATTAACTCACCAGGTGGCTCAATTACAGCTGGTATGGCAATTTATGACACGATGCAATTCATCAAGCCTGACGTTTCAACAATTTGCGTTGGTATGGCAGCATCAATGGGTGCATTCCTACTAGCTGCAGGTGCAGATGGTAAACGTTATGGTCTACCAAACAGTGAAGTGATGATTCACCAACCATTAGGTGGTACGCAAGGTCAGGCATCTGACATCCAAATCCACGCTAAGCGTATCGTTGAAATGCGCGAGAAACTGAACCAAATTTTATCTGAACGTACTGGTCAGCCTTACGAAGTCGTTGAACGCGACACTGATCGTGACAACTTCATGTCCGCAAATGAAGCGAAAGAATATGGCTTGATCGACGAAGTGATGGAAAAATAAATGGTGATGATGGAAACGCCCGCCACGCGCGGGCGTTTTTATTTTGATTTTGTCTAGTCGGCGATATATTTTTGATTTCGGTGATAAACTTGGATTGCGACGATTTATTCCTGAGATCGATAGCGAACAAACCGAACAATCATGCGAATTTCATCTTCCACGCTTCCGTGATACGATAGATAGAGTGAGATAAAGGAGTGAACGATATGGCGATTGATTTGCCGAATGAAATAGATACGATGATCAAACATAAACGACCGACGGATACCGATTTTGATTATTTAAAAACAGAAGGCGGCTACATACCATATGATGAGACGATTTTGACCGATGCGCTCGTCGCTTTAGCGCAAGGAAAAAATGTGTTGTTGAAAGGGCCGACTGGTTCGGGTAAAACGAAACTGGCTGAGACCCTGGCGAATTACATGGCACAGCCTGTTTTCAGCGTGAACTGCTCGGTCGATTTAGATGCGGAAAGTTTTTTAGGGTTTAAAACGATTAAGTATGATGACAATGGTCAGCAACAAATTGATTTTGTACCTGGTCCGCTCGTCCAAGCGATGGAAAACGGCCATATTTTATATATCGACGAAATTAATATGGCAAAACCAGAAACATTGCCGCTTATTAACGGCGCGCTTGACTACCGAAGAACGGTGACAAATCCGCTAACGAATGAGCGAATTGTCGCCAAAGAAGGGTTCAACGTCATCGCTGCGATTAACGAAGGCTATATCGGGACGACGCGTTTGAATGAAGCACTCAAAAACCGCTTCATTGTCTTCGATATTTCGTATATTGGTGGCGAGCAACTGAAAACGTTAATTCAGTCAGAGACAGCGCTTAACGATAATACGATGATTGATCGTTTTATTCAACTGTCTAGCGATTTAATTGAAGTGGCTGAACAAGGCAAAATCGCCGAAGATGCGGCCAGTATTCGTGCGTTAATTGACGCGTGCGATTTAGCAGCTGTTATTCCGGCGAAACGAGCGATTCAACGTGCCATTGTAGATAAATTAGAAGACGACCGTGAAAAAGAAGCGGTTCGCAATGTAGCTGACACGTTATTTGAATGAGGTGATGGCGTGAAATTTAATGATAAAGTGATCGATACGAATCAACTCGCGTCACTGCGCGATTTCGTCAATGTGTTAGCGAAGCAGGCTGATTTAGAGTTTGACTACCATTTTGGCGCGACGGTTCATATTGACGACCGACAAATTACGGCGAGTCACTTTTGGGATCACCGGTTCGACGTGCAGACAATCGGCTATAAAACGGATATCTTATTGCGAGTGCTTGGGACATTGTATGAAACAAGTGTCAGTGACTTTGTTGCATTCAAAGCACAAGCAAGTCGGCGCCAGCTACCGTTGTTGGCTGAGCAGTTGTTTACGTTGTTAGAAGATCTGAGGCTTGAAGACATCATTCGCAAGCAACGTCCTGGGACAAAACGGTGGTTCGACACGCGACAGCAAACGTACCGGCATTATTTTGAAACGCAACGCCAAACGTCGATCACCCGAAGTTATGAGACGGATGAACTGTTCAGTATGATTTATTTGTCTGTGACAGCTGATTCACCGTTTCAGACATTCCCACAAGCGAATCAAACTCAATACCGAACGCTAACGGGATTAAGTCCGTTACTTGAACGTGTGTTTGAAGCGAAATCAACTCGTGATATCATGCGGATTACATTAGAGATACTAGACGCGATCGAGGATGACTATGACGATATGATGAATCGTTATTTTGTTTATCCTATCCAACACAAGTCAGAGCTTCAAGCAGATCGAGTGATTGATGAATTAAAACGTGTCGACCCGCTTAACAATGATGATCAAGATGACACATCGAGTGATGACGTATTATACGAACGGTTTTCGACGTGGCATCAAGAAAACGAAAATAAAGACGACGACCAAACGTTCATGCAGTTTGAATTAGACCAAGGAACAAAAACGACGATGATCGGTGACGGCGCTCGCGAAACGGAAGAAGGCGATCAAGCGATGGCAAGCGTTCAAGGTATGTCGGCCCAAACCGATCAGAGTGAGTACGCCCATTTAGACGATTTAGATGAGCGTAAAAGCGAAAAAGAATCGAGCGACGGTCACGATTATGGTAAAGAAAATGCTAATGCCGTGGCGTATGATGTTTGGCCAACTAAACCGTCAGAAGCAGATATGACTCAGTACCATGACTTACTGCAAACGATTGATCCACTAAGACGCCAATTAGCCCAAACGATTTGGAAAGCGCTCGACCAGAAACAAAATGCGATGCGAACGAATTTAATGACCGGTCGACTTGATAAGAAACAATTGCTTCCGCTAGCGATTGATAATGAAGCGCGTGTGTTCTATAAACAAGATTTAGAGAGCAACGAAATCGACGCGGTGTTTACCCTGTTGATCGATTGTTCGGCTTCGATGTTTAATAAGATGGACGACACGAAATCAGCTGCGATTTTGTTTCATGAAGTCTTACGCGAACTCGGCATCCCACATAATATTATCGGCTTTTGGGAAGACGGCTTTGCGACGAAGGAAGATGAACAACCGAACTATTTTCATCGCGTCGTGACGTTTGATGATGCTCTAACGTCTAAAGCCGGGCCAAACATTTTGCAACTCGATGCTGAAGAAGATAATCGGGACGGCTTTACGATTCGGGTGGCGACAGATGAATTGTTAGACAGAAGTGAAAAGGATCGCTTTTTACTCGTCTTTTCTGACGGGGAACCATCCGCGTTTGATTATAGCGAGAATGGGATTATTGATACGAATGAAGCGGTGATCGAGGCGCGTAAACAAGGTGTCGATGTCGTGGGAATCTTTTTAGGTGACGGCGAAATCGCTGAGCACGAAGCGATGCTCATGCGGAATATTTACGGACGTGAGCACATGCTCGTACCACAATTAAGCGAGCTCCCCCACTCCTTTTCCACCGTCTTAAAACGATTACTGCTCAAATCGATTTAACTGCTCATGAGTTATTAAATAACCGCGCTTAGTTTTGAAATAACTAGACGTACTTTTGAGATAACTGCTCTTACTTTTGAAATAAATCGATTGATTTATTTCAAAAGTGCAGTCATTTATTTAAAAATTGCAGGTTTCGTACGCAAAAAGATCGCCTCTGCATGTGAGCAGAGGCGATCTTTTTATCGTAAGCTATAAAAGTTTTGCGCAAAGTAATTTGTGAATGTGCTGTCACCTTGGGTAATGCCTACTCCAATATAGTCATAGTCATCAAACAACAAATTATCTCGATGATCTTCCGAATTCATCAATCCTTCATGTGCACTTAAGACAAAACCTTGTCCAGCCGCAATATTTTCACCTGAATAAGCTAGCGGATAACCGCTTTCTTCCATACGATCGCGTGGCGTTATGCCTTCAAGTGTATCATGAGCAAAGTAATCACGTTCTTTCATATCAATCGCATGATCACGAGCAATGTCACTCATCGTGCTATCTAATGTCAATGTATTATAGTCGCGTAACGCACGCTCTTGATTAATTAAATACATCATCAATTGCTCACTGTCTTCTACATTCGACAACGTGCCGTGATAACCACCTGAACCGAAATATTGATCGCCCAACCATTGAATCGTCGCAATTCGATCATCATGAACGTCATAGTAATAAATCACTTGATGACCATCAATCGTATGCAAATAACGCTCGCCTTTACCATCAAATTGGTATCTTCTATCACCGACTTCTAATATTGATTCTGCATCGCCTAAATTGGCTGCTTCATAGTCAGACAATGAATCCCCTACGGCAACACCTGCGATATCATCACCTGGCGCTTTCGTAAATCCACCCACTAAATCATCGCCTTCATAAGCTAATCCTCGCAAATCAATCGATGATTCGCGATACATATGCCATTCTCCACGATGGTGGTTATCTAACGTATCTAATCGCGGAGTGTTTTCAGCAGACGTAACGATATCCGAAGCCCATGCTGGCACAGCAACGTCTTCTACTTGCGATGCTGTTGTAAATTGAAATTCTACTAACTCTTGTAACGGCTCCCCTTGTGCACTTTCAACGCCAGTACCAATCGTTAATTGATACGTTGTTTCATAGTCGTATTCTCTATTAGGAATGACGAGTAACTGATCATCTGATTGTTGTTCTAATGTCATTGAAATAGTGTCACCATTATCGTCTATTAATGATACTTCACCATCCACTGTTTCAAAATCAATCGGTTGATCAAATGTAATCGTCCACTTGGGCTTATCAACCGCAACATCCGTTTTTCCCGGCATTGTTTCCGCAGACGAAGCCCCTATCGAAAACAATAAGGTTACTAATAGAGTCAAAAAAGTAATCACTGTCGCTCTCATCGTCGTCCTCTCCCGCATCTCCGTCAATTAACTCTATTATATAATAAGTCGAAACATTTTGTAATCTTTTTTTCAGAAGAATCACTCAAAACTGATTCGGAAGCCATATAAAAGGCTGAGTCCTATTTATGAGATAACACCTTTCATTTTTGAAATAATTAACTGGACTTATTTCAAAAATAGGGGAAGTTATTTCAAAAGTGGACGCAGTTATTTCAAAAGTAGAGGAATTTTTGAGATAACTTAAAAGAGGCACAAAAAAACTACAGCCTCTAAAGACTGTAGTTCTCATTCGACCTTATTTTAGCTTGACGATTCCATCATCGCCGCTAATGTACTTAAAGCGCTTTCTTCATCAGCGCCTTCTGCTTTCAATGTTACTTCTTCATTTGTTCCAATCGCCAAGCTCATAACACCCATGATACTTTTCGCATTCACCTGTTTTTCACCTTTTTCAAGAAACACATCAGCCGCAAATCGATTAGCTTCTTGAACGAATTTGGCCGCAGGACGGGCTTGCAATCCTGTCTCTAGTTGAACGACAACTTGCTTTTCTACCACAGTGATTCCCCTCTCTATGTTAAATTGTTATCCTTATCGTCTGTTATGTCTAATAGTATATATTATAGCACATATCCAAATGTTCGAATAGTCTGTTTATTTCTCGAGAAGGTCACCATTACGCAATTTCTTGGCATACTCATCGATTTTTCGAAAGCGATGATTTAACCCTGACTTACTAATCGAACTTGACTCCGCTAAATCGACTAATTCTTTTAACGACACTTCCTGATGCTTCATACGTAATTCGGCTGCCTCACGTAGTTTTTCTGGTAACGACTCAATGCCAACGACGCCATCTATATAACGAATGTTTTCGACTTGGCGGAAGGCAGCACCAATCGTTTTGTTTAAATTAGCCGTTTCACAGTTCACAAGTCGATTAACCGAATTACGCATATCACGCATAATCCGGACGTCTTCGAATTTCAATAACGCTTGGTGAGCGCCAATTAAAATTAAAAACTCGGTAATTTTTTCGGCTTCTTTTAAATAATTAATATAACCTTTTTTTCGTTCATGTGTTTTCGCATGTAAATCAAAATCATTCATTAAATCGACTAATGCATTATTATGCTCTTCATATAACGTAAAAATCTCCAAATGGTAAGACGACGTTTCTGGGTTATTAACCGATCCACCAGCTAAAAACGCCCCACGCAAATACGATTTCTTACAACAATCTTGTGTTAAATAACCATCCGGAATGTGTCTGTTAAATGATAATGGACCATCCATAATACCCAAATCGGTTAAAACGTGCTCAACGCCCTCTACCATACGAACGATATAAATATTATTTTTCTTTAGACGCATTTTTTTACGTACGAGTAATTCGACTGGATAGTTATACACCTGTTTAATCAATGTATAAATACGGCGTGCAATTGCGGCGTTTTCGGTTTGAACGTCAAGCATATACTTCCGATTCGAAAATGATAGTGAGCCGTTCATTCGAATAAGTGCCGATAATTCCGCTTGTTGACAGCATTCATCCGTCTCAACAGCTGTCAGTTCTTTTTTTGTTTCTGATGCAAATGACATAGTAATTCCCCTTCATTCCATTTACCTATCCACCATTATAACAATTCATAAAGAAGTTTTGCGATTTTATGCTCATGATGTTTTAATGTGCCATCCGTATGTAAATCGGCGATATCCCCTTTAATTACTTCGACATCCATCGCTTCTAATTCATCCCGATCACATACCACAGGTTCGGCTTGTTCTTTCTCATATTCTTGTTTGATTGTCGTTTCAATCTGCTCACCGTGAATCACAATCGAATCGACAAATGAATCATCAACATGGCGGTGCATCGCCTTAATATGATCCGACGCTTTATAGCCCGTTGTTTCGCCATGTTGTGTCATGACATTACATACATAGACCGTTTGTGCGTTCGTTTGACGTAAAGCGTCTTTAATTTCCCGGGAAATTAAATTCGGAATGATACTCGTATACAAACTTCCCGGTGCTATGACAATTAATTCAGCCTGCTTAATCGCATTAACAGCTTCCGGTAACGGCTGAACATGAGGCGGGTCATAAAACACACGCTCGATCGGCTTGTTAACTTCTGGAATGTTCGACTCGCCTCGCACCACTGTTCCATCTGAGAATGCTGCTTTCAAATACATATTTTCATTCGCGATCGGGTAAATTCGCCCCTTCACGTTAAATACGCGAGAGATTTCTTTTATCCCTTTATAAAAATCACCCGTAATCGACGTCATCCCAGCTAAGATGAGGTTACCTAATGCGTGGCCAGACAAACCGTTGCCATCTTCAAATCGGTGTTGAAACAACTCTAATAACGTCGGTTCCACATCTGACATCGAAGCAATCACTTTACGAATATCGCCTGGAGCTGGCATGCTCAAATCTTCGCGCAATCGTCCTGTACTACCACCGTCATCTGACACAGTCACAATTGCGGATAAATTAATCGGGAATTTCCTCAGACCACGTAATAATACAGGTAGTCCTGTACCACCACCGATAACAACAACTTTCGGCCCATTTACGTTTGTCATGATTGCACCTTATGCCCTTTCTTAATATCGCGGTGGTAGACGTGTGCTGAATATTCTTGACTAATCTCTGCGGCAATCTTTTCGGCTAATGCAACGGAACGATGTTGACCGCCCGTACAGCCAATGCCAATGACGAGTTGGCTTTTACCTTCACGTTCATAGTGTGGCAATATGAACGTTAATAAATCCATCAATTTTCGTAAAAATTTACGCGTATCTTTCCATTTCAAAACATATGAGGAAACTTCTTGATTTTGCCCCGTTAACTCGCGCATCGATTCAACATAATGCGGATTTGGTAAAAAACGAACGTCAAACAACAAATCTGCATCGATCGGGACACCATGCTTATAACCGAATGACACGAGTTCGACCGAGAAGACGTGTTGCTTTTTCTCTTTAAATTGTTCTATAATTTGTTCGCGTAATTGGCGCGCTGACAGTTCAGACGTGTCAATTATCGTTTGCGAACGTCCCTTTAACTCATCTAAAATGGCGCGCTCTTGGTTAATACCGTCTAGCGGTAATCCTTCAGGTGCTAACGGGTGCGACCGACGTGATTCTTTATAACGTTGCACGAGCGTTTCTTTATCAGCATCTAAAAAGACAATGTGCTCAGAAATCGCTTCATCACTCGTGAATTCATTCAAGTTATCATATAACGAATCAAAAAATTCACGGCCACGCAAATCCATGACGACCGCTAACCGTTTGTTTTCTTTATTATCTTTCATCAGTTCAATAAATTTTGGCAATAAAGCAGGTGGTAAATTATCGACGCAAAAATACCCTAAATCCTCAAGGCTTTGGATCGCAATCGTTTTACCGGCACCTGACATGCCTGTAATAATAACTAATTCTACTTTTTGAGGCGTTTGTTCCATTCTCATCACCCTCATCTTTTTGATCACTTACAATTATACACGCTCAAGTGCAACCTGACTATTCAAGTATCCGTTTTCTTTATGTAAACAGAAAAACACAGGTAGATATGCGTCCATCTACCTGTGCTAATCGAAGCTCTATAGAATAAAGGGGGTCAATTATTACGTTCATTATAACAGCCTAATGTTTCACCTGTGTTACAGGCTGATTAAGAGACCGTTACGATTACGATTTCGCCGCTTCTAATTCTTCCATAAGATCTTCAATATAATGTTGTGCTGCTTGCGCTGCGATACTGCCATCACCTGTTGCTGTGACGATTTGGCGTAATTCTTTATCGCGAATGTCACCAGCTGCAAACACACCCGGGATCTTCGTCTGCATTTGCTCGTCTGTTTGAACCCAGCCTTCGTCATTCGTAATGCCAAGATCAGTAAACGCACTATTTAACGGTAGCATACCGATATAAATAAAGACACCATCGATTTCTTCCTCACGCTCTTCGCCTGATTCATTGTTATAAAGTACAGCACTGCCGACTTTACCATCTTGCTCTTTAATTTCTTTTAACTCTGTATTCCAATAGAAATCAATTTTGTCATTATCGAACGCACGCTCTTGTAAAATCTTTTGCGCACGTAGTTCATCACGACGGTGCACAATCGTGACCTTATTCGCGAAACGTGTTAAATAAATACCTTCCTCAACAGCGGAGTCACCGCCACCGATTACGAAAAGGTTTTTATCTTTAAAGAAAGCCCCGTCACATACGGCACAATACGATACGCCGCGACCAGAATATTCCGCTTCACCTGGTACACCTAGTGTCTTATACTGAGCACCTGTCGTTAAAATAACAGCGCGTGCTTTGTATTCTTTCTTACCAGCAATGACTGTTTTATATTCTTTACCATCGATAATTTGCTTAATATCACCGTAAGCATATTCAGCACCAAATTTCTTTGAGTGCTCGAACATTTTCGTCGATAAATCTGGTCCTAAAATATGCTCAAAACCAGGAAAGTTTTCAACGTCTTCCGTATTAGCCATTTGACCACCAGGCATACCGCGCTCTAGCATTAATGTATCTAAATTGGCGCGTGATGTGTAAACGGCCGCTGTCATACCAGCAGGTCCTGCGCCAGCAATAATCACGTCATAAATTTTTTCTTCACTCATACTGTCAACTCCTTTAATCCGAACTAACTAATTCAATCTACTCTTATCATATTATATTCCCTTAAAAGCGACAATTAATATGCTCACAGGGGTATTTTGTTATCCTATTCTAACTATACCCAACCATGTGCATGTAACAAACGTTCAATCGTTGGATGCTGTTCTTTTGCTGCATTCCACACAACATTCGCGTTGTCTTGACCGTAATAAGCCCGAAGCGCATAACCGAACCATAAATAATAACTTAAATAATTCGTTACCTGGTCGGATTTTAGTTTACGGAAGCGTTTGATGGCTTCAGCATGGTCATTTACTTGCGCGATCGTAACCGCCAATTTTAATTGTTTTTCGAAATACGTCGGGTACACATGTTTGAGTTGCTCTAATAATGGCTCACTTAAATCTGTTCGGCCGATCTGATCGTAAAAATACGTTAAATTCATGCGACTGCTTAACGAATCAGGATCTTGATCAAGCCACGTTTCTTCATATTGAATCGCGTCTTCAGTAGATCCTAGTTGGAATAAGGTATACGCGTACTCATGTTTCGCCGGCAAATATTCTGGAAACGTCTCGATTAATTCCTCTAACACCGTTAACGCTTCTTCCCATTCTTCATGTTCTAAATGGTAAAATGCCGTTTCTTGATAAAGCATGAATTCATCTTCCGCATCAAACGTTAACTCGTCATCTTCGGCATCATCGACCATCACTTGATCCAACATCACAATTAACTCGTCTGTTTCTTGTTTAAAATCACCGTTAGGATCGAGCTCAAGATACGTTTCAGCCGATTTTTTTGCTTCATAAAACAATCCTAAATGCGCGTAATTATTCGCCATTAAATAATAACAGTCCACATAAGGCTCTTCACTCGTATCAATGACTTGTTGCAATAAATCGTTCGCTCTGTGGTATTGATGCAATTCTGTATATAACACTGACAACTGACACAAATAGAGTGCGTTGTTCGGGTCCATGTCTAACGCTTTATGGAACCATTTTTCAGCTTTTTGGAAATCTTTTCGCTTAAACGCTTTAACGCCATAGGTAAAATAAAAATCCCCGTCGTGTCGAAACGTTGCGACCTTGTTTGGTATATCCGTTTCTCGAAACATCGTGCGCATAAAGGCCTCCTAGTCTTGCTAATCCTGATTAAGTATAACATAACACCATTCGACAAAGCGATAGTCGCGATTAAATCATAGGCTGTGTTAAAGTCCGTTGTTGATATTGTGATCCGCTGTCGGTGGACGCTTTCCGCGGGCACGGCTCGAGCTGTTCCCGCTGGAGTCGCCACCTTCGCTTCTCACAATTCAACAACTCAGTGCTAAATCAATCAAAATCAACACTAAACGTTAACAGAGCCAAATCATAAGAGCGACAGATTATTTTTGAGCGCGACAGAAAATCCTTGGCTCAAGTCGCCAAGGATTTTCCGATCTTTATCCCATTTCCGCTTCCGCTATGAGTTGATCAACTTCATCCAAGTAAGCTTCGTACTGCTCATCTGTCCATTCGAATTGTTTCGCCATTTCGGAAACAACTCGTTCTTTATGCGTTTTGACGCCTTCGATATTGAAAAATAAATCGCCTGTGCGTCGTATCAAGAAATCAACCGGCTTATAAACGGCTTCATGATCAATCGCATAATGCAATTCCGCTAGTACGGCACGTGCCTGTTCATCATAGCCTTGCAATGCGATGAAATAATCTAAGACTAAACGAGTATTCGCGCCATATCGGTTAAGCCACGTTGCCATGATCTGTTTGTCGATTTTTTCTTGTGTAGTCTCATGCAAAATCCGCTGCGTCAACTCGGCAAAGCCTTTCGAGCCACCGACTTCACCGCCTGCAAGTGGTAAGTGTTTCGTTTGCGATTTCACAAATGGTCGGCCGTCGATAGTTCTTAGTTTTGAACAAACTAAATCGACGACGTCCTCAGCCATTTGACGGTAACCCGTTAATTTACCGCCTGCAATAGACATTAAGCCTGAGTCTGACTCTAATATTTCATCTTTCCGAGAAATTTCGGATGGATCTTTTCCTTCTTCGTGAATGAGCGGACGAATGCCAGCCCATGTTGATTCGATATCCGCGTCTGACACGTGCACATCCGGAAACATTTGATGGATCGCATCTAACACATATGCTTTATCCGCTTCCGTCGTAACAGGATGGTCCAAGTCACCGTCATAAGGTGTATCCGTTGTGCCGACATACGTCTTACCATCGCGCGGGATCGCAAAAATCATCCGACCATCTGGTGCATCAAAATAAACCGCTTGTTGTAACGGAAAGTCATTTTGATCAAAAACGAGATGAACACCTTTCGTATGGAATAGTTCTTTCCCTTTTTTCGATTGGTCTAACGTGCGGAGTTCATCGACCCATGGCCCTGTCGCATTCACGACGTAATGGCTATAGACATCATGGGTGTCGCCATTCACTTCATCATTCACTCGAACGCCAATCACATTACCGTCGTTATGCAACAATTGCTCCACTTTCATATAATTAAACGCAACGGCACCCTTTTCGACGGCTTTTTTCATCACTTCCATCGTGAGGCGGGCATCGTCTGTTTTGTACTCGACATAATAGCCGCTACCTTTCAACCCGTCACGCTTCAATAATGGTTCGCGCTTCATTGTTTCATCAACCGATAACATTTTCCGGCGTTCAGCTCGTTTCACACCGACTAAAAAGTCATAGACTCGTAATCCAATATTCGTGGAAATCGGACCGAAATTGCCACCTTTATAAAATGGAAGCATCATCCATTCTGGCGTCGTAATATGCGGCGCGTTCTCGTACACAATATCGCGTTCTTTCCCGACTTCCGCAACAAGTCCGACTTCAAAATTCTTTAAATAACGTAAGCCGCCGTGCACAAGTTTTGTCGAACGACTAGATGTCCCGGCTGCGAAATCTTGCATCTCAAGCACAACCACGTTCATTCCGCGCGTGGCCGCATCAAGGGCGATCCCTGCGCCAGTAATGCCGCCACCGATCACAATTACATCATAAGACTTATCTAATAATTGTTTATTGTTTTCTCGATCTAAGTTCGTCCATGTACTCAATGTCATCATCCTTCCTGTCTAACGATTACGATGTAAATGCCTGCGTTGCTTTGACAGCGCGTTTCCATCCGTCATATTTTTCATCACGAACGTCATCTTCCATATTCGGCTCAAATGTTTCGTCGACATTCCATTGATTTGCGATATCGTTTTGACTGTCCCAAAAACCGACGGCTAAACCTGCTAAATACGCAGCCCCTAACGCTGTCGTTTCATTGACGACTGGACGCTCCACCGCGACGTTTAACATATCGCTCTGAAACTGCATTAAAAAGTTATTTTTCACAGCACCACCATCGACGCGTAACGTTTTCAACTGTAAACCAGCATCGTCAATCATCGCATTGACGACGTCTTTCGTTTGATAGGCGAGTGATTCGAGCGTGGCGCGTACGACGTGTTCTTTTTCGGAACCACGCGTTAAGCCAAACATCGCCCCGCGCGCTTGGCTGTCCCAATACGGCGTCCCTAAGCCGACGAACGCCGGAACGACATAAACGCCATCAGTTGACTCAACTCGCTGCGCATAATCTTCACTTTTCGGTGCGGAATCGATTAGGCGTAACCCATCGCGAAGCCATTGAATGGCAGACCCAGCGACGAAAATGCTTCCTTCTAATGCATAATCGACTCGGCCATCAATGCCCCAAGCGAGCGTCGTTAATAAACCATTATTTGAGCTAACCGCTTCATCACCCGTGTTCATGAGCATAAAACAACCCGTGCCGTACGTATTTTTCGCCATCCCTTTGTCAAAACAGGCTTGCCCGAATAACGCGGCTTGCTGGTCACCACAAGCGCCGGCAATCGGAACAGTTTCACCTTGAAATTGATAGCTAACCGTATGGCCGTAAATTTCTGATGAGTTCGTCACAGTCGGCAGCATATTTTTCGGTACGTCTAAATGCGACAACAACTCATCATCCCATTCTAAGTCGTGAATATTAAACATAAGCGTCCGTGACGCATTGGAATAATCCGTCACATGAACGTCGCCACCCGTTAACTTATAAATTAACCACGTATCAATCGTCCCAAACATGAGCTCACCGTTTGCCGCCCGTTCTCGAGCCCCATCGACATGATCTAATATCCATTTCACTTTCGTTCCAGAAAAATATGGGTCCAAAAGCAACCCTGTCTTCGTCCGAAACGTCTCTTCAAGCCCACGCTCGCGCAAATCGGTACAAATATCTTCCGTTTGCCGCGACTGCCAGACAATCGCCTTATGAATCGGTTTCCCCGTTTGGCGATCCCAAACAACAGTCGTTTCGCGTTGGTTCGTAATACCAATGCCTGCAATTTGCGACGCATCAACATCCGCTTTTCGTAGCACTTCCGTCATGCAATGTTGAGTTGACGTCCAAATTTCGTTCGCATCGTGCTCAACCCAACCTGGTTTCCGAAAATATTGTTCGAATTCTTGTTGCGCCACGTCAACCATCTCACCGTCATGATTAAACAACATCGCACGCGAACTCGTCGTCCCTTGGTCTAATGATAAAATGTATTGTGTCATCTTACCGCCCCCTCAATCCTTTTATGTATGTGATATATATGATGTTATTCCTTATTGGCAACTTTTTCAAACATTAAAAAAAGGCTACATCAATAAGACGTGACGTCGTTATTCATGTAGCAGTTGTTTAAGTGTTATATCATTGTTTTGCTTCGCGTTCTTCTTTCGTATAAATGACTTGCATCGGGTTACCGCCGACAAACGCGCCTGCTGGAACGTCTTCATGGACGAGTGTCGCAGCAGAAACGATCGCGCCGTTGCCAATCGTCACACCAGGTAAAATCGTACTATTCGCTCCGATCATGACATTATCGCCAATGACGACATCACCTAACCGATATTCGTCGATTAAATATTCATGCGCCAAAATCGTCGTGTTGTAACCAATCACGCAATTTCTCCCGATCGTAATTTTTTCCGGAAACATCAAATCAGGCATGACCATGAGTGCAAGCGCTGTTTCGTCGCCGATGGACATGCGTAAAAACGTGCGGTAAATCCCGTTTTTTACCTTTAACCACGGTGTATAGCGGCCGATTTGGATCGCGATAAAATTTTTACACACTTTCAAAAACGGCACGGTTTTATAGATTTGCCAAAGTGAATTCGATCGTGTGACCGGATAGCGCGTCGTTTTGCGCATGCGCTTCACCCCTTTACAATATCGAGTAAATCAGCCATGTCATCTAAAATATAATCCGGTTTGAATGACGCAACGTAGTCACGCCCTTTTGCGGACCAACCGACAGCGGCCGTTTGTACACCCGCATTTTGACCCGCTTCAATATCGTGCGAATTATCGCCGACCATGAGCGTCGATTCGATCTCGCCACCTAATGCTCGCATGCCGCGTAATACCGGATCAGCAGATGGTTTCGCCGCCTCAACATCATCTAATCCGATCACGACATCGAAAAATTGATCAAGCCCGGTTAATTCAAGCCCTTTCCGTGCCGAGCTTTGAATCTTCGTTGTTACAATCGCCATCGGATAGCCGTCTTCGTGCAATTGGCGAATCACATCGTAAACGCCGTCGTACATTTTGATATAAGCATCGTGATTAGACAAATTGTGTTCGCGGTACGTCGCCATCATCTCATCGACTTGATTTGGGTCGATCGTTTGCAACGTGTCACCTAATGGCGGACCGATAAACGGTAAAATGTCATCGCGTTCATAATCGCGACCTGTATGTTTTTTTAATGTATAGCGAAATGATTCGACGATTAAGTCGTTTGAATCAATTAGCGTGCCGTCTAAATCAAATAATAATGTTTTGACCGTCATGTTGGAACATCCTCTCTTACAGAATCGATTGTTTTATTTTTCTCCATTCGTCGCCAAATATAAGCGACAAGTGCTGTTAGTGCAATGGCAGCGGTTAAACGTATGAGCAACAATGGCCAAACCGGAATACCGAGCGGAATAAAGACGAGCGTATCTTCCACGACCGCGTGACATGTGACGAGGAAAATTAAGACGAGATACATATCCTTTTTCGAGACGCCATCTTCTTGCACCGCTTGAATCATCAACCCAGCGCCGTACGCCAGACCAATCGTAAGACCTGCTACAAGTGTCGTCGACGCATTCGGTTGCACACCAATGACACGTGTGGCAGGAGCTAGCTTTCTCGACATCCAATCGAGCCATTTCGTATCGCGCATCCATTGAATCCCGATCATGAGCGGGATGACGATCGCGGCTAATTGTACAATACTAAGAATCGCTGTTTCGAAGGCTGTCATGGTAATTTCCATCCAACCTGAAGGCGCAGGCCCTTCATTCGAAATCAGGCCGTACTGTGCCATCTCACCGCCGCCTTGCCAAAACAGACTAATTAAAACAGCAGATAAAACCGCTAAAAAAACACGCACACCGACGATAATCCAAAAGTTAACACCGACTTTCGATGCGACAGCCGATTCGATAATTAAATTGTGGGAAAAGGACAGCATAATCGCCAAAATAAACACTTCTTTGACCGTAAAATCAAAGCTGACAATCGCGCCGATCCCTGCATATAAGTTCAACAAATTTCCTAACACGAGTGGGACCGCTGCTTCGCCAGGCAAGCCTAAAAACTTCATGACAGGCTCGAGCCAACTCATAAACATTGGAAACAACGGTGTATATCTAAGCATCATGACGATGACCGTTATCGGAAATATAATTTTACTTAAGGCCCATGTCACGTTCAACCCGCTCATGAAGCCATTTTTAAGTGTCGCCCCCAAGCGTAAACCTCCCTTTAAGACTTAACTCTGTTAAAGTTTAGTGTTGATTTTCGATAGATTTAGCACTGAGTTGTTGAATTATGAGGAGCGAAGGTGGCGACTCCAGCGGGAACAGCACGCGTCTCGAGACCCCGAGAGATGCACCTGCGTCTTCTAGCATTGCTTCGAAGTAGGCTTCCTCGGTGCAAGTTGCAGGGTAGCTTACTCGATGATGTTGCCTGGCTCGAGCCGTGCCCGCGGAAAGCGTCCACCGTAAGCGGATCACAATATCAACAACGGGTTTTACCAAAAACCTATGACTTACTTTTTCTTCTTTTTCTTTTTGTTTTTCGATTGCGGTTTGTCTAAACGCGTACCATCGTATAACACCCTATCATAGCCATGCTTACGACGGTAATAGAGAACGTACAGACTACCCATGATTAATAAGACGGAAATCAGTTGAGCCACACGCAAATCACCCACTAAATACAGGCTATCCGTGCGCATCCCTTCAATAAAGAAACGCCCGGCCGAATACCACATGACATACGATAAGAAAATAACAGCGCGACGCGGATTCACTTTATAACGTAGCACGAGTAATAAGATGATCCCGAGTAAACTCCACATCGATTCGTATAAGAAGGTTGGATGATGATAAACCCCATCGACACACATGTTATTCATAATCCAGTCCGGAATATATTGATGGAAATTTTGATAAGCTGATTGCGAAATCGGGCCTCCATAAGCCTCCTGGTTCATGAAGTTACCCCAACGCCCTAACATTTGACCGAACAAAATACTCGGCGCTGCAATATCAGCCACTTTCCAAAATGAGACGTTTTTTATTTTCGTATAAAAATAAGTAACTAGCACAGACGCGATAAGGGCTCCGTGAATGGCGAGACCACCTTCACGTATATCAATCACGTCGATCAGTGAATTATAATTTTGAAATTCAAACGCGACATAGTATAAACGCGCTCCGACAATGGCTGCCGGAATCGCAAAGACGAGCAAATCGACGAAGAAATCTTTATGTAAATTCAATCGTTTACTTTCTTGTGTCGCCATAATTAGACCAATGACCGCACCCAGCATAATTAACACGCCGTACCAATATATCGGAAACGGACCTAGCTGTAAAAACACGCGGTCGTATGCTTCATACTGACAAGCTTCATACATGTTTTCTCGCTCCTTACTCTATTTCATTGTGATCGACATCAATAACCGAATTGAGTCGTTGTGTAAATTCTTCAGCTGTGTTGACACCCATCCGTTTTAACCGGAAATTCATCGCAGCCACTTCAATAATAACCGATAGATTTCGTCCCGGTCGTACAGGAATCGTCGATTTCGGCAAATCAACATCCATGATTGGCATCGTTTCTTCATCGAGGCCTAAACGATCGTATTGTTTTTCCTCATCCCATGATTCGAGATGAGCGACAAGCGAGATTCGTTTGAAATTACGTACAGCACCCGCTCCAAATAACGTCATGACATTAATAATACCAAGTCCACGAATTTCAAGTAAATGTTCAATCAAGTTTGGCGGGTTACCGATGAGGGTGTCATAGTCTTCTTGACGAATTTCGACGTTATCATCAGCGACAAGACGGTGACCGCGCTTCACGAGTTCGAGTGCCGTTTCACTTTTACCAATACCACTGTTACCTGTGATGAGCACGCCAACACCATAAATATCGACTAATACGCCATGGACAGCTGTCGTTGGCGCAAATTTTGTTTCTAAATAATTCGTTAACCGACTAATGACACGCGTCGTTTTATACGGCGAACGCATGACAGGAACGCCTGCATCGTCTGCTGCTTCGATTAATGTCTGTGGCACATCCATGCCTCTTGTGATCACAATCCCTGGTGTTACGTCGGTGCACATTTTTTCCATACGGTCGGTCACTTCGTCTTCGGTTAAATCGTATAAAAACGACAATTCCGTTCGTCCCATTAATTGAAGTCGTTCTTTCGGATAATGGGTGAAATAACCTGCCATTTCCATGCCGGGACGCGATATATCACTCGTGACGATTTCGCGATGAATGCCGTCTTTACCTGCGACGAGCTCCATCTCAAATCGTTCGATTAAATCTTGTGTTCGGACTTTCACAACCGTCAATCCTCCTCGTTGAATCACTCTACCTACAGTTTATCATACCGACCGCTATGAGAAAGCCTTTTTAACTTGACGATTTTTAGTTATTCGCTTCATTTATTTAATAAAGTTACTTAGTTATGAGATAACTGCTTTAAGTTTTGAGATAACTTCGGGCAGTTATGAAATAAATCGGGGGATTTATTTCATAATTGGAACATTGGAACGAAAAAATCACGGCCGCGGCCGTGATTTTTATTTAAACATCTGCTTAAATAAGTTTTGTAATAAAAAGTTGAGGATCGACACGATAATGGCGGCTAAAATGGCCCAGCCAAATCCGTCGATGACGAATCCTGGTCCGATAAGCCATTGCGTGAGCATCAATGTAATCGCATTGATCACGAATAAAAACAAACCGAGCGTGACAAACGTGATCGGTAACGTAAAGAACACGAGAATTGGTCGCACAATCGCGTTTAATAACGATAAAATAAGGCCGGCTAGTAGCGCAATTTCTATGCCATCGACTTGAAAAGCATCCAATAATTCTGAAACAGCAAAAATCGCGATCGCATTTACAAGAATGGAAATAATCCAGTTTTTGAACATATGAAAACTCCCTTAAGACTGCTTCACTTTAATGTTTCCTGTTTTCGCCGCTAAACGAATGTCACACCGTGGTTCGTCTGATTCCCCGTGAAAGAACTGCATTTGGCGTTTCACTTTTTGATCGCCGAGTTCTTGAATCGTGACATCATCCATATCAACATCCACACTATTCAAGCTAGTATATGCTTTGCCATTCACACGCATGTCATCTGGTACATGTAACATGATCGCTCCGGTCGTCACATTAATATCCATACGGCTGGCGTCATCACGGTCTTGTAAAATCTTCGCCGTTCCTGTCACGACATTCGTATCGATTTCATCCGCTTCACCGTCAAAATGAACTGAACCAACTGTCGTTTCGAGTTTAACATAATCAAACGCGACATCATCGCACTTAATCGAACCATGACGCGTTTCCACTTGAGCTGAATCTGCTTCATGCCCTAACACTTTCACACTGCCGTTAACCGTTTGCAACGACGAGGTGTGACTTGTTAAATCCATTAACTTAACCGAACCACTCACTGTTTGAATATCAATGTCATCATACGTATGGTCAGGTACGTAAATCGTCGCATTGACGAACATATCTTTTCGTTTTTGACGTAGGACGAGTTGATCGCCTTCTATCGTGACGACAGTCGATTGGTCAAACAATGTTTCCGCCTCGTTACCGTCCGATTGATTAAAAACTTTACCTTCAACTTGAACTTTTATGACATGATCGTCTGATGGTTTGACGGTAATCGGCCCGTTTTGCCAGTCAACGGCGATTTGTTTCACGTTATGGTCATCAAAGTGAAATAAGCGTTTCACGTCTTTTGGGTTAAATCGTTGGACGGTATCTCCGACAAATTGGCTAACGCCTTCAGCCATTTGTTTGAAATCACGTTTAAATCGTTGTGTGAATTTTGATTCGCGTTTATCGGTCTGGCTGTCGTCTTCTGACGCTTGTTCGGATGTGTTGTTAAAATCTTGACCTAATTCATTTAACATCATATCCGCTTCTTCAGCCGTAATATGACCTTCTTCTAACAATTCTAGTATTCGACGTCGTGATTGACTCATCAGGTGAAACCTCCTTTTAAATACTTTCAACACTCTATTAAAGTCCGTTGTTAATCGTGTGATCCGCTGCCGGTGGACGCTTTCCGCGGGCACGGCTCGAGCCAGGCAACATCATCGAGTAAGCTACCCTGCAACTTGCACCGAGGAAGCCTACTTCGAAGCAATGCTAGAAGACGCAGGTGCATCTCTCGGGGTCTCGAGACGCGTGCTGTTCCCGCTGGAGTCGCCACCTTCGCTCCTCACAAGATCAACAACTAAGCGCTCTGTTCCAATTAATAAATAAAATCTGAACTTCAACAGTAGTATTTCCTATAATATGACTGTTCCCTCTGGTGAGTCATGACAAACGTGTTAGCTCATCACGTCGTCAACATCGACTTTATAAAATGATTCGTAACGTAATCGTTGCAACGCGCTTTCGTACTCACCTACGAAGTTCGAACTCTCTTGCATTTTCTTAAGCATACCTTCTGCTTGCGATTTGTGCGATTTGATCGCTGCAAGTTTACGGTCAAAGACAGATTCTGTGTCGAGCACAATATCGGGCTCGCCTAATTTAGCTTCGCGGTCATTCGAAATCGCTGTCGCCCATACTTCAGGGCGTTTGTCGTGATCCATTTGACGAACAGCTTCAAATGCTGCCGCCCCCATCGCATCGTGGTCCGGGTGCACAGCGTACGGCGGGTAAAAGGTGATCACTAACGTAGCACCCGCCGCTTCGATTCGTTCTTTCAAATTCGCGGCCACTTCTTGTTTCGATTCGAATTCTAACGTTTTATCGCGATAACCGAGCATAACGAGATCCATATCTAACACGTTACACGCATCGATTAATTCTTGTTTACGGATTTCTGGTAACGTTTCGCGGTTCGCAAAAAATGGCGTCCCCATATTGCGGCCCATTTCACCTAGCGTCCCGCATAAATATGTGACAGGCACACCTGCATCGCGGAAATTTAAAATCGTGCCTGACGTGCCAAACGATTCATCATCTGGGTGTGGGTAAATGACGACCACTTGTTCATGTTTTGCAAAATCTACCATGCTATTCCCCCCTTACATCTTAAACGGTGTGCGACTAATTTGTAGCGCGACCATGAGACGTCCAACATCGTCATGCCCCGCTAACAACAATTGCCCATCATCGTTTAGTTCGTAGTCTGTAATGCCTTCTGCGTAAACCCAACCGTTCGTTTTGAGACCAACACGATACGTCCCATCTGATTCAACAATCGTGCCGCGTTCGTATTCGATTTGTGCATTGCGTATATAAGCGCCAACATTGTGCGCGTTTGAATCGAAATGTTTCGCATAGGCACCATTTGTCGTTTCTAAATGTATATAAACAGGTTCGTTGGCAAATTGGTCGAGCAAATCTTGCACCTGTTCCATTTCAATTGCTTTCATGTTTTCTCCCCCTTATGTCGTTAACCGTTCTGCCATTCGTGCTCGGTCACGTTCTAAGACGCCTTTCAAATAGCGCCCTGTATGCGACGCGTCGATGTCTGCTACCTCTTCCGGCGTGCCGGTCGCGATTATATCGCCACCTCCGTCACCGCCTTCAGGGCCGAGGTCAATCAAATGATCCGCAGTTTTGATCACATTTAAATCGTGTTCAATGATAATCACACTATCACCGTTTTCGACTAAGCGTTGTAAGACAGTCAGTAATCGTGCAATATCATCGGTATGCAAGCCTGTCGTCGGCTCGTCTAAAATATAAAGCGATTTTCCATTCGAGCGGCGATGCAATTCACTCGCTAATTTGACTCGTTGCGCCTCACCACCCGACAATGTTGTCGCTTGCTGTCCGAGTTTAACATAGCCTAACCCGACATCATAAATCGTTTGCAGTTTGCGTTTGATTTTCGGGATATTTTCGAAAAACTCAAGTGCTTCTTCTACGCGCATCTCGAGCACGTCGGCGATATTTTTACCTTTATATTTCACTTCCAACGTCTCGCGATTATACCGTTTACCATGACACACTTCACACGGCACGTACACATCCGGTAAAAAGTGCATTTCGATTTTGATGATCCCATCACCTTTACACGCCTCACAACGACCACCTTTGACGTTAAAACTAAAACGGCCTTTCTTGTATCCGCGCATTTTCGCTTCACTCGTTTGCGCAAACACATCGCGAATATCATCGAAGACACCGATATACGTTGCCGGATTCGAGCGTGGTGTGCGGCCAATTGGCGACTGGTCGATGTCGATCACTTTTTCCAATTGATCTAACCCCTCAATCACCTTGTGCTCACCAGGTTTCGTCTTACCGCGGTGGAGCGTTTTCGACAATGTTTTAAACAAAATATCGTTAATGAGCGTACTCTTTCCGGAACCAGAAACGCCGGTCACGACCGTCATTAAACCGAGCGGAATCGATGCGTCCACCTGTTTCAAGTTATTCGCCGTCGCCTCACGAATCGTTAATTGACGCTCCGGATTGATCGGACGACGCTCATGTGGTACTGGAATAAACTGCTCGCCACTCAAATATTGACCCGTTAACGAATTGGCATCATTCATCACTTCATCAGGCGTGCCACTCGAGACGATTTCGCCACCTTGGGCACCCGCACCTGGACCGACGTCAATTAAATAATCCGCCGCTAACATCGTATCTTCATCGTGTTCCACGACAATGAGCGTGTTATCGAGGTCACGCATTTGCTTTAGCGTTTCGATTAAACGATCATTATCGCGTTGATGCAGGCCAATCGACGGCTCGTCTAACACGTAAAGCACGCCATTTAGCGCTGAGCCAATTTGCGTCGCTAAACGGATACGCTGCGCTTCACCGCCTGATAATGTCCCAGCTGAACGCGACAAGTTTAAATATTCTAAGCCGACATTGATTAAAAACGACAAGCGGTCTTGAATCTCGCGAATAATCATGTCCGCGATTTTGCGGTCTTTGTCATTTAACGATAACGCTTTGACCCAGTTCAAGCTGTTCGTCACACTCAGTTCGGTCACTTCTCCGATATGATTGTTCGACAGTTTTACCGCGAGCGCCTCTTCATTCAAACGATACCCGTTACACGTCGGGCACGGCGACTGCGCCATATATTTCTCCATCTGCTCGCGAATAAAGCTCGAACTCGATTCGCGGTAACGACGAGCGACATTATTTAAGACACCTTCAAAGAAAATCTCGTTTTCCCGCACTTGACCGCGTTCATTTTCATAATGGAAATAAATTTTTTCATCGCCGCTGCCATACAACACTTTATTTAATTGATCGTCAGGCAACTCGTTTACAGGTTTGTCCATATCAATGCCGTAATGATCGCAAACTGACTGTAAAAGCTGCGGATAATATTGCGATGAAATCGGCTGCCACGGGGCAATCGCATGCTGATTAAGCGACAAATGCCAATCCGGAATGACGAGATCAATATCGACTTCTAAGTTTTGCCCAATGCCATCACATGTTTTACAAGCACCTAATGGATTGTTGAACGAAAACAAGCGTGGTTCGAGCTCTGAAATCGTAAAGCCACATTCCGGACAAGCATGATGTTCATTAAACAACAAGTCGTCCCCGTCAATCAGGTCGATAATCACTTGTCCTCCACTAATACTAAGCGCTGTTTCGATCGAATCGCTCAATCGCCCTTCCACGCCTTCTTTCACGATAATACGGTCAACGACGACTTCAATCGTATGTTTTTTATTTTTTTCAAGTTCTATTTCTTCGGTTATTTCGCGCATTTCACCGTTCACGCGCAGGCGGACATAACCTTCTTTTTTCAAATTGTCCATGACGCGTTTATGTTCACCTTTACGACCGGAAATAACCGGTGCTAACACTTGCATTTTCGTTCGTTCTTCTAGTTCCATCACTTGATCGACCATTTGTTCAACCGTTTGGGCTGAAATTTCCACACCATGAATCGGACAGATCGGTTGGCCGACACGTGCAAACAACAAGCGTAAATAGTCATAAATCTCCGTCACCGTTCCGACCGTCGAACGCGGGTTATGACTCGTCGTTTTCTGATCAATCGAAATCGCCGGCGACAACCCTTCAATCGCATCGACATCTGGCTTGTCCATTTGGCCTAAAAACTGACGCGCGTAGGCCGACAACGACTCGACATAACGACGCTGACCTTCCGCATAAATCGTATCGAACGCCAAAGACGACTTGCCTGAACCAGACAAGCCCGTCATAACCACGAATTGATTTTTCGGAATGGTTACGTCAATGTCTTTTAGATTGTGAGCTCTGGCGCCTTGTACTGTTATAGATTTCATGTCGTTCACCCTTCCGCTTTTAACTCGAGCATCGCATCACGCAGCTCCATCGCGCGTTCGAAGTCGAGGTCTTTCGCCGCTTGTTTCATTTCCGTTTCAAGCTGGTCGATCACTTCGGCTTTTTCGTCTTTCGATAAATGTTTATATTGCTGTGCCGTGCTTTGGTCGGATTCCTCGTCATCTGATTCATATGTTGCTTTAATGACATCACGAATTTCCTTCTTAATCGTCGTCGGCGTAATACCGTGTTCTTCGTTATAAGCGATTTGCTTCTCACGACGGCGATACGTTTCATCGATTGCGACTTGCATTGAATCGGTGATTTTATCCGCATACATAATCACGCGACCCTCCGCATTACGCGCCGCACGACCCGTCGTTTGAATGAGCGACCGCTCAGAACGGAGGAAGCCTTCTTTGTCAGCGTCCAAAATCGCAACGAGCGACACTTCTGGCAAGTCAAGACCTTCACGTAACAAGTTAATTCCGACAAGGACGTCGTATTTACCGAGTCTTAAATCACGAATAATTTCAATACGTTCAAGCGTTTTAATTTCCGAGTGTAAGTAGGCCACTTTAATGCCCATTTCCTGTAAATAATTCGTTAAATCCTCTGACATTTTAATCGTTAGGGTCGTCACTAGGACACGTTCGTCACGATCAACTCGTTTATTAATTTCACCGATCAAGTCATCGATTTGACCTTTAATTGGACGCACCTCAATCTCTGGATCGAGTAATCCCGTCGGTCGAATAATTTGCTCGACCATCTCCGGCGAATGTTCACGTTCATACGGGCCAGGCGTCGCTGACACATAAATTCCGTGGTCGATATGTTTTTCGAACTCTTCGAACGTCAGCGGTCGGTTATCCATCGCAGACGGCAAACGGAAACCGTGATCGACTAATGTCTGCTTGCGCGCTTGGTCCCCGTTAAACATGCCCCGCACTTGCGGTAGCGTCACGTGCGACTCATCTACGACCATAAGCGACCCATCTGGGAAATAATCGAGTAACGTGTACGGCGTTGAGCCAGGTTCCCGAAACGATAAATGACGTGAGTAGTTTTCAATACCTGAACAAAAACCCATCTCACGCATCATTTCCAAATCATAATTCGTCCGTTGCTCGAGCCGCTGCGCTTCGAGTAGCTGATCGTTTTCTTTAAAATACGCCAACTGTTCTTGCAACTCTTGCTCGATATTTTGAATCGCTTTTTTCATCTTTTCTTCACGCGTGACGAAGTGAGATGCCGGGAAAATCGCAACATGATCGCGGTCACCCAAAATTTCACCCGTCAGCGCATCCACTTCACGAATCCGGTCAATCTCATCGCCGAAAAATTCAATCCGAATACAATGCTCCTCGCGCGACGCCGGAATAATTTCCACCGAATCACCACGCACCCGGAACGTACCGCGCTGAAAGTCAATGTCATTTCGCGCATACTGAATATCAACGAGGTTGCGCAACACTTCATCGCGTTCTTTTTGCATACCCGTCCTGAGCGATAACACGAGCTCACGATACTCTGTCGGCGAACCGAGGCCATAAATACACGACACACTCGCCACAATCAACACATCTTCCCGCTCAAACAACGCAGACGTCGCCGAGTGCCGTAATTTATCAATCTCATCATTAATGCTCGCGTCCTTCTCGATATATGTATCCGAATGCGGCACATACGCTTCTGGCTGATAATAGTCATAGTAACTAACAAAATACTCTACCGCATTATTCGGAAAGAACTCTTTAAACTCACTATACAACTGTCCCGCCAACGTTTTATTGTGCGCAATCACAAGCGTCGGCCGATTAATCTCCGTAATCACATTCGACACCGTAAACGTCTTACCCGTCCCCGTCGCACCGAGCAACGTCTGATGACGCTTACCATTATTCACACCATTCACAAGCTGTTGAATCGCTTGCGGCTGGTCACCCTGTGGTTCAAATTGCGACTCTAACTGAAATGCTTCCGCCACATTATCAACCCCATCGTTTCATTATATTCATTGCCTGATTCAAGCAGTTTTCTTTAGGATTCTCGCAGTTTTAAGCTTGATTCCTGCACTTTTCCTTGGGATTCACGCACTTTTTAGCTTGATTCCTGCACTTTTCCTTTGGATTCCGGCACTTTTTAGCTCGATTCCCGCACTTTTTCATGTAATTCCATCAATTTATATTATAACATACACGAACATTCGTTTGCACAGTGGGATCCCTGCGCAAACAGTCATATATTAAGCATATTTTGTCAGACCATTGATTGCAAAAGATATGATTGACTCGACGAAATAGTTAAGATTGCGACGATAAATTCGCTAATTCGGCGATAAATGCTCGGAAACCGACGATATCGCCATCAAATATTCCCGTTAATCAAAAAACTCATCCTACCCGCTCGGGATAAGATGAGATGTCGTCCTATCTAGATAACGTTTCTGATGATTGTAACGAAAAGCGCGGGGTTTCTTTCACGAAAATAAACCCTAATTGATGATCTTCGCCTTCGTAAATCGACCGTTGCACGAATTTCGTCTCGCCATTTAAATCGCGCACATTTAATTTGCAATAAGCTCGATTTTCGCTCATAACATCGAAAAATTCATACTCATTACGTACCGGTACATCATGGACACGCTCGATTTTTTCGCCAATTTGCACGTCTAAATCCGAAGCCGGGGAACCAGGAACAACTCCGACAATCGTAATCCCCTCTGACTCGGGTCTGAAGACGGGTCTACGCTCACGGTCAAAGAAACGCACGACAAGACTAATGACCGCACGCAACACTATCGCACTAGCGACAACCGATACTAACACATATGGTAGCGTGGCGAGCGGGACCCATACAGCGGTCAACACAACTACCAGTAACATCAAACTTAAACCAATCCGCTTCGCCCCTTGGTCACTAAACACGCCGCGGAACGTTTGCGCGAAACCAACGACATACGGAAACATTACAAACTGCATGCCAATGGATTCAGTGGCAAACACAGGCCACCAACTAAATGAATCAACTAACGACAACGGGCCACCTGGTAGCGGTATTAACAATGGCACAAGCATTAACCGACTTACTCGATGCGCCCCGACATCTTTACCACGATCGCCTGCATACAACCTCGGAAACGTTTGTGACCGCTTCGTCATCACAATGAAAATCGCTTCAACCAACAATAGCGCGAGTAACAGATAAACCATGTCTTCAAGCGACACTTGATACAATCGATCAGTCACCGCCTCATTCCAAACAACAACATCAAATCGTTCTAAAAGCCAGATGATCACAATCGATAAACCGAGTGTGTACGCGGGGGACAACAACGCGACTTGCCCCGTTAAAAACATGACGATAAACACTGCCGTCCACAATGCGAGCCATTCCCATGTGACAACCATACCAGTTAACACAAAACCAGCTGATAATATGATCCCCAAAACTAACCCGAGGAGCCACGTCCCTCGCCACTCCGCATGTAACGGAAACACGCGGTGACCAAATTGTTTGCGATCTTGTTTAATCCGTGACCACCCAATCAGAAATGAAAACAAAATTGCGATATATAATACAGGTTGCGCAAACAACCATGCGATGCCTAGTCCGATTTCTGTCAACCACGTCTGCCACATCTCGATCTCCCCTTTTACCAGTTCACCTAACGTATTCGTTTCGCGATTTAAAATGAAAATCCTGCAACATCTACAAATCTAGGCAAAAAAGATGACCCACTGCAGAGCCATCCTTCGTTTTACTCATATAACGCTTCAATTGCACGATCTAATTGGACATCATTTTCTGGATTTTGTACGGCTTCTAATATCATATCTTCTAACTGCAATTCTGTCTCTTCGCCGACAGATCCCGTAACATCTAAACCATTCTCATCTTGAAAATGTTCGACAGCTGCAACGGTATCCATATCAAAATAGCCATCTGTCCGTGACACATCGTAGCCAAGACCTTCTAACATGATTTGAAGCTTTTCTACTTCATTGCCTGTCATATCATATTCAAGTGGTTCGTCGCTTTGAATTAATCCTGTGTAGAAATACTCCGGCTGACGCTGTTCAATCGTCGGGTCAACGCCTTTATCTTGGATTAAGTTGCCATCAGGCGTAATCCAATTAAAGACCGTTAGCTTAAGCATTCCTTCATTAAGTGGCATCGTTTGTTGAACCGTACCTTTTCCGAACGTTGTTTGCCCGACTAAATCATAACCGTGAATTTCGTTTAAAGCAGCGGCTAAAATTTCCGAAGCACTCGCACTACCTTGATCAATTAACACTGTCACAGGGTAATCCGGTTTCCCTTCACCGTCTACATAATATGGGTCGCGCTCGGCATCATGACGCTTCGTATAAACGAATGGGTCTTCATCTGAAACGAAATGCGACAACATATTCTCCACTGCGTTAAACAAGCCACCAGGGTTTCCGCGAACATCGAGGACTAAACCATCGATATTCTCATCTTCCTCAAGTGATGTTAACGCATCATCAAACTCTTGCGCAGTTCCTTCTCCAAATGACGTAATCTCTAACACACCGACCGTATTGCCGTTATACTCTTGAACCGATGAATGTACCGTTTCTAACGGGATTTCGTCGCGTGTAATCGTGACATCAAACGTTTCATCGTCACCTGGGCGCTGAATCGTTAACACAACATCCGTCCCTTTTTCACCGCGTATAATTTGAACCGCTTCTTGTACCGTTTGATCTTCTACAGATTCACCATCAACAGCTAAAATACGATCGTTCGGACGCAAGCCGGCTGCTTCTGCAGGCGAATCTTTAATCGGGGATACGACGGTAATAAACCCGTCACGCTCAGTTACCTCTGCGCCAATGCCTTCAAACGATGATTCAAGCGACTGATTAAACTGATCAGTCATTTCCTCATCCATGTATTGGCTAAATGGATCGTCTAACGCATTTACGACACCTTGTAATGCCCCTTCGTACAACGTTTCACGGTCCACGTCATCGATATAATATTCATTAATGGCATCGACAATTTGATTGATCTGATCCACTTCAGCTGATGCATCAGAACTCACGTCTTCACTATCACTATTGTCTTCTGTCGACGAATCACTTGATTGATCCGTGTCATTTGATTCTTCCGACGCTGTCTCCTCATTTGGTTCATCACCATTAGCAACCATGGAAACCGCTGTCGCTGACAGAGCCCCACCGATTAGGAAAGCAACTAATATTAACACAACTAAATATTTACGACTTAAATTCAACTCGGTTCACCACTTTTCTATAAAATCAACCTTCATCTTTGCACGGTTATTATGAATCCGTTTTCCATAGTATAACACAAAAGCACCACACATAACGTGCGATGCTTTAAAATTAACGACCGTTAAGCGTTAACGAGAATAAAATTGTGACCGTGACGGAACACTAATATATTGTCTTGGGTCAACGGCGTTCGACTTCGCATTGTTCCATCCACCACCACGGTGAATTTCAAAGTGCAAGTGCGGGCCACCTGACGCTCCTGTGTTACCCATACGTCCGATTTGTTGACCTTGTTCCACTGTTTGTCCAACACTAACATTCACGCTCGTCATATGGGCATATACCGTATCATATGCTACACCATCAATGTAATGCGTCATATAAACGACGTTACCATAACCGCCACCACAACTACGATCACCGACGACACAGCCTGAAACGACACGATAAACTTCACCAGATGCTGCCGCATAAATCGGCGTCGTCGGGTTCGGTAAGTTACCTATATCCGTTCCGAAGTGTTGACGCCCCCAACGATGACCGAAATTCGACGTTAAATAGCCATCCATTGGTGTTATAAATGTCGCGCTACTATTGCTACTCGCTGGAGGTCCAGACTCTGCTCGCTCGATTTGGCGTTGTAACGAGTTCTCACGCGCTTTTAAAATATCTTCCTCTTCAGCTAACGACACGCGGTAAGACTCAAGTTCATCTTCTTCTTGTTCTAAGTTAGCCAAAATCACTTCTTGTTCTTCACGACGATCATTTAAATTCGCAATCAATTGATCTAAGTCTTGTTTTTGTGCGACAAGTGTTTCTTGTTTCGATTCGACTTCTTGCTTGTTTTGTTCAACAGACGCTTTATTGTCTTCTACTTCCGCTTTCGTTTCTTCAACTTGTGCGACTGTTTCTTCTAAATGTTTCTTGTCAGCCGCATGTTGATCTAATATGTCCTGGTCTTGCTCCATCACTTTATTAACAGCCGTTGTACGACTAATAAAGTCACCGAAATCACTAGCTCCCAAAATCACTTCTAAGTATCGTACGGAACCGCCATTCTTTTGCAATGAACGGAGTCGGTCTTTAAGTACTACTTCACGTTCGGCAATTCGTTCTTTCGTTTCTTTAATTTCTTGTTCGAGTTGTTTGATTTCAGCTTCTAACTGTTCGATTTCATTTTCTAACTTGCGAATTTCTGCTTCAAGTTGACGAATTTCGGTTTCTGTTTTTTCAATATCTAATTCTTTTTGGCGCACTTCTAATTCGGCTTGTTGAATTTCGTTATTAATTTGCGCCAATTCGTCCTCTGTTTGAGCTTGTTGTTGCTCTAATTGATCAAGTTGTTCTTGTAAATTATCTAATTCGTTTGTAATTGATTCACGTTCTTCTTGAACTTCATTCAACTCTTGTTCGATTTCATCAGTCGATTCGTTCGCTTCAGTTGTCGTAGTTCCAGTCCAGACCATAACGCCAGCAAAGACGACGGTTAACGACAAAAAGATCATCCATTTTTTCGTCAACATTGTTTCTCCCCTTTTGTGGTTAAATGTTGGTAGATAGGTTATGTGTTAAACACGTAAAAACTTGCGCACACTCATGACGCTTCCCCAAATACCGATAAACGCGCCAATACCTAGTAGCATGAGTGACAGCTGCCAAGCAAATGGGTTCCACGGTAATAGCTCAATAAATTGGAAATTCAAGCGGTCGTTCAAGTTCACATATAAGAAGTGGTAACCCGTTAACACGATTGTGATCGGAATAATTGAACCAATCACACCTGTTAACAACCCTTCAACGAAGAACGGACCGCGAATGAAACTATTTTTCGCACCGACGAGTCGCATAATCCCAATCTCGTCACTACGTGCTGTTATCGTCATTTTAATCGTGTTCGAGATTAAGAAAATCGCTGTTAATAACAACGCCGCAATGAAACCAATCCCGACATAACGCGCGTACTCATTAAATTGCAGTAACCGCTCGACCGTTTCACTACCATACTCGACACTTTCTATTTCGCTGAATTGTTCAATCTCAGCTGCCACAGGTGCTAAATCTTCTGCTTCTTCCGTTTGCACAATATAAACATGATTTAACGGGTTGTCCTGTTCAAACAGTTCATATGCTTCACCTTCATCACCAAGATCTTCGATTAAGTTATCTAACTCGTCTTCTTTCGATGAAAATTCATAACTGGATACTTGGTTGATACTTTCTATCTTTTGGCCAACTGCATCAATATCTTCATCATTTGTATTTAATTGAATAAACGCTCTAATTTCCGCGTCGGCTTCGATATTTTCAGCAATTTGGTTTAAGTTTAACATTAAAATCAAAAACGCGGCGACTAACACGAGTGTCGTCGTAACCGCCCCGACAGCTGCGACGGTCATCCAGCTGTTTCGGATCAAGTTCTTCGCGCCTTCTCGCATATGACGTGATAATGTACTAATCTTCATAGCCGTATTCCCCTCGATGCTCATCTCTAACGATTTGTCCATTTTCCATCGCAATGACACGCTTGCGAATGCTGTTGACGATCTCACGGCTGTGCGTCGCCATAATTAATGTCGTGCCTGTATCATTCACCTCTTCAAAAATCCGCATGATCTCCCACGACGTATCCGGGTCTAAGTTACCCGTTGGCTCATCGGCAATCACGATTTTCGGATTGTTTACAATAGCGCGCGCAATCGCAACCCGCTGTTGTTCACCACCCGATAATTGTGCTGGAATAAAACGCGCTTTATGCTTCAAGCCGACTTTATCCAACACATCCATGACGCGACGACGAATTTTGCGCGGATTTTCCTCAATCACCTCTAACGCAAACGCGACATTTTCGTACGCTGTTAACTTCGGAAGCAATTTAAAATCTTGGTAAATCACCCCAATATTCCGTCGCAAATATGGCACTTGTCGCTTTTTCATTTTACCTATATCAATGTGATTAATATTGACTTTCCCATCTGTTGGTACTTCTTCGTGATACATTAATTTGATAAAGGACGACTTACCAGCACCACTTTGGCCAACGACGTATACGAATTCGCCAGCCTCTATTTTTGTTGAGATACCGCTCAATGCGGTCACTCCGTTGTCATACACTTTATGTACATTTTTCATTTCGATCATACTGACTCACCTTGTTCCCCCTGCTGCGATGCAACACATATTATTATTCTTGAAGTTAAGTGAGGCATTTTCAGACATGCCAAAAAAGCGCTATTTCCTCTATTTCTTTTTCAATATTTTATCATAAACGACATATGGTTTACTATTTGTTTTATAAAATCGCGCTTAATTGGTATTATAACATGTTTACGTCGAATATTCTGCGGGAATTATATTACATTTTCTTTTCAATTGTGGATAACTTGTGTGAGGATTTGTCACTAATAACTGATAAGCTTTAAAACAATGTTCTATAAAAGTCCCTTGTTGATATTGTGATCCGCTTACGGTGGACGCTTTCCGCGGGCACGGCTCGAGCCAGGCAACATCATCGAGTATGCTACCCTGCAACTTGCACCGAGGAAGCCTACTTCGAAGCAATGCTAGAAGACGCAGGTGCATCTCTCGGGATCTCGAGACTCGTGCTGTTCCCGCAGGAGTCGCCACCTTCGCTACTCACAATATCAACAATAAAGATCGCTATTCTATCCGATTAATTCATACATATTATGAACTAATCACAACATAAAAAGTTCCCTTTCAACCATTAGGCTGAAAGGGAACTAGGTGAATCATTATTGACTTAAAACAAACTCTGCAATAGCTTCTGCTTCGCTATCGCTCACGTCTTGGGCTGGCATGCCGCCTTGACCTTCAAGAATAATTGAAACGACTTCACTTTGGTCGTAATTGTCACCAGCTGTTGTAAGATCTGGGCCAGCGCCGCCGCCTAAGTCTTCACCGTGGCATGACACACAGTTTTGCTGGTAAAGCTCTTCACCTTGTGCTGTTTCGTTAGCGCTATCGCCACCATCAGCATTTCCACCGTCAGAACTTCCACCATCGTCGCCACCGCCACATGCGGCTAGGACCATCATGAAACTGATAAAACCTACTAATAACCACTTCTTCATGTCATTGACCTCCTTTAAGTTTTACTTTATATGTTCCCTAAACGCTCACAAATTAACCATCAACTTGTGAACGTAAATAGGCGTTAATAAATGGATCCAAATTGCCGTTCATCACCGCTTCAGTATTTCCGTTTTCCACGTTCGTCCGGTGGTCTTTCACCATATTATACGGATGGAAAACATACGAGCGAATTTGGCTACCCCAGCCGATTTCTTTTTGTTCGCCGCGAATTTCGTCAATTTCTTCTTGTTGACGCTCAAGCTCTCGTTGATACAATTTCGACTTCAACATTTTCATCGCTTGTTCGCGGTTTTTAATTTGCGAACGTTCGGCTTGAGAAGACACGATCGTATTCGTCGGGATATGGGTGATGCGCACAGCTGAATCAGTCGTATTGACGTGCTGACCACCCGCACCACTAGAACGGAATGTATCGACTTTCAAATCGTCATTGTTCACTTCAATTTCGATTTCGTCATTCTCAAATTCAGGCATCACATCAAGCGACGCAAATGACGTATGACGACGACCTGACGAATCAAACGGCGAAATTCGCACGAGACGGTGCACGCCTTTTTCCGCCTTCAAATAGCCGTATGCGTTGTGACCCTTAATAAGCAACGTCGCACTCTTCACACCCGCTTCATCGCCCGGCAAATAATCGAGCGTTTCCACTGTAAAGCCTTTTCGCTCAGCGTAACGCGTGTACATCCGAAGTAACATTTGCGCCCAGTCTTGCGATTCCGTGCCACCAGCACCTGGGTGAATTTCAATAATCGCACTATTCGAATCATACGGATCACTCAGTAAAATATTTAATTCAAACTGATCAATCGCCTGGCGCGTTGACTGTACTTGCTCCTCTAAATCCGCGAATAGTTCCGCGTCATTTTCTTCTTTCACAAGCTCATACGACACCTCTAAATTGTCGAGGTCCTCTTTAAGCTTGTCGAAACCATTCACGAGCTCTTTTAATTGATTCGATTCATTAATTACTTTTTGCGCCGCTGACGGATCATCCCAAAACGACGGATCAATCATTTGATCATTCAGCTCAGCGATACGATCTCGATAACTCGTTAAGTCAAAGAGACCCCCTAAAGTTGTCGAGTTGTTCATGCATCTTGTCTAATTCATTGCGAATATCTGCTAAATCCATAACGCGTTTTGTCACCTCTACTTTTAATACTAACCATATTATACCACTAAAACGCGGGAATAACAGCCTCTTCACCCGTCTATACGCAAATTGTCATAATTTCGATGTCGTTATGGTGGAGTGTAGTGTGAGGTTGATTCAAGATTGTTCGAGTTTGAGTCAAGCGGGTTGGAATTTGGTGCAAGTGATTTAAGAAGTGGCGCAAAACATTAGCATTATGAATCAAGTTTTCGGAAATCTGAATCAAGAACATCCTGAGCGTGATCTGGTTCAAGCGCGTTCTAATTTGAATCAAGAACCACTGAGTTTTACGCAAGCGAATATAAAAGTGAAGCAAGCACTTCAAAGTCTGAATCAACAAAACCCAAATGTGAGTCAACCTCACCATACACGAAACCTTCACCATTGTCTGTGCGCTTAATCACACAAACAAAACCCGCTCTGACTTAAATCAGAACGGGTTTCATCATGTTTATATTATGCACCGTGGCAATGTTTATACTTTTTACCGCTACCGCAAGGGCATGGTTCGTTGCGGCCGACTTCTTTTTTCTTCACGATCGGCTGACGTTTCTTCTCTTCTTGTGGGCGACCACCTGAGACGGCTTTCGCATCTTGTGCGACTTCTTCACGCTGCAAGTTTTCACGGATTTGCGCTTTCATCGCATAGCGCGAAACCTCTTGTTCGATCGACGCAATCATGTCTTCGAACATTGAGAAGCCTTCCATTTGATACTCTTGCAACGGATTATTTTGACCATACGCGCGCAAGTGAATACCTTGGCGGAGCTGGTCCATCTGGTCGATATGGTCCATCCACTTCGAGTCGACGGTGCGGAGTAAAATCACTTTCTCGAACTCACGCATCTGTTCGTCTGTTAACTCTTCTTCACGCGCATCGTATTTCTTCTCAACGATCGCCATGACGTGCTCGACCATTTCATCTGGCTCTTTACCTTTCAAGTCATTGGCTGTAATTTCATCCACTTCAAGCACATTTGCCTGCAAGAATTGCGCTAAGCTTTCTAAATCCCAATCCTCATCGTCTTCTTCTTGCGTATAAACCTCAACGTTACGCTTCACCGTTGATTGGATCATACCGATAATAATGCTGCGCAAGTTCTCTGACTCGAGCACTTCATTACGCTGTTCATAAATAATGTCACGCTGTTCACGAAGCACATCGTCATAAGACAAGATCTGCTTACGCGCATCGAAGTTGTTACCTTCTACACGTTTCTGAGCTGATTCAACCGCACGTGAAACCATTTTACTCTCAATCGGCTGATCATCACTCATACCGAAACGGTCCATCATTGCGTGCATCCGCTCTGAGCCGAAACGACGCATGAGCTCATCTTCCATCGATAAATAGAACTGCGAGACACCTGGGTCCCCTTGACGACCCGAACGACCTCGCAACTGATTATCGATACGACGCGACTCGTGACGCTCTGTACCAACAACGGCAAGGCCACCGAGTTCTTTCACGCCATCGCCTAATTTGATGTCCGTACCACGACCAGCCATGTTTGTCGCAATCGTCACAGCACCTTGTTCACCAGCTTTTTCTATAATTTCAGCCTCTTTAAAGTGGTTTTTCGCGTTCAACACATTGTGCTTGACGCCCGCTTTTTTCAAACGGTCCGAAATCACTTCAGATGACTCAACCGATACCGTACCGACTAAGATCGGTTGACCTTTTTCATGGCGCTCTTTAATATCTTGCACCATCGCTTTATATTTACCTTCGATCGACTTATAAATTAAATCAGCTCGGTCATCACGAACAATCGGCTCATTCGTTGGAATCGACACGACATTCATATTGTAAATATCGCGAAATTCTTCTTCTTCCGTTTTCGCCGTACCCGTCATACCTGCTAACTTGTTATACATACGGAAAAAGTTCTGGAACGTAATCGTCGCAAGCGTCATGCTTTCCTTTTGAATTTGCAAGTCTTCTTTCGCTTCAATCGCTTGGTGCAAGCCATCGCTGTAACGACGACCTTTCATCAAGCGACCTGTAAATTGGTCGACGATAACGACTTGATCTTCCTCCACGACATAATCAGTATCGCGCTGCATCACGACTCGTGCTTTTAACGCTTGATTAACATGATGCGTGAGCGACACATTATCTAAGTCGTATAAGTTTTCGATGTTAAAATAATTTTCCGCTTTCGTAATGCCCGATTCTGTCAACTGGACATTACGCGATTTTTCATCAAACGTATAATCCTCTTCTGCAGTAAGCGTCGACACAAACGCATCGGCTTGGACATAGTTCGTTTGCGATTTTTTCTGAGACCCTGAAATAATAAGCGGTGTACGCGCTTCGTCAATTAAAATCGAGTCCACTTCGTCCACAATCGCAAAATTTAATTCACGTTGCACGCGACGCTCTTTATACAACACCATATTATCGCGTAAATAGTCAAAACCAAACTCGTTGTTCGTTCCGTACGTAATATCTGCGTTATACGCTTCACGTTTTTCTTCTTTATCCAATTCGTTCGTGTTTAAACCGACTGTTAAGCCGAGCCAATTATACAACTCGCCCATATCTTCCGCGTCACGCGATGCTAGGTAATCGTTGACTGTGATAATATGCACGCCTTGGCCTGACAACGCATTTAAATAAGCCGGCATAGTCGAAGCAAGCGTCTTACCTTCACCGGTTTTCATCTCGGCAATATCGCCGTTATGAATCGCAATCGCTCCGATCAGCTGCACGTAGAACGGACGCATGCCAAGCACACGACGTGCCGCTTCACGCACGACCGCATACGCTTCAGGTAATAACGCATCAAGCGATTCCCCTGATTCATAACGCGATTTAAATTCATCTGTTTTCGCCTGTAACGTCGCATCAGACAACTGTTCAATATCCGATTCGAGCGACTCAATTTGATCTGCTGTTTTCCGCAGTTTCTTTAATTGTTTCTCATTCAAATCCCCAAATACTTTGGTTAATAGTTGCTTCATGTATTCGCACCTCGTATTCCTTTGTTTACAATGCTCCAATACTAATATTAACACTACCATTTCTATCATGACAACTAACAGAATACGGGTGATTTTGTCGATTCTTCCCTCGATAAAAAAAGAAAACCAGCTTGCGGGTGAGGAAAGCTGGTCTTCCAACACAAGACCACAAAGGCGGTTATCTTATGTGGGTGGAGGGATAGTTGGGAAAGGATACATTAACATTGGGTTCGGAGGTTACATGTTCTTCTAACGACACGACACGTTCGTTAGTCGCTGCAACAATACGCATTAGTTGGGAAATCATTTCGCTTTGACGTTCGATCTGCTTTTGAAGCTTTGAACATTCGAGGCACTTTAATTGATGAGTCATCTCGTATTCCCCCTTCATGATCTTGTAACTTAGTTATACCACGGTTTATGTAAGCTGTGTAGCCCCCGTCAAATCAGGAAATTTCATTGAAACGACGATTATTTTTTCGATTTTGTCAAAACATGATGATTTTAACGAGATAAATGCTTTTTATAGCACAAAAATTTATTTTGATTAAGTTTGTGTTTGGGGTGATCTTGATTCACTTTCCGCGACACTTGATTCAACCTCCTGCATCCCTTGCACCAAACTGTCCAAATCTTGACTCAAACGCCGCACCCCGCGCATTTATTCAATAAATCGACTCACTTTTGAAATAACTACAGCTATTTTTGAAATAAATCGCCCTATTTATTTCAAAACTTACAACCTCTGAACACAGAAAAAGAGGCACCCGACCAAAGCGGGCGCCTCTTCAAACAACTAACCTTATGCGTTCGGCTCGATTAAGCCATATTTTCCATCTTTACGTTTGTAGACGACGTTTGTTTCGCCTGATTCTGAATTCTCAAAGACATAAAACGCGTGACCGAGCATGTCCATTTGTAAGACAGCTTCTTCCTCGTCCATCGGTTTTAAGTCGAATTGTTTTTTCTTCACGATTTCAATCGCGTCATCTTCAGTTTCTTGTCTTTGGTCACTGATCGCTTCCTTTTCTAGCTCAGCAAATACGTGTTTCGGAGCTCCTTGCTGACGGAACTTGCGATTAATTTTCGTCTTATATTTGCGAATTTGTCGCTCTAATTTGTCCACCACTAAATCAGTTGCCGCATACATATCATTGTGTGACTCCTCAGCACGTAACAATAAGTTAGGCATTGGAATCGTCACCTCAATACGTTGCTCTGCATTATGGACACTTAAATTAACATGAACATCGGAAGACGGTGGCGTGTCGAAATAACGCTCCAACTTCGCAATCTTCTTCTCCACATATTCGCGGATCGCATCTGTTACCTCGATGTTTTCTCCTCTTACGTTGTAAATCATATGCAAGTCCTCCTTTCGTCTATGTAGCTTACATTCAACAATACCCCAAAAAACTCCTGCCTAAACCTCCAAAAAATTTCGAATTTTTTGTCGATATTGTGACAAAAGCCCGCAACCACGCTAGTTCCACGCAAATAAAATAAACCGACAAAAGGCTTCCACCTCTCATCGGCTTACATCTAATTTCGCTTATCAATAAATCCGCCATCTTTGCCGCGTAAGCTTTGGTACGGATTGATATATTTTTTATTGCCAGCTTGTTGTTTCTTAAACGATGCGATATCTTTTTGGAACCCATTCATGTATTGCTCAGCCTTTTTGCGCAACGTTTCATCAAGTTTAATCGTCTCTTGTGCCAAACGCTTCTCCTCATCCGTCAACTCGCCACCGAGCTTCTCAATGAGCTGTCCCCGCTTCGCTACAAAATCATTAAACTGTTCGATTAACTCTTCACGCTTGTAATCATTGGCACGCTCAAACATGTCGTGCATCTGTTTCGTTAAAGTATAGAGCGCTTTAACCGCTGACATTACCCTTGAGCTCCTGATGCATATTTGTTTTGACGATCAAGCTTAATCGCTTCTTTCCACGTATCACGCATCTCACGCACCATATTATTCGCCTCATCTAACATAGCCTCGTCATTGTTAATATTCGCCTGACGCAAGCAATAGTTAATGTAATCATATAATGACATCAGTTGATCTGAGATCTCGTAATCTGGATTTAGGGTTATCATCAATTCATTAATGATATTCTGTGCCTTTTGTAGATTTGTGTTTTTTTTCGCTATTTCTTTATTTTCCATAGCTTCTCTACCAACTTTTATAAACTTTAAACACCCATTAAACAACTGTAATGTTAGCTCCCCTGGTGATGCTGTTGTTACCGAGTTCTGTTGATACGCTTGATACGCCTGTCCATAAGACATGGTGCCACACTCCTTTTATTACATCATACCGCCTAATTGTTGTTGCATTTGTTGTGATTGTGCGTTCATTTTTTGAATCGCTTGTTCCATACGAGTGAACTGATCCCAATAACGCTGTTCCGTTTGTTGCATACGTCGCTCGAAATCTGATACGCGTTCAGTCATACTAATCAATTCTTGGCCCATAGTGTATTCAAAATCTGTATCAGTAACTCGACCTGCTCTTTCGGTTATGCGGTCCATAGTACCCTCAAGTGAATCCTCTACGCGATTTAGCAGTCCTCGGCTATTGTCTTCTGTATCATTAGAAAATAATTTATAAACACCTTCTGAATCATTTTCTAAAGCTTCTCTTAATTTTTCTTCATCAACTTCTAATTTACCTTGGTCATTAGGGCCAACATCTAACGCACTGACAGTTGTAATCCCAACTTCGAATATCGAATTATAATCACTATCAGGATTGTTCACTTCTTCATACCACGAGGTACGCATGTCTGAAACAGCCCCACGGACAATTGTGTCACCTCTAAGTTCACCGCTTTTTGACCTTTCTTCCCATAGTTCTATCTCACGATCACTCATCTCACTTTTCTGAGATTCAGTCAATGGTGGGTAATCACGATTCCTAGGCTCATTCACTTTTTCATTCATAAACCCTATTAACTCATTATATTTGTCGACAAAATTTGTTATATCCTTCACTGCACCATCAATGTCTTTTTCTATTGAAATAGTTGCAGGAGTATCAGTCGTTTGATTGAACTGTAATGTCGCACCATTTAACTCATAACTATTGCTAGTTGACTCCATATCCACACCATTGTAAGTAAAACTAGCATTAGTTCCACCGTGCTCTGTTGCATCATCAGGGTTCATTTTAAACATTTCATCAAGAAAAGAGCCGGCAGCAAATTGGATTTCAGCTCCACCTTCGTTAAAATTACCTGATTCTGCACGTTCTAAAAACACTTCATCAGCCGTTTCATCATAGAACCCTCTAACATTACCATCACTTTGCGTTTCTATTTCATCAAACACATCATTTAATGAATAACCAGCTTCCATTTGAGTTAAATCCACACTAACATTTTGTGGACCATTTTCATTATGATAAGTAAAATCAATTTGGTTTTGTGTTACGTTCACCTGATCCTCGAAAGAAGATGTAGGATCAAAATTATCACCAAATAATTGCTCTCCATCTGCTAAATCTGTTTTCCGAATCGCCTTACTAGCTAATGATTGAACATCGATTTGGAAATTTGTCTCACCTGCGTCACTGCTTGATGAAACTGATACTGCATCAGAAGACGATTCTGATTTAGTACCCTGATAAGTACTAGATAATTTCATATCTAAAAACATATTTTCAAACTCTGACATTTTCGAATTAACTTCACGGTAGGCATCACGCTGTTGAGTTAACCATAACTGGTCTTGCTTCATTTGTTGAAGTGGTTGTCTTTCTGCTTGCATTAACTGGTTAACCATACTTTCAATATTCATACCTGACGCAAAACCGGTCATACGCATTGTATCCATATTATTTGATACCATATAACCTTCACCCTCTTTCGCTAAATTCTCTCATCAACGATAAAGCCCATGAATTCTGCCATTGCTGCATAGACATCGAGCAATTTTTTAGGCGGAATTTCTCTGACGACTTCATCGGTTTGTTTATCTACTATAGAAATATAATAACGATCTAAATCTTCATGCATTTCGTAACGAATTGACGTATCGGCAGGCTCCAGAAATTCATTCATTCCCTCGACTAATTCCTGAGCTCGTTCACGCGTCATGTCCTCATCAGAACTCTCGCGTCTAGAACTTGCCTCATGATTCATCGCCTGCAATTTCGGTTTCGTTTTCTCTGCTTGTGATGGTCCCTCCGATGTCCCCGACCGCTGCAGGAGTTGAGGGTTTGATAAAACGTGATCAACCTTCATCAAAAAACAACTCCTTCCCTATACTCTATTATTTATATCGGCATAAGAAAGGAGTTTTTTAGAACAATATATAAAATTATTTTTGATTCTGAACTTCTTGTATAATCTCCTCCGTCATCTCACCAAACAACGGCTTCTCGTTTGCCAATTGATATTTCCACACTGGCCCACGGAAATTCATTTCGATGAAAATCGGATTGCCATCTTCACCCATCGCAATGTCCCACGACACGTAATTATGATGAAGAATCCGTCGGTGGAGTGTTTTAACAAACGAAATAAACTCATCAAAATGAGGGATCGCATCTAAACCCGCAAACGACACCCCACTCGTTGGATGCTCATGAACAATTGACGCGTCATTACAAACGCCATACGGTAAAAACGACCCATCATCACGCACACCGACACAGATGCCACCTTCACCACCGTTATCTTTAATCGCACCGTCCGACCCAAAACGCGCATACGTCAACAAATAATGAATATCATGATTCCAACGCAACGTCACCATGCGAAGTGTATTTACCGATTCAGGATGAGGTTTCGCCATAAGTGCGTGTTGACGAATCATACGTTGAATCGTGTAATCCTTGCCGAATGTTTCGTGCAACTTATCAAAGTCAACCACGTCACCCTCTAACTCAAACTGCCCCTCAAGATAACGAAGCTTCTCGACACCTTTACCATCATTCGCTTTACTATCTTTTATAATCAAATCCTCTTCATATTGATGCAAGCGGTCACGAGCTTCTTGTGGTGTTAAATCTTTATTCACATCATCAAAATATTGTCTGTTCACACACTTCAACACAACGTCAGGGTGATGCTCATCCGTAATCAACATGTCATACACATTTTTATCCGAATAAAAATTGCCGAACGTTAGCGGATTAAAATACGGAAGCATCACCTTATTAAACATCTCCTGCGAAATCAAACGAGGTTCACTCACCCCATGAACACCGTGATACGCCAAGTGCAACATCGGATCAATAAACTTCCCGAATTGCCCCTTCCAATAATGCTGTACATCATGCCACACACCATGATCAATCTGTTCAAATAACCCTTGCACCTTAAACGACCCAAACATTTTATTGAACACATTAATCCCGTACGTCTCATGGAAATGCCGTTCACGAACATAATACTTCAAATCCTCATAAAGCGGCAGCACTTGATGATTCAACTGATCAACCAAACCATCTGTTTCATTATTCGTCAGCTTACCCACAATCGATTTATGTAACTTTTGAAGCTGCGAAACCTTCCCATAAAAAATCGTCCGCTTATCATAGATTTCACGGTTCATCTCAACAAAAGACTCGAGCTGTTGGAGGACGTCTTTGTATTTTGTTGCAGCTTGTTTGAGGTTGTTGGAGTGGATGTTTTTTATAATACTATAATTTATTTTAATAGACTTATCCAATAGTCTTTCTTGGGTATCATTAGACATTATAGGCACCTTCTCTTCAATTACCTCTATAATTTATAATAAAACAAGCAAATCAATTTTTAACTAATTGTAAGGTCAGAGGTGTGCCTTTACTTATATCTTCATTCGCCTTTTTTCCTAGTATATCATTTATCAGTTTAGGACTAATTCCGTAACCTGGCCTAATAGACCGAACATTCTCTATCGTCAATTCTTCACCTTCTTCAATATCCTTAACCACAAACAAAGAACGGCTTAATTCTCTTGATTTTTCTTTTTGTTCCGTAATACGATAATCGACTTGTCCTAAGGCCTTCTCAGCATTTCGAACGGATTTAACCATGTCTTCAAACTCCTGCGGTTCCATTGAAAATGACGCATCGGGGCCACCTAAATTCTTGTCTAAAATAAAGTGTTTTTCGATGACAGTCGCACCTAACGAAACAGCTGTGATCGGCACAACAGAGCCAAACGTATGATCAGATAATCCAATATCTGTGCCAAATGTTTCTTTCATATTAACCATGGTATTAAGATTCGCATCTTCAATCTTGGCCGGATAAGCTGACGTACATTTTAATAAAGTGATATCATGATTACCAACCTTACGACAAGCTTCAACAGCATCATGAATCTCTTGGATGGTTCCTATACCTGTTGAAATAATCATCGGTTTCCCTTTAGATGCGGCATATTCAATTAACGGAATATCCGTGATTTCAAACGACGCAATTTTATATGCAGGCGTCTCAAGCGTTTCTAAGAAATCAATTGCCGTTGGATCAAATGGGCTTGAAAAACAGATCAACCCTAATTCACGTGCATAATTAAACAGTTCTTCATGCCACTCCCAAGGCGTATAAGCTTCTTGGTATAAATCATATAATGTACGACCGTCCCAGATAGTCCCACTATTTATCCTAAACAATTCATTATTCGCTTCTATTGTCATCGTATCTGGTGTATACGTTTGAAATTTAATCGCGTCTGCCCCTGACTCAGCTGCAGCTTTGACCGTTCGTTTGGCAATTTCTATATCATGCCCATGATTGGCCGACAGTTCAGCAATAACAAACACTTGGTCATTTAACTTAAATTGATGTAGACCAGACATTAATTATTCACCTCTTCCTCTTTTGAAAGGACTTTGCGACCTAGCATAAATGCCTCGGCATTATGAACGCCCACAGTTGAGCCGCGCCATTCTGATAACGTACGCACTCCTTTTATAGATCTAGGGTGTGGCCATTCTCTCATTTCAGAGGAATAGTATTCGAGAGCTTTTAATTTAGTATGAATAGAATTCGTTATGTCAACAAACCAATTAGGATTGAAGGTCGGTGCGGATTGTGGTGTCATCCACTCCGTACTTGAAACTGTTTCAAAAAATAACAATTGTTTTACGACGTGTTTTCCAGGTATAGGACGACAAGCTGTCAAAACAGCTTCATGAATACGTCTATGGTCAATATTGACGTCCCCCATGTGATGAGTATAAACAGTGTCAGGTTTTATATCCTCTATTAATCGTTCTATAACTTTAATAATATCTAATCGATCCAATTGATCCATTCGATTATCCGGAAATTGATCCATAATTAATTGGTGCACGCCCAAAACGTCATTAGCTTTTTGGGCATCGTTAGCTAATTGTGATAACTGGTCATGTCTAACATCCCTATTTCGTTGATGGTCTCTACTTGTTATCCCTTCGGCAAGAATAACAGAGTAAACATTATCTCCTCGTCTAATATGGTCAACGACAGTTCCTCCGCACCCCAATATTTCATCATCAGGGTGTGCTGCTATAACTAAGATATTACTCATCATGGACGTCCTTTCGTGTAATTTTAACATCGGCATGAATATACCCATCTTTTAGGTTCGCGCGCTCAAATTCAAACAACAAATACTCTGTTTCTAAGAAAGCACGGGGATAAGATTCAGCATCCAACATTCTTATATAATCAAACGCTTTCTTTAGAGTATCGATTGCTTCTAAATTGCTATCACTTCTATTTCGCCTTGAAAACGTGACGACTTCCCCCGTTTGTTGATAGGGTGTTGGTTCTGTGATGATTATTTCTTTTATCATCTGCTCAATAATTTCGGATGCTCTCATATATATTTCTTCTGCAGATCCATATAAATTAAAGTCCTTTTTCAAATAAATATCACCTGCGTCCAACTCTGACTCGCATTTTATGGCAGATATACGGGTATGATACACACCTCGACTTATTAAGTTCTGTAATGGTGTCCCACCTCTACCATAAGGTAAATCAGTCATGTGAAAAACTATACACTCGAAATTCTCATGTATCTCCTTTGGGATAATGTAGGACCAATGGGGGATGAAGACATAACGAGGTTTCAGCGCATCAAGATTATCATACGTCAAAGATTCATTATCTGATATAAAATAAACATTATGCTCTATTAGCTGACTTAAGTTATCACTTAACTGTTTATACCAATTATGATTGGCAACAATAACTATATTCACACGTATTGCTCCTTTATTAATCTTAGATTGCTTTTTGAAATTCTATATATGTATCGTACCTTTTTGCATCAAAATGCGCTTTCTCAAACGCTTTAATCGATGCTAGGTTCTCATATTTGACTCTACCGATTATTTTGTCAATTGGTATATCATATTGTTGAATGATTGTTTCTAAAGTCCTTATGAGCTGACTTCCATATCCAAGCCCCCTATACGATTTGTCTATGCTATAATCAACTATCCCCGTATGTTCATGTATATCAATTCTCACTTGACCAATCGATTTGTTATGACGTGTTAGTATAAACAGTTTAGCATTAGGTGAATATAATTTCGTCATAAACCAGTGTTCGTGATCACTATAGTTGATTTGATTAGAATCAAATGCATTTTGTCGCACACTTTCATCATTAGCCCAAATAAACAGTTGATCACAATCCGATTCATTGGCTTCGCGTATATGAAACTTTTCCATTTAATTCACCTCAAATTCTCTGAGCTCTGATTTTATACTTTCAAGTGACATATTAAGACAACATTCGCTTACGATTCTAAAACCAAATTAAGGCATAGAGTATCACCAAAATTGAAGGGCTTTTCAAAGAATTAGTTCTAATTTTTGTGATTTATTGGCTTGTTTTTACACTTCATCTCACAATTAAGATTGAATGGATATAGTAAAGTTTAATGATTTTTCATTAGTATCTGCATAACCCTTTTAGAACCTTGTCCATCAATAAAATTTCGTAAGGTTAAAGATATTGCTTGTCTTACATCAAATCGTAAAAGATTTTGGAATTGTTGTAAGATATCCTGATCGAATGTTAAAGATTTTGATAGCACAACTTGTTCCACTAAATCATTATTCATTAAACTGGATACATTTTGTCGTTGATTATCTACTGTTGAAACAGGTATGAATGGTGTTCCTGTCTTTATGACTTCAAACATCGTTTGACCTGCAGCTGTTATGACGATATCTGACTCTATAAATTGTTCCATCATTTCACGTGGATCAAGGTTTTTTAGTACTTGTACTTGTTGTTCAGCACTAATTTTGAGTGAAGCGTTTCCGGATATTAAAACGTATAAATGAATACTAGGGTAATATTGCGTTAAGTTATCAATTAAGCTTTGTGTTGCTTGTTCCCCTGCGCTACCTAAAGTTATAAAAACTCGTTTAACATGTCGTTGTATGTCTTTAGTTATAACTTCACTAAAAGGAGCTCTTAATATTATGTAATCCCTTCCACTAAAGCTTCGATCTTTAATTTTAGGTTCATTTAAAGAAATATTCACAACTGTCGAATGCTTCGGATAAGGCATTCGGTGAAAGTCATCTAGTATAAGACAATGAGCCGATTGATTAACTAGCTGTTCATATATATCTTGATTGGCTAAGTAAGAATCGACTATAAGGTAGTGACCGTTTTCGATATGATGTTCAATAAATTCAGGGTCTCGCCAGTCAAGATATTGAACATTCACATCGTCTAACATACTAATCGATTCATCTGACGTATTCACAATTATTTGAACATCATATCCTTGAGCCACAGCTTCGTCAAAGAGAGCTTTGCACCTTGCCACATGGCCTAACCCTATACCTGTTCCACCTTCAGTTAGAATTTTAATTACCATCGTTTATGTCACTACCTTATTCGGTCAATTTCTTCTGTTCAATATGTTGGTTGCGTTCGGCAATCTTAGGATATGCTTTTAACAGTCGAATAATATCGGCTAAATAAAAATCATGTCTCCCTTGATACAAATGGTCATACACTAATTTAATGACATCGAAATCTTCTTGAGTATCAAGAGTTAAACGGTAGTGTGACCAGTCATCGGACAGTTGGTAATAAGCTACATCATGTTTATCTTCATATATATAAGGTGTGACATGTTCTCGTTGATAGTTCTCAGTGCTATATTGATTAGCCTCTTGTAATACATCGTTTGAGAAGACTTCGACATCGAAACCTCTTGGATACGTTCGTTTGAATTCATAGGGGCCTGCATTTGTTACGAGAGCAGCCGAGGAATCGTGATAGTACTGAATAAGTTGATCTAACACACAAGGATCAATCAACGGACAATCTGATGTAATTCTAACGACCGTATCCAAATCAAAGGTTTTGGCAGCTTCGGCATAACGGCTTAAGACATTGTGTTCTGATCCGCGGAAAAACATTGTATTTAACCTGTTCACTTCATCGACAATCGCGTCATCTTCAGGTAAATCCGTCGTTGCAACAATGATTTGATCAATACAAGAGGCTTGGTTTACGCGCTCCACGACATGCGCTAAAACCGTTTGTCCTTTCAAATCTTTTAACACTTTACCTGGCAAGCGTGTTGATCCCATTCGTGCCTGAATCACAACCCCAACTGTCATTTTACCCCTTCTTTCTAAATCGACTCATTACTTGTTTAACAGTATGAATCACCCGTTGGACGTCTTCATCTGTCATATCTGGAAACAATGGCAACGTAATGAATGACTCATAAAGTGCTTCTGCAACTGGATAATCGCCTTTTTGATGATTCAATTGTTGATAATAGGGTTGTAAGTGAACCGGAATATAGTGCACGTTCACCCCAATATGTTGTTCTCTAAGTGCTTTAAATACATCTTCCCTTGTGCCTGATAGTTTATCTAAATCTAGTTGAATAACATATAGGTGCCAGCTTGATGTTACGTCAGGATTCATATAAGGTATTACGATTTCAGGTTCTTCACGGAAAGCCTCATTATATATTTCAACAATACGCTGACGTCTTGTGATAAAATCATTTAGTTTTGATAACTGGCTTAATCCAAGTGCCGCTTGAATATCTGTCATACGATAATTATAACCTAATGACTGCATTTCATAGTACCATGTCCCATGATCGTCATTCATATGCTCTCGATCACGTGTGATGCCATGGGATCGAAATTGTTTTAATCGGTTGTGATAAGTTTCATCATTTGTTGTAATCATACCGCCTTCGCCTGTCGTTATATGTTTAACAGGGTGAAAGCTAAACATTGTCATATCAGATAAACTACCAATCTTCTGACCTTGATATTCTGCTCCAATGGCATGCGCTGCATCTTCAATGACAACCAAATCATATTTTTCTGCAATAGCATGAATCGCATTCATATCAGCCGGTTGAGCTGTGAAATGAACGGGGATGATTGCTTTGGTTTTTGATGTGATATTTTTCTCAATGTCATTCGGGTTAATATTATATGTGTCCCGATTAATATCTGCGAAAACGGGTGTTCCGCCTTGATATAGGACACAATTTGCGGTTGCAGCAAACGTCATCGGTGTCGTAATAACCTCATCCCCAGAACCAATACCAGCAGCAAAACAAGCAGCGTGTAAGGCAGCCGTTCCATTTGAAAACGACACAGCATATTTAGCTCCAACATAATCAGCGACAGCTTGTTCGAATTCCTCTACTTTTGGTCCTGTTGTTAAGTAATTACTGCGAAGCACATCAACAACAGCTTGAATATCGCCTTCATCTATTGATTGTCGACCGTATGGAATAAAGTCTGACATTTATATATCCTCCACTAAACGCTTTAAGTCTGAAACGCTTAACCATTGATCATTCGTATTACTCAAGTAGCTAAAGTCCTCATGCACAGGATTACCAGCTTTAGCATATTCTTTTTTCCAAAAATTAAATTCAGGTTGAATGATATAATAACTACCCATATCAACGGTTTTACGTGCATCATCCTCAGTGATCATCGCTTCATGCAACTTCTCACCCGGACGTATACCTACAATTTTTTGGTTAACATTTGGCGCAATCGCTTCAGCTAAGTCAGTCACCTTCATACTCGGAATTTTAGGCACAAATAATTCGCCCCCGTGCATCCGGTTGAAGTTATCCATCACAAACTCAACACCTTGATCTAATGTGATCCAAAAACGTGTCATACGTTCTTCCGTAATAGGGATTTCCTGAGCACCTTCTTGAACGAGTTTCTTAAAGAAAGGAACGACACTTCCTCGACTACCAACAACATTACCATATCTGACCACAGAAAACCGCGTATCTTTATCGCCAACATAAGCATTCGCAGCAATAAATAGTTTGTCAGACGATAATTTCGTCGCCCCATATAAATTAACTGGACTCGCAGCTTTATCTGTACTTAACGCGATAACCTTTTGAACACCTCGATCAATAGCAGCTTCGACTATATACTGTGCTCCGTGAATATTTGTTTTCACGGCTTCAAATGGATTGTATTCACATGCATCCACGTGCTTCATCGCTGCAGCATGAACCACAAAGTCAACACCGTCAAACGCGCGGTATAGCCTGTCACGATCACGTACGTCACCAATAAAAAAGCGCAGACGCTCATCATCAAACTCTTGTTTCATCTCGTATTGTTTCAATTCATCCCGGCTAAAAATGATGACTTTCTTAACATTGGATTGCAACACTTTGCGAGTGAATTTTTTTCCAAAAGAGCCCGTACCACCAGTTATTAAGACTGTTTTTTCATCAAATTGATTCATTCTATTACACCCTCATTACTTAATTCTTCGATTGTTTCGTAAAAGTGTTCACTTATTTCGTTATTGACATCGGACATTAATTCTAGGTGCTTCGACAATAACTGATATACTTCCGCACCACGTTTATCATTTTGTGAGTAATCTATATTTCTTATTTTGTTATTCACTATTTCATTCTGCACTCTAATCATGGGTGCAATTATATGTTGATAATAACTATTTAAGTTTACGTTTTTTAAGGTTTTATCTATTTCCTTAAGTGTTTGATCAATTTGATTTAGTCTCATTCTTTCAACTTGTTCATTTAATCTATCAAGATAATGCGCAATATTACCTAAATTGTTATCAAACGAATCTTTCAAATCCAACAGCTCATTTTTACTCAGAGACAAATTCAGTTCATTTTTTTGTTCAATACTATCAACAAAACTGTTTGAAATAGGACTTAAATCACTAATAACATTCTCTAAGTATTCAAACCTTGTTCCTTCAATATGTGCACCTTCAACTGTTGTATTGATAAATTGGATATTCTTTTCTTGTATAAAATATCCAATATAATATTCTAACGATTGTCTCATTCGATTGAAACTATCTGTTGTAACAATATCCTGTCCTTGCGTTCCTTTGACAATGAGTGTATTACTGTTATCATTCAATGTTTTTCGCTTCTCCCCATACTGTATCCCATCTGCATAATGTTCATTTCCTACATATCCTAAATTTTGTCCAACAAAAATGATAGGTGAACTCTCTAGTAAACCTAATATTTGTAATGTGATTACTGCAATTGAAGGGGAGTCACTCACAAAACCATATTGTCTGTAATCAACATCTAAAAACATTTTTGTAACAGTATCTTGTGACGTTAAGACATGAAATTTGGGGCCACGATAATATTCTAAGGTCTTGTAACCAACACTACTACCAAATACCATTAGAACTTCCTTATCGACACCTTTTTCAATTGCCTTTTGGTAGACTCTATGATTGTGATCTTGAGGATCATATGTAAATACAGCATCTGGTATTATATCATTGTCCACCAATGTATTAATCGCAGAACCTACTGAATATATATTAGCTAAGCTATTTTCTTTAATATATTTTAAAGTGTTAATTTCTCTGTTCAAGGATGGACCAGCAGCGACAATAATCGTTGGTGTTTGTTTCATGTTTTTAACATTTGCACCCGACAAAACATTTGGGGTATTAAGTGTATACTTTAAATTTTTCAAACTATTTATTGTCCAATTTTTCTCAAATCTATAGTTTGTTATATTCGTAATTCGTTTAGCCTTCACCGCTTCTATGAAATTATGAATAAATTCATTATATTCTTCTTGGTACAACCTTTCATAACTAGGTAAAACAATAAAAGTTGTATTTACGTTTAACTGCTCAATATATTCTTGCAGAAATTTCTTAATGTCCGCCGCTGAAAATCCAACTGATAACATGTCTTTTGTTCCTAATATTCTGTCTAGGTTTCGGTTATTAACTAAATGAGAAAAAACATCAGAATTTGGTTCATAAACAAACAATTTATGTTTAGGATACCGATGTTTTAGTTCCTCTACATGGTAACCCATACCTAACCCATAGATCATCACGTTATCTTTAGTTTTCAGTTCTTCTTCATAACGATCAATGATGGTCTTGGCTTCCCTAACAGGATTATATTTACTGTGTATATAATTATAATTTTGATTTTCATCTTCGATTTTCACTGTTAAACCATCATTTTTTGCTGGTTCCAAAACTACATTCTCGCTAGATTTTATATCTTTTACATTATGTAATAGATGAGGGTTTGTATTTTTTAAAAATCTTTCATTGTTTCTTAACACTTTTTACACCTCATTTAAATTCAGTAAACAGCTCTAATTTTATTATGTTAAATCTCTGTACCTTTTGCTTTTTTTATCGCTTGTAATGCTAGTATATCAGTTGGATCTATGCACTGACCTTTTAACTGATCTTCAATTAGGAAAGGTAACTCAGTACAAGCCAATAAAACGACTTGTGCCCCACTTCTTAATAAGTTTTTTGCAATTCTTGATACATGATTTTCATTAACAGTATTTTGTCGCTTAAATTCAAATATATTAGACATTACCTCATCTATTTCAGGTTGAGTTGGTGTTAAATAGTCTAAATCATTCATCATCAACTTTCTTTGGTAAACGTCAGTGTTCAAAAGAGCTGAAGTTCCTATTATACCAATTTTTGAATAATTATTCTTCACTAAATAATCAATAGTTACGTCTATCATACTGACAAAAGGGATCATTATCTCTTTTTCTATTTTGTCAACAAAATAATGTGCGGTGTGACAGGGCATGATTAAAAAATCCGCACCATAGCGTTCAAGATCAAGAGATGAACCTATTAAGCTTGGTAAAGGACTCACTCCATTATTATTTATCGCTTCTACACGACATGGAATTTTTGGATTGCTATCGATTATAATTCTTAAATGGTCTTGTTCTATATTTACTGGTGTGTTGTTTACAATTTTTTGGTATAAATCGATGGTTGCTTTAGGGCCTAAACCACCGACAATACCAATTGTTTTTTCCTTCGTCATGTGTAAACCATCCTATTATTTATTCACACTTTGTTCAGAATGAAATTGATCTAATTCAGTCAAAATATCTTCCGTCAGTTCACCGAAGATTGGTTTCTGTGCGACCAATTGTGCGCGCCACACGGTTCCTCTAAAATTCATTTCTATAAATATAGGTTCCCCATCTTCTCCTGCTGCGATATCCCATAGAATATAATTATGGTGCAGGATTCGTTTATGCAATTGCCTTGCTAATGTTATGAAGTTTTCAAAATTAGGGAAAGACTCTAAATCTTTAAAGTTAAAGCCAGTGGTAGGGTGAGTGTAATGTTTTTTAGCTTTAGCATCTAAACCATAATTATTAAAAACACCATCTTTTGAGATACCAACTAAAACTCCGCCTTCACCACTATTGTCCATAGGCTCTTGATTTGCACCAAATTTCGCATAACTCAACAAATAGTGTATTTCTTGGTTCCACCTCAATGTAATAATTCTAAACGTATTGACAGAATAACGATGAGGTGCAGCCATTTTAGAATGTTGTTTAACAACTTTCTGCACAATAAAATTAGAACCGAATTGATTTTCAATATCTTTTAATAAAACCTTTTGATTATTTAAATAGAAAGAAAAAGCATTAAAATGTAATTTTTTTACCGCCTTACCGTCATCAGCTAAACTTCTTTTAATAATTAAATCTTGTTCAGTCTTTAACAGTAATTTAAACACATCCTCTCTTGATATAGGGTCATTATTAGAATCAAAATAATAACCTCTTATCCTTTTAATCACATTTTCAGGATGTGAATCAGATGTCACTAATAAATCATATACATTTTTATCAGAGTAATATCTCCCTATATTCAAGTCATTTAAATACGGTACAACGCTATAGTTTAAAACATTTTGAGTTATGAGTCTTGGTTCATTTTTTCCAGTTAACTCTTGATAAGCGTGATGTAATGAAAAATCGATTGGACAATGATCACCATAATAAGTTGACCAATACGTTTTCATTTCTTCAGTTAGTTTAGAGTCTAAATTCGTTAAATAATTATTTTGCTTAAGTTTTTCAAATGTGTTTGAACTTGTATCAATACCATTATTAATTAAACTTTGTTCATTTTTAATTATATTTTTCAAATCATCATATTCCACTAATATGTATGTTTCAATGATTGTGAAAGCATCCTCTATGTTTTGTTGTTCAATATAATTAATAACTTCAACATGTCTTTTCTCTATTGCTTGTAGACTACTTTGAAAAATACTGCATTCGCTTAATCTTTCCTTTAATAGTTCAAAAGCATGAAGTATTGAATTATATTTTGTGATCAATTGTTCTTGTTCTAAATTAATTTTCAAGTTTACAATATCCTGTATAGCTTTTAATGAATTATTTATGATACCTAGTTCTTTACTGTAATTTGTCATAGAAGTTCTCCTCTTTATTAATACCATTACACCTATGACTTTGGTAATTGTATTGTCGCTTCTTTTAGTTCCTCAAAGATTGGTAATACTTCATACTGAATCAAATCTCCCAAAAGTGTGATATCATTTTGTTCAATAGATTCATTTATTTCACCAATAATTGGTTCAATTTTATTAACCGTTATCATTATTTCATTCCAGTTTGAAGGTGTTTCGTCATCTAATAATTCGATTGACGATAATGAGTTCAGCCAATTCAAAGCATCTAATATATCGAAAACTTCTTTCGCATTTACATCGGCCTCTCCCCTAACAAGTTCTTCACCAAACCGTTCAAGTTCAGGTAAAGCATTAACTGTGTAATAGTGAATTGATTCGACAATTTCATCAGCTATTCTCATTTTTTCCTGAAGTACAATTTCTATTTCTTCAACAACTAATGCCTTTTGATTAATATTTTGCTCAAAATTATCATAAACATGTTCACCGTCAAAATTTAAATGACTTATCATTAATTTACTACTATCAACTCTAGTCAATAATAGTTCATTTATCTTGGACACTATATCTTGATGACGATCTATTTCAATGGTTTCCTCACCAATTTTAATTAACATTACAACACCTCATATAACTTTTTACTTTGTCAGGTTTGATATTTAATAAATATTGATACAAATTATTTAACTATTATGTATTAAAGAAGACTCCAGCTAATGCTAGAGCCTTCCTTAAAAAGGGTAAAATTAACCAAGCAACTGTAGTACTGATTGTGGTTGCTGGTTCGCTTGCGCCAACATAGATTGTGATGCTTGCGTTAAAATATTCGCTCGTGTCATTTCCATCATTTGATTCGCCATATCTGCATCACGAATACGTGATTCTGCAGCAGACAAGTTTTCAGATGCGTTATCTAAGTTAGAAATGGTATGTTCTAAACGGTTTTGAACTGCACCTAGACTTGAACGTTCTGATGAAACTGTTTCAATTGCAGTATCAATAGTAGCAATTGCAGAATCTGCACCTGATTGACTTGAAATATCAACAGAATCTACGCTCAAACCACTTGATCCCATATCAGAAATTTCTAGATCTAAATTTTGACCAGAATTTGCACCTATTTGGAACGTTAATGCTTGCCCTGAACCTGATAACGATCCATCTAAAAGATTTTTTGTGTTAAATTCAGTATTCCCTGAAATGCGATCTAATTCAGTAGTTAGAGCATCTAATTCTTTTTGTAATTCATCACGATCAGCATCAGTATTAGTATCGTTCGCAGATTGAACTGAGATTTCACGCATACGTTGTAGGATACTATGTGACTCATCCAAAGCACCTTCAGCTGTTTGGATTAAAGAAATACCATCTTGAGCGTTACGGCTCGCTTGGTCTAAACCACGAATTTGACCACGCATTTTTTCTGAAATGGCTAGGCCCGCTGCGTCATCGCCTGCTTTGTTAATGCGAAGACCAGATGATAGCTTTTCCATCGCAGATTGTTGTTCGTTTTGGTTGATTCCCATTTGACGATGTGTATTCATCGCAGGAATATTACTATTGATAATCATTGTTAAATTCCTCCCTGAGAGCTTATGTTTATGACACTTCCTTGTGTCATATTAATAAAACTAATTAATAGCTTTAGACTTTACTAGCCAAGTAATTGAAGTACTGATTGTGGTTGCTGGTTTGCTTGTGCCAACATTGATTGTGACGCTTGTGTTAAAATATTTGCTCGCGTCATTTCCATCATTTGATTCGCCATGTCGGCGTCACGAATACGTGATTCGGCTGCAGATAAGTTTTCAGATGCATTGTCTAAGTTTGAGATTGTATGTTCTAGACGATTTTGGACCGCACCGAGGCTTGAACGTTGAGAAGACACTCCTTCAATTGCAGTATCAATTCTAGATATTGCATCATCGGCACCACTTTGTGACGTTATATCTAAACCAGCAACACCACCACTACCTAACTCAGAAGCACTCATGTCTTCAATATTTAATTGCAGGTTTTGTCCTGAATTAGCACCTATTTGAAAAGTAAGCCCGCTTGTTCCGCCGCTAAAACTACCATCCATTAATGTTTTAGTATTAAATTCAGTATTTCCTGCAATACGATCCAGTTCAGATTCTAAAGCGTCTAATTCTTTCTGTAACTCATTACGATCTTCAACTGTATTCGTATCGTTCGCAGATTGAACTGAGATTTCACGCATACGTTGGAGGATACTATGTGATTCATCCAATGCACCTTCAGCTGTTTGGATTAAAGAAATACCATCTTGAGCGTTACGGCTCGCTTGGTCTAAACCACGAATTTGACCACGCATTTTTTCTGAAATGGCAAGTCCAGCTGCGTCATCCCCTGCTTTGTTAATGCGAAGACCTGATGACAGCTTCTCCATCGCTGATTGTTGTTCGTTTTGGTTGATTCCCATTTGGCGATGAGTATTCATCGCAGGAATGTTACTGTTAATAATCATTACTAAATTCCTCCTTGAATTGTGTATGTTGCCACGTCCTTGTGGCGGTTAAGTTAACAGTCTGTTAGTCGGCCGACGATTGACTGATCTCCTTATGTTTTTAATATCGACAAACTTTGCGTATGTTTTAGTCTTTTTGAGGATTTTTTATTAAGTTTATCGAATCTGTTGTTAATTGACTTGCAAGTTGGTTTTCTTGAAGAATTTGTTGATATATTTCTTTCCTATGAATATCAACGTGTTTAGGGGCATCTATGCCAAGTTTGATCTGGTCACCTTCAATACTTAGTACTTTGATCTCAATATCATCGTTGATTTGAATGGCTTCGCCTTCTTTACGTGTTAGAACTAGCATAATGCTCCCCTCCTTTGATTGGGTGCTTAGTGTGATAGTTAGTACTATCGAGTGACATTTGTTTTGCATAACGATTTTGAAGGTTAATGACGACAGGAGCACGTAAATTCATAGTCGATTGGTCGAATGGGTCTTGCACAGTAACAATCGCCCATACGCTGACATCCTCGCCTTTTTCGATTTGTAATTGTTCAACGGATGAGTCATCTAGTTTGAATTCATAATTTGGATCGATTAAAAATGGGTTCGTTAGGACGAAGGCGAGTTTAGTCGTCTTGGTTGATTGCATAATTTTGAATCCGGGGTTACCTTCTAAATCGAGTAATACGAATTCAGTTTCATCTTGGAAACCTGGTATGCCATTTTCAAAGGTTATGATTTGTTCTTTTTGAATTTCGATTGTTCCAAAGTAGACTGTGTCTATATTCATGGTTCATTCTCCTTAAATTTTGTAATCAAATTGGCTTTGTCGCCATGATGCGATATTGACGTTAATGTCGAATTGAGGTTCTTGGCGTATGAAAGTATTCACATTACCTGGTTGATAATCGATTTGTGGTTTGTTCGGTTGCGCTTCGATAATCGGTTTATTAGGTGTTGCTTCGATGTTCACATCACCTGGATCGTAATTGATATCGACCGCAAATTGCGATGATGGAATCCACCCTATGTTAAAGTCCTTTTTCGGGTTTGGAATGTTTCGTTTCGCAATTTGTGTAATGGCGTCCGTTCCGTTTTCGATCCGCATCATTTCATCGCCTTCACGCGCGCGACGGGCTATACCTTCCATAGCATTTTGCTGACCTTCTTGGGCGTTTTGGCGCACTGATTCTTCGACACTAATAATACCCATGTCACGCCATGCTTCGGTTTGATCGATTGTTAATTTAGATGGTATTTTTTCAATTTGCAGGTCCGCTTCAGACTGTGAAATTTGTAAATCCGCACCTTGTTGTGTTATCTGCACTTGTGCATCTTGTGATTCGATTCCAATTTTGCCTCGTTGGATCGTATAAGAAACGGGAGGTAACTGCATCATGAACACCTCTTTCCTATGTAGAAAAAGCTATCTGCATAAGACAGATAGCTTGTCAGATTAACGTAAAAAGTCCATTAACGTTGGTTGAATAATTCGCGATCCTGCACTTAGCGCTGCACGGTGAACGTTTTCTTGCATACGAAGGTTTGTGATTACTTCTGACATATCAGCATCCTCATTACTACTCATCACATCTTTTGTTGTGATTTCTTGTTGTGAAAGTCGTGTTTCAATTAACTCAGCACGGTTCATGCGAGCACCAAGGTCCGCTCGTTCATCTACAATATTCTGAGAATATTGATCAATGTCAGATAAATATCCATCTAAGTCGTCACCCGTTGTATTATTATCACGAAGGTCAGTAACAATATTCTCTAATCCTTGTATCATATTTTCGGAAAATGCATTAGAAGGGTCAACATTCGCTCTCAATTCAACACCATCAGATACTTCGATATTAATAGCTTTATTATTACTTTCTCCACTTAAGTTACCATTATTATCAAAGCGTGGAGTATCAGTGTGAGTACCATTAAAGATATGTTTATTATTCACTTTTGTATTTGCTAATTCAATCAAGTGGTCTTTTATTTGCTCAACTTCACTAGCCATATTCTCTCGTTGATTCTCCTCATAAGAATCATTACTCGCTTGAGTGACTAGTTCACGAACCCTCATAAGAGATTGGCCAGCTTCATCCATCGCTTCATCAGAAGAATCCATCCAAGTTCTTACTTCGGACATATTCCTTTCGAACTGCTCAACTTTGGATAATTCCGAACGATAATCAACACCACGCATTGCCACTACTGGGTCATCTGATGGTTGATTGATTTTTTTTCCGGTTGATAATTGTTCCATATATTTACTCATTTGAGTGTTGTTTTGTCTAAGATTATTCAACATACTATTACTCAGCATCGATTGTGTGACGCGCATTTCGATTCACCTACCTTCCAACTATACCCATTTGATTAATAATTCGGTTTAAAGTTTCATCAACAACAGTCATGCTTCTTGCGGCAGCGTTATAAGCATGTTGGAATTTAATCATGTTCGACATTTCTTCGTCTAATGACACGCCACTGACTGATTGACGGTTTTGATCAACTGATTCACGTAGGCTTGATGTATTATTAGCCATACGATTTGCCTCTTGCGCTTTAACACCTAGATCTCCAATTTGAGCTTGGTAAAATGATTGTATTGACTGGTTATTCAAATCAACTAATTCTTCGTCACGTACATCCGATAATAACAATGCATTATCACCATTACCAGACTCACCAGCAGTATCAGATGCAGCGATCGCATTTTCATTATTTTTAATAGTTGGAGCAACTGAAATTTGAGCTGCAGCACCATCGCCTAACGTCGTATCTAATGTAAAGAAATCTTGACCAGTTGACCCATCCAAGCCGTGTCCCTTTTGGTGTTGATCGTTAAACGCTGAAACAAATTCATCAGCCATTAAACTCAAATCATCAATCATTTCAACATAATCACCTGCTGGATCTCCGTTTTCATCTACATACCCATTTGCTTCCATCGTCCCCCTTAAAGATCCGGTTGAGTTGAAACTATCAGCTGCGATCGTATTAGTGACACTTTTTATCGCGGTAGGATCATCACCTTCTTCATCATTTGCATTATTTAAATTACCAATATTGATATTTTCAACGAGGGAATCATTCGTTCCACTAAACTCAAATTCAATCCCTTTAACGTCATTGTTGGAATTGATTAATTCAGCACCCGGAATTGCATTTCCGTTTTCATCCGCTAAATGGATTGAAGGTATTCCTTGGGCAAGCGCCGAAGGGTTACCCCCTATATCTTGGTCAGGCTCAATTTTAATATTTACGTACTCTGATAATTCATCAATTGCTAAATCACGCTTATCATAAAGGTCATTAGGTACATCACCGTTTGGTTCTACACGCCCAATTTGGTCATTTAGATTTTCAATTTCTCTTATTAACGAATTAACTTGTGTAGCACCAGTATTCAACTGATTCTTCAACTCACCCTGAACATCTTTCAACTTGCCATCCAAGTAATGAAATGTATCCGTTACCGCTTCAGCACGTTGCACCATCACACGGCGTGCACCGCCGTCTTCCGGGTTTGTCGCCACGTCTTGAATCGATTCCCAAAACTGGTCCATCGTCTTTGCTAAACCAGAATCACTTGGCTCGTTCATGATTTCTTCTAAACGACCTAATGCGTCAGAACGTGCAGCATATTGACCGGCTTTATTATTTTCAGCACGGTATTGGAAATCTAAAAATTCATCACGAACACGCTGGATTTGTCCGGCTTTGACACCTGTCCCCAGTTGTCCAGCCATTTCTGGGCGATTACGAGATGCTGGTGGGAACGGGTTCGTTTGTTCAAAGTTCACGCGTTGGCGCGAATAGCCTTCTGTATTGGCATTCGATATATTATGACTCGTTGTATGTAACGCGGTCTGTTGTGTCGCAAGAGCGCGTCTAGCGACTTCAAGACCGTGGAATGTCGATGTCGTACTCATAGGTTTTGCTCCTCTCGATTATGCCTTCGAATCAAACATAGACCGGTCTGTTGATTGATTCGTCGTGTCTTTTTTATGGTAGTTCATGTCTTTCTGATGAGCAGGTTGTAGCATGTCGAGCGTCAATTCAACGTATTGTAGCGATTGCTCGGTTAAGTCACGGTTGAGCTGCTCTTGTTGTTTCAAGTCGGCTAACGTGTAAACGAGTTTTTCGTATAAGTTTTCAAGCCGTTCTTTCTGCTCTGGGTCATCAACCGTCGCGATTAAATTTGTAATCGTGCGCTCATCCGTGATTCCTTTTGCCTGAAACCATGCTTCTGTTTCCTCGACGCGTTTCGTTTCGAGTTGATCGATCGCTTGGGCGTGCTTGCGTTCTTTGATCAACATGTCGTTAAACGTTTCGAGGTCGTTTTGTTTCAGTTTTTCAGTTTTATCTTTCGACAGATTCAGTAGGCTGTCGTTTAGCTGATAAATTTTGTCGAGTTTCTCAATAATGGATTCGATTGACATCAATTAGCCTCCTTTAAGGCCGGAAGAATGAGACCATTTTGCTCGCGGTCTGATTTAAGTCAACGTTATACTCACCGTCTTGAACTTGTTGTTTCACCTGTTGGACGTGTTCATCGCGTGCTTTTTGGATGCCGTTATCTTGCATCGCTTTCGCACGGTTTGAAATTTCGACTTTATCGGATTGCGCGTTCGGCTGTTTCGCCGGTTGTTGTTGCTGCATTTGTTTTTGATATGGGCTTAAATGCGTTTGATTCGTTGGATTAATTTTCATCCTTTTTCACCCTCTCTTACGGAATTGGCCCTACGTTTAGGTTTGGCCAATTGTGTTTCTAAATAAAAACGAACCTTCCATCTATCTATAATATCGGAAGGTTCGCGAGGATGTTTAGTTTCGCCATTTATTTTCTTGATCGACATTGAAATAAACTTGTTTGTCGCGTTTTTCTTGCTCCTGTTCGGCGATTGTTTTGCCGCGTGTTTCTTCGTTCAAATCACTTTGTAAATCGCCCGCGCAATCGAGGCACAAGCGGCCTTCGTAAATTTGCGTGCCACAGCGTTCGCATTCATATGTGAGGTTCGGGAATTCCCCAGGGTGAATGCGGCGCTGTTTGAGCCATTTTTGAATTAAGTGTTTTTCAACACCGGTTTGATCAGACACTTCTTGCATCGTCGACATACGATTTTTCTTTTTGCGGATAAATTCGTAGACTGTTTGGAAATCTTGTTCTTCTTGTTTTAAACAGTCTGGACATACGTCGTGTGCGCCTTTGACGAATAGCTTGTCACAGCGCGGGCAGTTCGCTAAATCTGCCATGTTAACTCCTCCCCTCGACCTTCTTTAATCTTATTATAATTGCTTTGGCCTAGAAAACAAAGTGTTAACTTCGAATTAATGTGAACGATTCGACAGATTTTGCGCCGTATTGTTTGAGGAAGGCGGCGGCTTGGCGGAGGGTGGTGCCGGTTGTGTAGAGGTCGTCGATGAGGAGGATGTGGTCGGGTGGTGATTCATTGAGGGTGAACGGGTTGTGGGAAGCGAGGCGTTCGTGGCGGGATTTTTTTGATTGTTTTGTGTTGTCGTGGCGGGTGAGGATGGTGGTGTTGATCGGTTGGTTGATTTGGCGGGCGATGGCTTCGGCTTGGTTGAAGAGGCGGTCTTGTTGGCGGTCAGGGTGGAGTGGGATGGGGATGATGGTTGGGGATTGTGGTTGGCGTTGGTGGGATTTGAGTTTTAGCGTGCGACGAGGTTTTGGTTGGAAGTGGGTTTGGTAGGCAGATTGAATCGCGGGTTGGAAGGCGTTAATAATTTCGTAGTCGCCGCGGTATTTAAAGCGATTGATGATGTCTTGAGTGAAGGGTGTGTAGCGGTAGAGCGAGATGTTGCGGGTGAGCGGGTCTTCTTTGAAGTGGGCGGTCCAGGTTTGGCAGTCTTGGCAGAGGACTGGGGTGTCGAGCGGTTTCATGCATCGTTGGCAGAAGGGTTGAGTGATGGTAGGAAGTTGGGCTTCGCATGATTCGCATATGGGTGAGGTTGTGGGTGCGAGGAAGGTGGTCCATGTTGTGTCGGGTGTGGTTGGGTTTTGGCATAGGTAACAGATCATGAGTGGCTTCCTTTCGCTTCGAGATTTTTCCGGATGGTGTAGTTGGTCGCGCGGTTGATTGCTAGAGTGGTTTCATCGTAGAAAAATGTCACGTCGCCGGTTGGATCCTGCGCGCTGCGGCCGGCGCGTCCGGCGATTTGGATGAGAGCGGCTTCATCGAATACGTGGTGGTCGGCTTGAATGACGGCGACATCGATTGACGGGAAGGTGACGCCGCGTTCAAGGATGGTTGTGGTGATCAGGGACGGGAGGTTGCGGGCGCGGAATTGGTGGATGAGGTGGAGGCGGTCGGGTGAGGCAGCGTGGACGTAGGGGATGTCGAGGTGGGTGCTGAGTTTTTCGGCGAGGTCGATCGTGGGTGCGAATAGGAGGAATCTGCGGTTGTCGGTTTGTTTTTGATGGATCCAGTCGGTGATGGCGGGTGGGAGTTGGTCGTCTTCGAGTTGTTTGGTGAGACGGAAGATTGGTTGTTTTGTTGGGACAGGGAGCGGATGGCCGTGGAAGCGTGCGGGAATTGAGACGGATGGCAGTTGATGGGTGTTGATGAGCCATTTTTGTTTTAGGCGCGGGGTTGCGGTGAGATAGATGGTTGAGCTGGTTGGTTTGGTGGCGCGGTTGACGGCTTTCGGAAGCATATTGTCGTGGTGATACGGGAACGCGTCGACCTCATCAATGATTACGACGTCGAAGGAATTAATGTAGCGCAGCAGTTGGTGGGTTGTGGCGATGACGAGGTGGCTATTGATATCTTGTTCGGTCGTGCCACCGTAGAGAGCGGCTTGGTGAATCGTCGGGAAATCACGTCTTAAGCGAGGTGCGAGCTCTTTGACAACGTCGGCGCGCGGCGTAGCGATACAAATGCGTTTGTCGGACTCGAGGGCGTGGGCGATACCATGATAGAGCATTTCAGTTTTACCCGCACCGCAGACGGCGTCGATGAGAAGATTTTGATTTTGTTTGATCGATTTGATGAGACGGTCGGATGCGCGTTGTTGCAGTGGTGTTAAGGTGCCGCGCCATTTGAGAGGATTTTTGGCTCGGTGCCGTGACGGGGGCGGGCCCGTCCATTCGTAGAGCGGTTCGAAGGTGCTCGTGCGCCCCATTTGGATGCAATGTTTGCAGTAGATGATGGGGGTGTGATTAGCGCGTGGGATTTTGCCAAATTGTGATGGTTTACGATTGAAGCAGCGCTCGCATGTGGTAAAGCCGAATGTTGTTTTGATCGACGGAATTTCGGTGAGATAGTTGTGTTTGAGGAGATATTTTAGGCGGAGGTCTGAGATGTTGAGTTCTGATTTCAGCAGCCGCTTCGTCGCGAATTTGCGCGCCATGTCTTCGATTAACGGGGATACATTCACGTTGGGCGTCCCTCCTTCTTAGGTTTGGGGATTGAACTTTTGAAATAAATCAGTTGATTTATTTCAAAAGTAAGCGGACTTATTTCAAAACTAAGTGCAGTTATTTAATAAATTGGAGGTAGTTCTCTATTTATTAAATAAGTTGGTCAATTTATGAAATAAGTGCGAGCACTTATTTCATAAATTCAAGATTTTATTTCAAAAATCAAATGCATACCACCAGCTATCAAACCAAGATATATTTGGTCCCTCGTTTTTCGCCTATTTGTTTGGCTTGTCGCTTTAATAATTGTCTAGCGAGGTGCGGCGGAATTCTTAGAAAATTGGCGACGAGCTGACATGATACTTCATTTCCATAAATCATGCGACACTCTTTCAACGTTTGAATATGCGCTGAGCGGTCGCGGTGTTTACAAATTGGACATTCCCAATTGTTAAAAATGCGATCCATAAAGTGCTCACCACATCCCGTACACCACACGCCCGATTTTAAATAAGCGACTATATCTGGGTGATCTTCAATGATTTTAGATTCTCTAGAAGTATGGTTTGAAGCAATAAATTGGGCTAATTGTTCGAGGTAATCCGTTTGATCAGGCCCATCAGAATAATGTTTCATCAGTTCTCCCACGCGTTGTAACAGTCTTTCTTTAACAATCATATTGGGTTCGTGGCCTTCTATTGTTGGAATCACTTCATCATGGGTAAATACGACGAGATGATGAAGTGGTGGAGTTGGATATGAGGTCGATTGGAGTAAATGATTCAATTTTTCTTTTTGCACTAAGGCTTGTGCAATAGGATCGGCTCTCCTAACCGTGCGATGGGGTGTAGTTTGTTCGAGCACGCCAGTTTCTACGTTATAGTGAAGCTCGCCTTTGAAGTGCTTCGTTTCAAGGATGAGGATGAATTCAGGTAAGACGAGTAAGTGATCAATTTGACAGGCGGAGCGACGAGTTTGGAAATATAAACCGTGCAGGTGGAAAAATTGCCCTTTCAGTTGATTGATATAATAATATAAGGACTGTTCTCCCTCGTAACCAGCACATTCGATTGTATGCCATTCTTTCAGTTCTTTGTAAAATGGTGCTGATCGTTCTAAACGCGGCATAAGAACATTAAGCATTTTCAAATCAGGAGATTGGTCGTGTAAGATTGTCGTCATTATTGGACCCTCACTTTTTTGACTTACATTATAACGGAAAGTTTTAAAATTGGGTAGACGACAAGATTTGAGAGGAATTTATGATAAGTCTTTTATCCATGTGTATTTGTCCATTTTGTTTTTCTTTCATGAGATAATTCGATTAATTATACTATAAATTTTTTGTTTTTTTAATAATTTTGGTCAGTTATTTGAAAAGTCGTTCTATTTATCTCAAAAATACTTTGATTTATTAAATAAGTTAACGCAGTTATTCGATAAATGACCGTGTTGTTTTGATAGAAGGTGCGCAGGATTTCCGATGAGTATTCTTGTGACTTATTTCAAAAATGCTTTGATTTTTGAAATAAGTTGACCGAGTTATTTAATAAATACAAGGAATTATTAAATAAAATCAAGGTGTGTCTCAATTTATTCGATAAATCAACCGAATTATTCGATAAATCAATTAAGTTATTCGATAATTGCCCGCAATTATTGAATAATTCCAAAGCCCAATCCAAAACGAAAACAGCTGAGTGGGCTCAGCTGTTTCTTTATCTTACTTTATACCATCCGAGGCCGAGGCCGCCTTCTCCTAGGTGTGTTCCGATCACAGGGCCGAAGTAGCTTAGGCTGAACTCGACGTTCGGGAACTTCGCATCAAGGGTTTCCATCCACTCCCGCGCGAGTTCTTCGCGTTCGGCGTGAATGACGACGGCGCGGAGTTGTTCAGCTTCAGCCGCATCTTCTGCTAATAAATTTTCCATTCGTTTGTACGCTTTTTTGCTCGTCCGAATTTTTTCAAAAGGAACGATTTTCGTGTCTTCAAAATGCAAGAGTGGCTTGACTTGTAATAAGCTGCCGACCATGGCTTGCGCTCCTGTCAGACGACCGCCACGCGCTAAGTGGCTCAAGTCATCCACCATAAAATACGCCCGCGTGCTCGTTTTCATGTCGTATAATCGGTTCATAATCGTCTCAACGTCCGCACCGTCATGCGCCATTTTTGCTGCTTCTAATACGTAAAAGCCTTGCACCATACAGCTGATTTCGGAATCAAATGCGTGAACTTCAAGACCATCCACCATATCACCGGCCGATAATGCTGCCTGATACGTTCCGCTAATCCCACTCGATAAATGAATCGAGATTACTGCATCATAATTTTCGGCAATCGTTTCAAATGTCGAAACGAAATCACCGACTGCTGGCTGGCTCGTTTTTGGGAGCTCTTTTTCTTGTCGAACTTTGTCGTAAAATTCGCTTGTCGTTATATCTACTAATTCACGGTAACTTTCGTTTTCAAATGTGACACTAAGCGGCACCATAAATATGTTCCATTGGTCACGTTGTTCCTGAGGTATGTATGCCGTGCTATCAGTTAAAACGGCTATATTCATGCCATCCCCTCCCTCTTGCCTTCATTTTACAATACTCCCGCTTCTTTTGCACCGAAAAATTGAATTTCTGTTCATTTCGGTTTAAGCTTTTTTCTTTTTATTTTATAACTTCCGCTATTTTTTAAATAACTAGAATTAGTTATTTAAAAAATCCAACGACTTATCTAATAAGTTCGGGCAGTTATTTAATAACTCAGCGAAAATATTTAATAACTACATCGGATGCAGAAAACCCCTTACGCGCGCGGCGTAAGGGGTTTCATCATTTTCCGTTATCTAACTTGGACCCAACCTTCTTTAATCGCTGTGACGACAGCTTGGGTGCGGTCGTTAACGTTCATTTTTTGTAAAATGTTTGAGACGTGGTTTTTGACCGTTTTTTCGCTTATATATAAGTCTTCAGAGATGCCGCGGTTGCTACGACCGTCTGTCATCAACTGCAAGACTTCGCATTCACGGCGAGTAAGCAAGTGAAGGGGTTTGCGATATTCGATATATTCGAATGCGACATTGGAATTGTCTGATGTTTCGCCTGATAAACGACGATACTCGCGTAATAAATTGTGCGTCACTTTCGGGTGAATGTACGATCCACCTTGGCTGACGATTTTAATCGCGTTCACTAATTCCTCGGTGTCCATTTCTTTCAGCATATAACCTAATGCGCCTGATTTAAGTGCATGTGTCACGTAGGACTCGTCGTCATGAATCGACAAAATAATCACTTTCAAGTCATTGTACTGATCGACGATTTGACGTGTTGCTTCCACGCCATTTACATCAGGCATGTTAATATCCATCAACACAATGTCCGGTTGATGTTCCTTAATAGTATCGATCGCTTCAGAACCGTCACCTGCCTCTGCGACGACTTCAAAGCCTTGTTCAAATTCTAATATACGTTTAATTCCTTCGCGGAAAAGTTTATGATCATCGATTAAAACGATGCTAGTTGCCATGGTACTCCTCCTTCAAATGTTACCATTACTCGAGCCGTACTTTTTCCCTATAAGATTCACATTTCATTATACTACAATTATCGGCGAATGGGTAATCATTCATGCAAAAATTATACACAATTTTTGACAATTCTTTCAACCATGTCAAAATTTTAAACGTTTACCCTTGATTTTCACCTTTATCAGGCAGTTTCATCATGACTTTCGTGCCTTCACCTTTTTTCGATTTCAGTTCGATTTCACCATCAAGCATCTCGACACGTTCGCGCATACCAGTCAAACCGAATGATGAGTCCTGTTCCGTTTCAACGTCAAACCCTTTACCATGGTCAATCACTTGAATATTCACTTGATTACGTGTTTCCTCGAATTTCACTTCAATCAAGCTCGTCTCAGCGTGTTTGATGGCATTTTGGACTGATTCTTGCACGAGTCGAAAAACGGCCGCTTCAAATTTTGAATTGTACCGTTTGTCGCTTTCTTTCGCTTTAAAATCGACTTTGATTTCATGATAATCTTCTACGGTCACCAAATACTTACGAAGTGTCGGCACTAAGCCTAAATCATCAAGCGCCATTGGTCGAAGGTCGTAAATAATTTTGCGGACCTCATACAACGCGTTTCGCACAAGTTCCTTCACATCTTTAATTTCTTTCGTCGCCTCATTGATCCCGCGCTCACGAATCGTTTTCGTCACGATATCTGAGCGAATCATCACGTTCGCGAGCATTTGCGCCGGCCCGTCATGAATTTCGCGCGACAATTTTCGACGTTCTTCTTCTTGCGCGTCAATGATCTTGAGCCCGAAATTGTACTTCGCATTCGCTTGCGTCACCGCTTCATTCACTTCTTGGAAATCTTCCGTTAAATAATTGAGCATGACGTTAATTTTGCTCATGAGATTTTCTGTTCGTTGAATACTTTCTTCGAGTCCGCGAATCCGCTGTTCTAACTCATCACGACGCTTAATTAAGCCTTCTTCTTGCTGGCGTTGTACCGTCAGTTTCGTATGCAGTTCATACGTGTTGTTATACGCTTCTTGAACTTGCTTTTCTGAGTACTGTGAAAAGTTTTTGCTGACATCAGACAGACGTTGGCGAGCTAGTTTTAATTTATGCTCTAACCTGTCATTGTCTGTAATCATTTCGTCTACTTGCTGTTTGATGTCTTTCACTTCTTCAGTAAGCGCCTCTTGCTCTTTGCGCGCATTTTCACTTAAGTTGAAAATTTCTTGTTTACTGTTCGAAACGACGTTTACCATTTCGTCTATTATTTTGTTTAATGCTTGATCTTGGTCTTGAGTATTAGCCATCGAAACTCCTCCATCATTCATACTATATCTTTCGGCTAGGTTTATCGATTCTTTGAGGGTTTTTGAGAAATTTATAATAAAAATTTTATGGATATCAATGTAAAAAGTCTTAGATTTGATGATAAAAAAGGTTCACCACTATTTCCATACCCAAAAATTTGCCTGTTTAACCGCGTTTTTATATAATATTGGTTTAGGAGGCTTTCAATCATGCTAGAACACTATTTAACGATGAAACACCAAGGAGAACACGAGATTACGATTCAAAAGTCACGGTTCATTGGTCACGTCAAACGGACTGAAACCGAAGACGAAGCGCAGGCGTTTATCGATGAAATCAAAAAAGAACACAGCAGCGCGACACATAATTGCTCCGCTTATATGATTGGCGAACAAAACTTAATCCAAAAAGCTCACGATGACGGCGAACCGAGCGGAACTGCGGGGGTTCCGATGCTTGAAGTGTTGAAGCAAATGGATATGAAAGATACAACGGTCGTCGTCACCCGTTATTTCGGCGGCATTAAGCTTGGAGCTGGTGGTCTTATTCGTGCTTACTCGAATGCGACAAGTGAAGCGATTCGTGCTGTTGGCGTTGTGCGTCGGTCACTCATGCAAGATGTCGTGATTGGTGCTGATTATGGCATGCTCGGCAAACTTGAAAACGAACTACGCACACACGATTACTTAATTGATACGATCGACTACGCCGAACAAGTTACCTTTCACGTCTTGATACCTGTCAGCGATGTCGACGATTTTAAAACATGGATCGTTGACCTGACGAGTAACCAAGCCGATATACAAGACGGTGAAACTCAATACGTCGAACGCGATGTTGAGGTATAACCCATCAAAACGCGATTTGCTCAAAATAGATACGAGCAAATCGCGTTTTTTTGTGCAGATCTCGAGTGAATTGAGCGACTCTTATTCACGATCGAGCGACTTCAATCAATAATTGAGCGACCTAACTCATGATCGAGCGACTTTCAAGTGAAACAAAAAACCACCAATGCTTAACGCATTTTGGTGGCTTTTTGTCGTTTGCGTAATGAAATTTGATAATCTTTGAACACGTAATATTTAACCATGAAAAAGCTTGCGATCGATGATGACGCCATCGCGCTTCCTTTTGCGATGTTGTAGGCGAGCCATCCGGGAACCCCGAACAAACCAATCAACGCATTAAGCGCAATAAACACTAAGTTGTTGATCACTAAGCTAATCGCGGCCTGAACGAGAAACCCTAAACGTTGACGATTATTGCCACTCGACGTCCGACTAAACGTAATCGTCGAATTCCACAAATAACTATTTAAGACAGATAACGTATAAGCTGTAGTATTAAACAAAATCAATGTAATCGTATCGGTTGTCGGAAACAAGATGAGCAATAAGTTTAAGACACCGATATCAATTGCGGCGTTCGATCCGCCGATAATACTAAATTGGAAAAATTGTTTAAATCCGCTTTTTCGTTTGCGTTCTTCTGTCATTTTATCCCTTCTTACTGTCGACAACGCGGTGATATAAATCGAGCGCTTGTTGCGATTGGCGGTCCCAGCCCATCTGTTGAATGTCGGCGTACGCCTTCTCGCTTAGCGATTGTCGTAAGGATTCGTCTTCAAGTTTTAACACGGTGTTCACAAAATCATCTTGTTCATTCGGATCGTATAACAACCCTTGTTCACCATCGGTTATTTGCTCTTCAGTCGGGCCACTTTTCGCCGCGACAACCGGCAAGCCTGCTGCCATCGCTTCTGATAAGACGAGGCCAAGCGTTTCGGTCGTCGATGGGAAAACGAACACATCGGCTGACGCGTAGGCACTTGCTAATTCTTCGCCGTGCATAAAGCCAGTGAACACGGCATTAGAACCGGCAAAATATTTTTCTAAATCACTGCGATGCGGACCATCACCGACGATCGCTAAGACGAACTGATCGGAGTAATCGAGCACGTGGCGAATTTTTTCGATTTCTTTTTCAGGCGCTAAACGACCGACAAATAATAATAATGTTTTATCGGTTTGACCGCCTGATAATCGCTCGCGCATGCTCTCGCTTTCGTATTCTGGATTAAAGAAATCGGTATCGACGCCACGTTCCCACACTTCGACGTTATGAAAACGATGCTCGTCGAGTTCAGCTTTGACGACATTAGACGTGCATAAATTGACGTCTGCTTTATTGTGCAACTTGCGAAAATACCACCATAACAATGGTTTAACCATTGAGACGTTATAGTAATCAGCATAACGTGGTATTTGTGTATGATACGACGCAACTAGCGGATAGTTTAACTTATCTGCATAGTGTACCCCTGACGCCCCCATTAATGCAGGGTTGACGACATGGACGATATCAGGATCTTGCTCTTCAATCACGCGACGCACCTTAGGCGAAGGAAACGCAAATAATTTCGAACGATAGATTAAAAATTTACGCGCTGGTAAACCGATAATTTGCGCCCCTTCGAATTCGTTCACCCCTAAATCAGGCGCGACGACGGTTACATCGTGCCCTTGCTTCATAAAATATCGAATACTATGTGTTAAGCGTGTCACAACACCGTCTGTTGCTGGCAAAAACGTTTCTGTGATGATGAGTATATGCATTACGTCTCCGTCCTTTATCGTATGCGCCGACTATTTCCACGTCACAGTTGGTAGAATGTTGTCTTTAATGACGCGATCTTTATGGTCAACGACTGCGCGTAAAATTTCGCGAATGACATCGTCGTCGAGTAAATGTGGCTCTAAACCTAAATCTTGTAATTTCGTATTCACAGCATGATAGAAATGGTCTTCTGCTTCAACACGCGGGTTTTCTAAGTGTGCGATACCTGTTTCAAAACCTTCTTCTTTCGCAACTTTTTGAACTTTTTCCGCAAGTTCTTGAACTGAGAAATATTCTGTGAACTGGTTAAATACGCGGAATTCACCTGGTTCAGCAGGATTTTCAGCTGCGATTTCAATACAACGAACTGTGTCTTCAATATTTAAGAACGCGCGCGTTTGGCCGCCAGAACCGTAAACCGTTAAATCTTCTCCGACTGTCGCTTGGATGATAAAACGGTTAAGCGCGGTACCGAAAACGCCGTCATAGTCTAAACGATTGGTTAAGACAGGGTCCATTTTCGTTTCGTTCGTTTCTAAACCGTACACAATGCCTTGGTTAAGGTCTGTGGCACGAACGCCCCAAATTTTGCAGGCAAACATAATATTATGGCTGTCGTGAACTTTTGATAGATGGTAGAACGAGCCTGGTTGTTTCGGGAATGGTAGTGTGTCTTTACGCCCGTTATGCTCAACTTCTAAATACCCTTCTTCGATCGGGATATTCGGTGTACCATATTCGCCCATCGTACCTAATTTGATCAGGTGGCAATCAGGCACAAGTTCGCGAATCGCATATAACACGTTTAAGTTACCCGTCACGTTGTTTTCTTGCGTATATACCGCATGCTCACGGTCGATCATTGAGTAAGGTGCCGAGCGTTGTTCAGCGAAGTGGACGAACGCATCTGGTTGTTCTGTTTTAATGACTTGTGATAAAAAGTCGTAATGCGTTAAGTCACCTTGATAAACACGGATCTCATTGCCCGTTAGCTCTTGCCATTTCGCCACACGTTCTTCAAGTGATGCAATCGGTGTCAGCGAATTAGAATGAAGCTCGTTATCAATATCTCGTCTTACATAGTTGTCAATAATTGAGACGTCATGGCCTCGTTTTGATAGGTATAATGCAGTTGGCCAACCGCAAAAACCGTCTCCTCCAGCTACAATAATATTCATATTCTTCCGCCTTTCTCTACAATGTCACAGCCTTTTTAGGCATTCTTATCTTATTTTACACACATAATCATAACATTCACTCGAAATTTTTCAATTAATAATTGGTGACGATTGATGATTTTATTAAAATATCGCGTCAAACACTGTCAATGCAAGTTTAGTTTGTCAATTATTTGCTATGATAACTGTCGATTTCGCCGAATTCTTCATTATATCGTCGAGTTTTAAAATATATCGCCGACCCAAAAAAATATCGTCGATTTCTCAAATTTATCGTCGCAATCCGCAATAAAACGTCGAACTACCATCACATAAAAATCCCGAAGCTGGATAAGCTCCGGGACTGTCATTATTCGAGTAATTGACGATCTTTTTCACCTAAATACTTGTCGGCGCGGTACATGTGACCGGCGATTTTTTGACCCCAATACGGGTCTGATGCGTAGCGAACGTTTAAGCCGAACGTTTTATTGCCGGCGAAAGGGCCTTCATAGCGGTAATCGTCCGGGTTCAAGTAACCATTTTTAATAAAATAGCCCGCGTACATAACGGATTCTTCAAACGATTCAAATTCGTCGGCATTGCCGTATGGATCGTTGTCGGATGCATTTAAGCCGAATAAATTATTCTTATCTTGCGCGATGTTACTTGTCCCCCATGCCGATTCGTGAACTGCTAAAGACATAAGGAATAACGCGTTCACACCGTATTCTTCTTGCGCTTTAATAAACGCATCACCTAAACCTTCAAGTGGCGGCGTTTCTGCCCGTCTAAATGTTTCGTAGTTTTGGTGGCCTGATTCTTCTTTAATATAGTTATTTAAGTCTTCAGCCGTGTAGTTCGTCTCTTTTGTAATATCGAGTTGGTTAAATAGTTTATGCTCTTGGCCGTCAAATGTGATGCCGTCCCAGCTTTGGTACTCGCCTGGTTCGAGCCCTTCAGGTGCCCAACCGTACGTATACACGCGGTAAATACCGTCTTCATACACTTTATGCGTCAATACGTTTTCGTCTGGTCGGTCTAACACTTCGTAAACGGATTGGCCTTCGATTTGGCTAGGCGGCAAGACATTTGCGCTATCATGGCCGACATAGCCTGTTTCACCTGCCAATTTAATCTCTATCGATTGAGGGTGCGTCGCGATATACTCTAGTTCTACTTCTCCATTCTCGACTGTGTTAACGTACGTTTTACTACTTCCTAGTTCTTTTCCATCGTACACAATCGTAAAACCATCAGTATGAACAATGCCATCAGGTGCCCAAATCGTATTGTTACCAAACACGATCACTTCTGAACCGTCCTCAGCTACTTGCTCGCGAGCAGCATCGTAAGTGTCATACTCCGCCTGCACCGTTAAATCACCGTTGTCACTCAGTTGAGCAACTTCATATTTGTCCGGAATCGTAAAGATTTGGCGGGTATTTTGGTTTAATGCGACATCTTTTTCACTTTTCAGGCCATCTGTAATATGTAATTGATACGTTTCGCCCGCGTCATATTTTTCGTCTGGGGTTACCGTGATGACACGCCCCTCTTCACGAAGGTCTAGGCTCGTCGGATGTTTTTCGCCTGTATTTTCATTCTCGACATAAACATAATCAGAATTGAGTGTTTCGGGATTTATCGGTTGATCAAACGTCACCGTCCACACTTTTTCTTCAGGCACTTCGATCGGTTCCTCAGTCCAATTCGCCCATTCCTGCGCAAGCACTGTTGTTCCTATTAATGCGACAGAAACAATAAGCGCTATCAATATCGTATGTTTAAATTTCATAGTCTACCTCCGCTACAATCGACAATAGTTTAAACCTATTATAAACGGAAAAGCAGATTCGCGAAATAGTTTCAAAGCATCAATTGCCACTCACTCTCGAAATTATCAAATAAATTCTCTTATTTATTTCAAAACTTCACTCACTTATCTCATAATTAAAGCTATTTATCTAATAAATTCAGTGAACCCGCAGACTTATCTCATAAATTCCGCTAATTATTTCAAAACTCAACGCAGTTATTTCATAAATCAGCGGAATTATTTAAAAACTAAAACGAGTGCATAAAAAAGTCGTAGAGGTGTACTCTACGACTATGGATTACCATTATTTTGTTTCATTACGTTTCACAAACATGTTTAAAATCGGGCGGTAGTTTTTGTCGATTAAACCAGTTAATTCGACGACGAGTTCTAACATGAGGAACAGGCCAAGTATTAACAACGCTGAGCCCCACATGGTTGCTTGGGTAAAGACGATCGCTGCGATACTGAATAAAGCACTTAAACCGTAAATCAACAACACGGTCATACGATGGCTGAAACCGAGAGCTAACAAACAATGGTGCAAATGCTGTTTGTCAGCAGCAGATATTGGTTTGCGCTGAACTTTTCGCCGTATCATCGCAAACACCGTATCGGAAATCGGCACACCTAAAATAATAATCGGAATAACGAATGAGAATACAGTTACGTTTTTGAAACCTAACAACGACAGAACCGCTATCATATAGCCTAAAAACAACGCGCCGGTATCACCCATGAATATTTTCGCGGGGTGGAAATTGTAATACAGGAACCCGATTGTACTACCTAGTAGTAATAACGCAATCGTTGTAACAAAATAGTTGTTCATCACAATCGACATGACGGTAATCGTCAGTAATGCAATTGCTGATACACCGCCAGCTAATCCGTCCAAACCGTCAATTAAATTTATCGCATTTGTAATCGCGATGATCCAAATAATCGTAATTGGAATGCTTAACCAACCGAAATGCAATTCTCCACCGAACGGTAAGTTGACGAATTCGACTTGAATCGTTCCCAAGACGACGATAGCGGCTAAAATTTGGCCCGTCATTTTCCACTTAGGTGACAGTTCGATTAAATCGTCTAAAAACCCGACGAGCATAATAATCGAACCGCCGATCATAACCGGCAATGTATAAACCGAATCGGGATAGAACAACATAAGACCGATCATGAAACTTAAATAAATCGCTAAACCACCTAAACGTGGCATCGCGCCTTTATGCACTTTACGGTGGGAAGGGTTGTCAACCGCACCGATTTTGATCGCTAATCGTTTTATTAATGGTGTCATAATTAGTGCGACAGCTAGTGCCACTAACAAGGACTCGATCTCCATTTCATAAGCCCTCCTTATATCTTAAGGTCCCCAAATTGCGACCTTTTAGCTTAGACAATTTTATCCAAAAAGATAACGGCATAATTATATCACAATTGGGTAACCGAACAAAGCGAAATCTCGAAAATAGGGCCGATTTACTGGTAATAATTAATGATGCCTTGTGTGATCGCATCAGCAAATAGTTGCTGGTAATCATCGTCGAGCAAGCGACTTAAGTCATCCTGGTTCGTCATAAAACCAAGTTCAACTAATGATGCCGTGGATGGATTGTCGTGAATGACACGGAATTTAGCCGAATCAACGCGTCGATGTCTCATTTCTGCAAGTGACGTCAGTTGATTTTGTAAGCCGTCCGCTAAATAAAGCGAATGCGTCGAGTTACCGCTTTTCGTACGGCTGTAAAATGTTTCAGCCCCATGAATTTTCTCGTCACTCATAGCATTGGCGTGAATGCTGACAAATAAGTCGTTATAAAAATTCCGAGCTAAAACGACACGCTCATCCAGACTGATATACGTGTCATCTTCACGTGTTAAATAAACATTCGCACCAAGCTTCTCTAAATTGTCGCGAACTTTTTTCGCAACAGGTAAATTGATATTTTTTTCACGAATCGTCTCGGGCTCATAAACGCTCGCGCCATTGTCCGATCCGCCATGTCCAGCGTCAATTACAATGCGAATATCTTTAAGCAGTTGCCCACTCGCATGATACAATTTTAAATAATCTTTGTGTAAGTAAGCCGTCTTCATTTCATCGTCGACTTCAATTTCAGTTTCGACCCAAAAGCCGTCGATATCATAAATCGGTAATTGATCGCCATTATACACATGGCCAATCACCGTATCGTCACTCTCTGTACTCGGCTCGCTTCTAACACGCAAACGAGAGTCAACCGTTACTTCACCGATAAAATCGGCTCCTTCATATGACGGCAACGGATTCGGTTTTGTGTCAGTTGGATCGATACTAAATGGCAAACGATAACCTTCAGCTAACGTTTTTCCTTCTTCAGATTCTATCGTCATTTCAACAAACAGTTCATAACGTTCACCTGGTGTATAAAAATCCGCAGGCGGGAGGACGTTCACTGTTTCACGGTCATCGCTCAAATAGGTTGCTAGAAATAGTTGATTGCCATTTGAATCAACAGCATATACCGATTTACTATGTATGGTTCCACGTTTCACAGGCTTGTCAAACGTAATTTCCCAACTTTTGTCGAGCGATACGTTTTGTTTTGCATCCATTTCGACCCATTCATCTGCCGCTAACGGAGACGACAACAACCCGCATACGACAATTAATAATCCGATCCATTTTTTCACTATTGGTGCACTCCAATCTTCTGATAATAGATTGCTTATATTTTAAAACGAAACGGTCTATTTGAAAATAGTCCAATATATACATATACTTTTCCATTTAATCATGTATCTATTTGTATTATAATGTGACTAGTGTTTAAAACTTTGTCATAGGAGTATGTTAGTGATGCTTAAAACAATAAAACAATATATTAATGATGCCTCATATCGTCAATTAAAAAGTTATGAACGAAAAATTAAAGAGATTAATCGGTTAGAAGAAACATATGAAGCTTATTCTGACAATGAATTGAGCGAGATGACCGATTATTTTAAACAACAACTTGATGGCGGCAAGTCGATCTACGACATTCAAGCGGATGCCTTTGCTGTTGTGCGTGAAGTCTCTAAACGTGTGTTAGGCATGCGCCACTTTGACGTGCAATTAATCGGCGGGCTCGTCTTAACAGAAGGCCACATTGCTGAAATGGCAACCGGCGAAGGTAAAACAATCGTCGCCGCACTACCTAGTTATTTACGTGCATTAGAAGGAAAAGGCGTGCACGTCATTACAGCAAACGATTATTTAGCACGTCGTGACCGCGACTTAATCGGGCAAATTCATGAATTTCTCGGTTTGACAGTTGGTTTGAATGTGCCACAACTAGCGCCGTCTCAGAAAAAAGAAGCGTATCAATGCGATATTACATACGGCATTGGGACAGAGTTTGGCTTTGATTTTCTACGCGATAATATGGCGCAAAGTAAAAACGACCAAGTACAACGACCATTCCATTATGCGATCGTCGACGAAATTGATTCTGTTTTAATCGACGAGGCGAAGACACCACTCATTATTGCCGGTAAAACGGAAGGTAATGAAAAACTGCAACGTGTTTGTGCTCAACTCGCGAAGTCGTTCAAACGTGATGAGGATTATATTTTCGACCCTGAAACGAAAGCCACAAGCCTAGCTGACGGGGGTATTACGAAAACTGAGCGCGCCTTCGGTATCGACAACTTGTTCGATTTAGAACATCGTACACTGTACCATTACGTCATTCAAGCCGTTCGTGCACGTGTCATGTTCGAGCGTGACGTGGACTATATCGTCGAAGAAGGCGAAGTGAAACTCGTCGATATGTACACTGGACGTGTGATGGAAGGCCGCACACTATCAGACGGCTTACACCAAGCGATCGAAGCGAAAGAAGGCTTAGAAATCACTGAAGAAAACAAAACGCAAGCGAATATTACCGTGCAAAACTATTTCCGAATGTATCCGGTCATTTCGGGTATGACAGGGACAGCGAAAACGGAAGAAAAAGAGTTCCAAAAAGTTTATGGGATGAATGTCGTGCAAGTGCCGACGAACAAACCGGTTATTCGCGAAGACCACCCGGACATTGTGTACGAAACGAAAGAGCAGAAATACGAAGCGCTCGTCGATGAAGTAAAAGCACGTAACAGCAAAGGTCAACCCGTTTTAATCGGGACAACATCTATTATTCAATCAGAACAAGTCGCGGATTACTTAGAAGATGCTGGTTTGACGTTTGAAGTGCTGAATGCCAAAAGTGTCGAACAAGAAGTGAAGTTGATTTCTTTAGCCGGTCAATACGGCCAAATCACCGTCGCTACGAACGTCGCCGGACGCGGTACTGACATCATGCTCGGTGAAGGGGTTAAAGATGTCGGCGGTTTATGTGTGATCGGTACAGAACGTCACGGGTCGCGACGAATCGATAACCAACTGAAAGGGCGCTCCGGTCGCCAAGGGGACCCAGGCGAAACAAAATTCATCGTATCACTAGAAGATGACCTGATCGTGCGTTTCGCGAAAGAAGAAAAAGAAAGGAAAGAACCGAACTTAGAAATCGCTCAAGATGGACAAATTTTAAATAAAGACATCGATAAATTAATCGACACCGCCCAAAAGATTTCTGAAGGCAGTCATTTTTCAATCCGTGAATTTAACTTGAAGCTAGACGATGTCGTTAACGACCAACGTGGCGTCATGTATGAGTTCCGTGATCGTCTACTAACGACGGAAGATCCAATCGGCTTCACGCTTAAACAAATGGACGATTACATTCAAGCACTCGTTGAAAAATATTGCCCAGATACGATGACGCCGGAAGAATGGCTACTTGAAAAACTCGAACAACAAATCATGACACTCATGCCAGGGGTGCACGTCTCATTGACGGAACAAGAGTTTGAAAGCGAACAAGACGTCTTAGATTATATCAATCAACTGAAAGAGCAGTACGAAGCTGAAATTAAACGCTTTAGCGATGACCAAAAATTACAATTTAAAGTTCGCCAAATTAGTTTAGCCGTAACCGATCAAAATTGGATTAAACATTTAGAACAAATGAATCGTCTTAAAGAAGGGGTCGGTGTCCGTCAATATCAGCAGGAGGACCCAATTCGCCTTTATCAAGAGGATGGTTTTGACTTATTCCGCTATGCCTTCCAAGAAATCCAAGGCGGGATGTTGCAACAATTAGCGAACCAAATTCATTATTTACAGAAGAAGGAAGCGGAACGAGCGAACAACGCTTAAGGAGGACTTAATCAATGAATCCATTTAAACATTTAGGACGTAAAGCGAAAGGTCAAAATACAACCGTCGATGCCGATCAAGTTTTAACTGATGTTGATGATCAACAAACAGAGCATGAGGTGCACCCAGAATTATCATTGCACCCACAGTGGACGGTTGAAGAAGAGGATCGTTACGTTTATCAATTCCAAAACAACGATTTAGAACCGCTAAAACCGAACCAGTTATCTTTGGCAGGATTTGAACTAAACGTGACGGATAAGAAAACAGTTGAGGTCGGCGCTTTCGTCCGCCACTCATTAGCAAAAGGGATCACCCTTGAACAAGCGTCCATCATTTTGCTAGATCAAGACGGCAACAAATTAGCCAAAAAACAATTCGACTTGTCTAATCTCGGTAAGTTACCAGCCAAATCAAGTCGTCCATGGTTGTTTGAATTCGGTCAAAACGATTTATATGTCGGTTTAGATGACTTACCGAGCGAAAACTTCCAACTCGCTTTCGAACTGAAGAAAAAACACCAGCTCGACTTAGCCGAATCGTGGGAACAATCGCTTGCGACACGTGATAAAGATAAATTAAAAGAAATCACCCAATCACTCGAACCGCCAAAACCAGGCGAAGTGAACTTTATGGGCCTAGAAGCAAAGCATAAAGACGATGGCACGCTACAAGTGACGATGCTCATTCGAAACGGTAGCGACAAATCACTCAACTTGGAACAAGTACCACTCGTTGTCGAAGATGCAACTGGAGACGTGATCGCTAAAGGCGGTTTCAAACTCGACAACTTCCAAGTCCAAGCGAACACGAGTAAACCGTGGAATTTCATTTTCCCAAGTGATTTGATCACAAAAGACGAACCAGACTTATCCAAATGGAAAGCCTACCCACCACAAAATCAATAACTCATCCAGTTATCTCATAATCACTTGGACTTTTGAGATAATTTCTAGAATTTATTAAATAAATGGACGTCATTATTTAATAAATTAGAGAGAATATCTAATAATCTAGAAAATACCAAGTCAAGATCAAAAAAATCAGGTGAGCTTGTGCTCACCTGATTTTCCTTACATTTATATGATTGCGGGAACCCATTCAACTTGATATGAATGCACTATTATGACCAATCTTTCTTCATATCCATGTTGTTTTTCAAAATTTGATAAACATTTGTATGTATATCTTGTGAAGCTGCTGTTTTCTCGAGATGCTCTAATTGGTCAAGAAAAAATGTAGTTGAAAAAGCGACGAGTGCGCTTTTCGAAATCCCTAATTGCTTGGCTCTTACTTCTAATTCTTTATTAACAGCTTCATCAACATTTGCGCTAATCCTTTTTTTAGACATCGCTTGATGTTCCCCCTTAAAAATCGTATGTGACAAAGGTTACATATTGATAGTATATATTTTTATAACCGATTGGTAAATAGCTAAATTATGGGAGGATCCAATTATGAAAAAATGGACCTACGTCCTACCTTTTTTTATCGTATTATTTTGGTCTGTTACATCATACTCGGTTACGGTTGATGATGTCAAACCATATATCGAACAACATTACTATGAAGACGTGAACGATCAAATTTATGACCAATCGATCGATGATTTAATGAATGAATTGGATCCGTACTCACAATATATGACGGAAGAAGAGTTCAACACGTTTCAAAATTCGATTAATCAAGAATTCGTTGGCATTGGCATCATGATGGAATTCACCGATCAAGGCGCTTTGATCACACAAGTATTCCCTAATTCACCTGCCTCCGATAAAGGACTGCAACCAGGGGACTTGATGATTCAAGTTGATCAACAATCCCTCAGCGATTTATCGCAAGAACAAATTACGCAATTACTCGCTGGCGAGGACGGCACAGATGTTACCGTGACCATCGAACGCGACACCCGAACGTTAACCAAGACGATAACCCGTCAGCCTATTGAAATACCGACCGTCCAAAGCGACCTGTTAGCTGGTGATATTGGCTACTTATCGATTAATTCCTTCTCAGACGACATGATCGATGAGGTCCATTCCGAAATGTCCCACCTCACGGCTAAATCGTGGATCGTTGACTTGCGCAATAACTCCGGCGGCTACGTATCATCAGCCCAGCACTTATTAGGGATGTTTCCAACAATTGCTTATGCTTTAGAAGTTCATTTACAAGATGGCATCGAAATGTATCACCCGGTTGCTCAACCTAACGTTTTTCCAGTTGAATCGAGTTTGCTTGTGAATCAATATAGTGCCAGTGCATCAGAAATCGTCGCCGCGGCGATTAAAGATTACGATGCTGCTGACATCTACGGTGAGACGACATTTGGCAAAGGGCTCATGCAACGATCTTTTCAACTTAATAGTGGTGGCGTCTTAAATTTAAGCGTTGCTGAATTTAAATCACCACATAGTCAAACCATTCATCAAACAGGCGTTGAGCCATCTATCCAATCATCATCACCTTTAAAAGACAGCCATTGGGACACTTATCGTGACCAACACGACTACAAAACATTCGACGACATTAAAACAATCGAAACCGACCATGAATTTACGATCACATTAAATGATGACGCGAATATCGAATCATTAGATCAACATATTGATTTGATTTCATTAGGCGGCCAATCCATGGATTACGACTTAACACGTGCTCAAGATCATGCATATACCCTTGACCCTCATGAACCGTTCAACCATAGCCAACACGTTGCAGTCATCGTTCACCCAGGATGGACGAATCAGTCTGGTCAAACAGCCGAGCAAGGCGTTATGGTTCGTGCTTACGTAAAAAGTAAATAGATGACCCTTACTTAAAACCATCACCTCCATCAACAGGTGGTGGTTTTTATTTGCTTTGATCGTTAAAATCTAACTCAATTCTAGCAGTTTATCGTTTAATTCTTGCAATTTTTTCTGAGATTCGTTCACATTTTGTTGTGATTCACTCACTTATACGATGAATTCTTTCACTTTTTCAATAATGCTTTATCGAAAGAAAGTGAAGATACAAAAAATACCACCCATCTATACGACAGGTGGCAAAGAAAAGATAGCGTCTAATCAACCTTATGATCGAGGTTAACTCTATTGTATTATATTCCTATAACAAATACAATGTCACATTTGTTGAAAAATAAAATACTCCAACCTGATTTAGTTGATTTGATCAGCAATTCTTATTTCAACTTTTTATAATCATTTTAAATTAATGATTATTATCGCTATCATTTCCTTTATTCGCTAATTTATATTGGTCATCACCTAAAATTAAATACGCTAATTCATCGCGGCTGTATTTCGATAATTCACGTCGACGTCCGATATAGAAAATCGCACCTAATACAACCCAAATCACGAGTGCATAAAACGATTCTTGTCCGAGCGCCGCTGGTGAACTTGGATAAAGCAGTAACGCTAAAAATGCGATACTTGAAATCATACCGATAATCGTTACTACCTTACGCCACGGAGATACGATATGCAATTCAGGGTTATAATCTTTATCTTGCTCATTCCACTTCAATAACTTAAACGCTGTGTACGTCGTATAGAAATAAGCAATCGACACCCCGACAGATGACATATTCACGATCCAACTGAGTACATCACGGCCAAACCAAGGTGCAATAATCGAAATAAGCGCTGCGAATAAAATAGCATAATATGGTGTGTTGTGTTGTTTGTGTAAACGCGCAAAGATATCTGGTAATACTTTACCACGCGCCATCGCAAACAAGACACGACTGGCTGAAATTAAGAAACCGTTTAGGCCTGTGAAAATACCCATCGATAAAGCTGTAGCTAATACGATGAGACCACCAACACCCATCACTTCTTGAACGACAACACCTGTGCCCCAAGAATGATTCGCATCAGCTAGCTCTTGCCATGGCATCGCGACACCTGTAGCTATAATCATCATTGAGTAAATAGCTGCCGCAAATAAAATGGCTAGCACAATTAATGACAATGCTTTTTTCGATGAAAACTTAAACTCTTCCGCTGCTTGTGGTACGTTGTCGAACCCAACATACGCAAATGGCGCAATCGCAACCATCGTCAAGACCGCAGCTAAGGCTGACGTATCTGGCGTAAAGACTGGTGTCAAGTTTGCAAACGACGTATCACCACTAGATGACATGCCGATGGTAATCGTTAAGACACCTAAAATTAAAATCGATACGAAAATAAACTGCATTCGACCTGAAATCGTCGAGCCACGAATATTTAAAAATGCAAAAATACCAATTAATAATGTCGTAAAAATAATTTCCGTTAAATAAACTTCCCATCCGGCTACTTCGTATAACTTCGCTTGCTCAATGAAATCTGGGAAAATAAATTTCAACATTAATGAGAAAGCGGTCGCATTCAACGCGACGATACATATGTAACCGAGCGTTAAAAACCACCCACTAATATAAGCATGGGTTCGATTCAAACCTAAAAAAGCGTAGGCAAACTCTCCTCCTGAAACGGGGTAACTTCGAATCAAAACACCATAACTGATCGCAATGACGATCATGAGTAATGCACCGATCGTTAACCCTAAAATAACGCCTAACGGACCGGCTTGCCCCATCCAGTTGGCTGGCATAACGAATGATGCCCAACCGATCGATGACCCGAGCGCAATCGCCCAGACCCAATGAGGCTTCAACGTTCTGTCTAGCTTCTGACGTGTTAGTGATTTTTCTGACCTTCCACTCACGACTTAAAACTCCTTTTCCTATTAGAATGTTAAAATACTGCACCCATCATTGTCGCACATTAATGAATTAAAGGGAAATGACCTATAACCTCATCTGTGTGAGCATACGGACGTACGGGGAACTTACGAACGATATTTTTTCGATATGTCGCAAAATATCGAAAAATGTTCAAAAAAAACTAGCCAACGTTTAATGTTTGTCCCGTTTGTCCATATTGGTTAAAAAAAGGTGTGTGACCCATGATGCGCTGGTTGTTTGTTCTAATGCTGTCCATCTTACTATTCCCGATTTATGTAGCATCGACACAATTTTTTTATTCAATTAATCATGAAACGGTTATATCGCAAAGTGAGCAGGAACCAAAAACAGAAACGGTATCGACCATGCAGCAATACAAACCCGTAACCACGGTCGACGACACCCATAACGTTTTGGATACGTACGAGGAACAACTAGCCGAAATTGAAAAAACCGTTAAGCAACAACTCAAACAGCTTGAAACTGAAGCAAAAGATGAATTAAGCCAGTCGAGCCACGTACTCAGGCGCGGAGCTACATTTTTTAAATATGAACGAGAAGCGAGACAAATCGAAGCGAAGGCTGACCGCGAATTCAGGGAATTATTGCATCAAATCAATAAACAGACTCAATCAGATTTAGTCGCAAAGCAACTGGCTGAAGATTTGCAAAAACAATACGACAAACGAAAGTCTTCATTAAAGTCACAAGTGTTCCAAGAGGTGAATGCATATTTCAATGAATCATGACACATCTCACGTCATTGTCACGAAAATGGACCAACTTTGTTGATATTTTTGGATGAAATAGGGGTAGGCATCCGACTTCCCGCACGGTAGAATAAGATTAACAACAGGAAGGGTCATGTAGGATGTGACGGGAGGTTATAGTTGGATGACTGAGCAAGCCACTAAAACGAAACATCAATTAGACCAAGAATGGATTCATCTCATGAAAACCGCCAAAGCAGCCGGTTTACACAAACAGGATATTAAACAATTCCTTAAACATAACACAGCATAATGGGATGGCTATGTACCATCCCATCATTCACCCTTAATAATAATAAGCCAACAACGTGTTAAACAGTGCTTCATCACGTTCTTCTAATGCTTTATCCATTAAACGTTCAATATTGCCTCGCTCTAATTCCGTAACGACTTCTTCTACTTCTTCCTGACTCACCATGCTTCCTTCGACATTCAATCGTTTAATCATATCGTTGATGTTAGCTTCAAATAGCTCGAAATCCATTAACTGATACAGGGGAAGCGTAATATACTCTGTTCCGTCTTGAAATACAAAATAGTCATCTGTATTCACAATTTGCTCGCTTTGACGATCAATAATAATTTCTCGCGCTTCTAACGGAATGAAATGATACGTTTTCCCTTTTAGTTCAATTGAAAAGTATTGAAAAGCTAAAATGATACGTAAATACGAACTATCTCGTTTCACATAATACGGTTTCAACATTTTGACCGATTGCATCGCCACCACCCCAACCTTTAATATTAGAATTTTCTGTATGTTATAAATATACATGAACATTCAAAAAAATTAAAGAGATTTGCAACATTTTTTGTCGTAAAACTTATAATCTATTGTCATTTACGATATAATAGGAAATAATTCTTATCATTTTTTAACAGAAAGCGGTGGTGACATTATGCCAAATGGGAAATGGTTTAGGATCGGTTACGGTATCATTCTCATTTTACTGATCATCTTTTTATCGACAAAAGTTCGGTTTATTTTCGAACCACTTTTCGTTTTATTTCAAACGTTATTCATTCCGGTTATTTTTGCCGGCATTTTATACTATTTAATCCGGCCGTTCGTCGATTTTTCGTCAAAATACATACCACGCCCGCTCGCTGTGTTGATCGTCTTTTTAGCTGGTGTTGGCGCTATAACGGGTATTGCGATTTTAGTCGCACCTGAATTAGAACGACAATTCAATAATTTGGCCAACTCACTTCCTGATTTGATCGATGATGCGAATCAAATGTTATTAAACATCCAAGCGAGTGATTGGTTCTCGCGTATTTCACCCGAAGAAGATGCGATCACGAATTTTTTCACAAACTTAGAAAATAACTTAAACGACATTTTATCGTCGATTGCCTCACAAATCACTGAATACATTGGTGTTGTCGCAAATGTGTTAATCACGATCATTGTCGTACCGTTTATTTTATTCTATCTTTTAAAAGACGGCGAACGTTTACCGCGTCGTGTGATTAACTTCTTACCGAAGCGTTACCAAGATGAAGCTGCTGAAATTTTAGATGATATGGACAACGCACTCAGCTCCTATATTCAAGGGCAAATTATTGTCAGCTGTTTTGTCGGTGTCTTGTTGTATATCGGATATACAATTATTGACTTACGCTTCTCACTTATTTTAGCTGTCGTTGCGTTACTCACGAACTTTATTCCGTTTATCGGACCGTGGATTGGTACGATTCCGGGGGTTGTAGTCGGCATACTCGATTCACCATTTCAAGCGTTACTTGTGATCATTTTAGTGGTGGTCGTTCAACAGATTGAAAGTAACTTAATTTCACCACAAGTGATGGGCAAAAAGTTACAAATTCATCCGATTACGATTATCTTTTTACTCCTGTTTGCCGGGCGTTTTGGTGGTATTTTAGCGATGATTATCGCCGTTCCAACCTACGCCGTCCTTAAAGTCATCGTCAGCCACATTTACCGAATTATTAAATTGAAAAATAAAGATGCGTTTGAATAGCGAAATCCCCTCTAAACTCACATTAGAGGGGATTTTCGTATATTACGCTCGATTGAGTAATCGCTTCGTAATTTTCCATGAGAAAAACAAGAAGATCAGTGCGCCAATCCAATATAAAATAACCGACACCATCATAGCCGAATTGTACGGGGCGACAGATGATACGAGTAAACCACCGAGCAAAACACTACAGACCGGAATACCAACTAAGAACACAGGATGTAACGTTCGGTACGTAATAAAATCACCCGTATATTCTGATGGTGCTTTTTCAAATAACCATAAGCCAGCAATTGATACAATCACTAACGCAACGGCAGGAGTCCAAACCGATAACTGATCATACATGCCTGGCGTAAAATACATAACCCAAAAGAGATCCGTCACGACCCAATCAATTTGACCAGGATTAAAATTGCCTCCATGCACTTCAATTAATTGAGCAGTTAACATAAGTAACCCTTGAGGTAAAAACATAAAAATAAATGTCAACGCAATTTGCGATTTAATCTCACCCGTAATCGATCCAATCATTAACGAAAAGGCGAAAATAAATAGATACGTCACTAATGGCGTAATAAAGACTTCAAACACTTCAACCGATGACATCAAATCACTAAATTCTGACTGATTAATAATTAAAATCGCTAACCAATACGACAAACTATACCCTAGCACAATAGTGAGCATACCGTACAGATATTTTGTCAAAAACATTTGTCGTCTAGAAAACGGAAGTGCCATCGAAAAATCATGCCGTTTTGCACTTTTTTCTAAACCAATTAAGAAACCGGCGAGTAATATGACGAGTCCAATCGCAATAATACCGAATATTTCTGGTGAAAAGAGAGAATTGATTTGCCACGTTTTATTTTGTTCCCAATATTGCGGACTTTTTTCAGCCATCGTCCGCCACGTATCTAGACTCAAAATCGCATTTAAAAAATATGCCAATAAAAAAGCAATAAAGACACTAACGCTAATGAGCGCATTATGCTTCCATTCTTTCATCCACAATGCTTTAGGAAACATATAAGTCACCTCCTAATTTCGCTACAAACACATCTTCAAGGGTTAATGGTAATTCTTCAAATAAAATCGGGTTGTATTGCCTTAACACCGCTTCACTTTCAGCATCATCTTCTTTAATCAACACAACACCGACGCGACCAGCCTGACTCAACACGTCAAGATGATCCTGGATATCATTCGGAAATGGCTCGTTATAGGCCACTTGCACTTTCTTATATTGTTGTTTTAACGCTTCCATTTCGACTTCCGATTCCACCGTACCGTCTTTAAGAACGACAATGTGATCAGCCATTTTCTCGAGTTCATCAAGACGGTGCGAAGAAATAATAACCGATACATCCTGTTTCGCGACTTCTTCTGCAATAAATTGGAGAATGTCTTTTTTAATAATGACATCGAGGCCGTCTGTTGGTTCATCAAGCAGTATGTACTGCGCATTCGTCGAAAACGCTAAAATAAGCGAAAACAACGCCTTTTGCCCTTTTGACATTTGTTTAATCTTGCCTGTCTTTTTAAAATTGAATTTATCGAGTAATTGATAGTAATAGTTCTCATCGAAAGACGGATAAACAACCTTGTAGAATTTAACAATCTCCTTAACGGAATACGCTTTAAGTGCATCAGTCGAATCGGGTACGAATACAACATTTTGTTTCACGTTCGGTTCACGAAATACACTTTTACCGTCGACTGTGATGGCGCCTTTATCTGGATGAATGATACCTGAAATCATGCGTAACAGTGTTGTTTTTCCTGCTCCGTTACGTCCAACAATACCTGTGATTGTACCTGGTTGTACTTGAAAATCAACGTGCTCTAATATAGTCGATCCGTCTAACGTTTTAGACACGTTATTGAGCTTAATCATGCGACTCTCCCCCTTCTTCCTTAAAAAACTCTTCAATCCACTGTTTCATTTCTTCTTTCGTCAAACCGGCTTGAACCGCTTTTTGCACCAGTTCTTCTGCTTGTTGTTTCAAGTGATCCACTTCCCTTTCTGTGACAAGCTCTAACACGTCGTCCGAGATAAACGTTCCTTTACCACGATAAGTGATAAACACGCCGTCGCGTTCGAGTTCTTTGTACGCTTTACTAACTGTGTTCGGATTCACCATCAACTGCGCTGACATTTCACGGACAGAGGGTACTTTATCACCCGCAACAACGACTCCTTGTAATATACGTCGCTTTACTTCGTATATAATTTGTTCATAGATCGGCTGACTACTCGTCGGGTTTAATATAATGTGCACGTCATCACCTCGTTTCTCTGTATTAAGTGTACTACATCAAATAGTACATTTGCAACAGTTATTTTTACAAAAAAATTAAGCTTGCCAATTATGACAAGCTTAATTTCCAGTACATTTATCCATCGCCTGAATGACAGCACCTCTAAAGCCATTTTGTTCTAACGCATCGACTGCTTTAATTGTCGTACCACCTGGCGTGCACACTTGATCTTTCAATTCACCTGGATGATATTCCGTATCTAATACCATTTTTGCTGCGCCTAATAATGCTTGCGCTGCATATTGGTACGCTTGGTCACGCGGAATACCTTGTTTAACCGCCCCATCTGCTAACGCTTCAATAAACATATAGCCATAAGCAGGGGATGAACCACTAATTGCTGGTATCGCGTCCATCATTTTTTCATCGACTTGATCCGATCGGCCGTAAAGCGAAAATAAATCGTGAATCAGTTGGATCTCGCTATCTAACACATGCTCGTTTGCACAAAACACCGTCATGCCTTCACCGACTAAAGATGGGGTGTTTGGCATCGTGCGAATGATTTTCGTTTCTTTACCGAATGCAAGTTCAATATCTTTCATTCGAACGCCTACTGCAATTGTGACGATAATAGTATTGCGATTAATATCTTTTCGTATTTCTTCTATAACGTGAGGATAAACGTGCGGTTTTACAGCTAAAAATAAAATATCACTTTCGCTTGCTACCCGACGATTATCGTGTCCAATATGAACGTCATACGTTTCTTTCACATGATCAATGGTTTCTTCAGTCACAGCTGATGCATGAATTTGTGATGGGTCAATCCCACCGTATTGAATCATCCCATTCATAATCGCCTGCGCCATCTTACCGCTACCGATAAACCCAATTTGTTGATCGATCATGTCTCCACCTCCATTTATACATTGTTGCTATGTTCTTTATTATAATACCTTTGTCAAATGACGGGTAGTGATATGATTGGTTTTGGTGTGAAACCATGATAAAAGCCAAGCTAGTATTGTTTAAGCTAGCTTGGCTTTTATTGAAAACCTTATTCGACGATAAATGGTTTAACCGTTTCGCTCAGTTTTTTATCGCCATCTTGTGATGTGACCGATCCAATGGTTAATTGATAAACACCAGGATCTAACGGTTCTTCTGGCTCTACGGCTATAACTTCTTTATTTTGTTCGATTTGATACGAAACATCAAAAGAATCGCCTTGTGCATTAGTTATAAAAATCGAGTCCGATTTAACGGAGTCAGTATCAATCGCTTGATCGAACGTAACACGCCATTCTTTTGTTGGTGAAACGACAGATTGGTCAAATGATGCGTCTGTATCGTGCTCACCATTATAAGAAAGTTGGAGTTCATCAACGTAAATAAACCCTTCGCCTTTTCGGTCGCTTGAAGGTTCCACAACATAAATCGAATTTAACGTATATGGCGTTTCGATCCCATCAGGAATGTCTGCTGTGACATAATTCCAACCATCCCAATCCAATTCATGTTCTTCTGTGAAATTAAGATAATGAACATCACCCGACGCGTCTAATAATTGCGCTCTTAACCAATGACCTTCACCGTCACCAAACACCCATGCGCCTATTTCGTTCGGGCGATTACTAAACGATTGATTCCCATCATACTGTGCATATACAGCTGATGTGCCTTCACCATTATTGAAATTGTAATCGAGGCGCAGTGCGTTGCCTGTTACAGATGGCGCAAATTTGTCGCTCAGACGAATGTCACCCGTTGCACGGACAGTGTTGTCTGACCATTGATCGATCGTTTCAAACGAATCGATCACGACATCACCGCCACCGACTCTTACCTCTGATGTGTATGTTTGGTGATTGATTGTCGCATGGACTTCACCAGTTGCCGAGATACTATTCGCTGTTAAAACACCCTCATTGGAAATAACACCAATGTTACCGGACGTTGACCATTCGATTTGTGAATCATCCCAAACGACGTGAGACCCATCATTCATTTGCGGCGTTACGGTAAAGGATTGTGTTTCGCCTACACCTAAGCGGATATCATTTGGGGTCATATCCACTTGGTCGAATCCGTCAACCACTTCAACCGGAATCGTTGTCGAAGCCCCATCATACGATGCCGTAATATTTCCTTCTCCAGCATTCGTTGCGATAAATTCACCATTTTCAACTCGTCCAATATTGTTACTGACTGAGTATTCAACATCTGACTCGTTATATGTTAATGGATGATAATATTCATCTAAAACATATTCGACATCAAGTCCAACTGATGCACCGTTAAGAATTTTGCCTTCTTCTGCGACATCGACGCTTATTTTTTCAGCTTTATCAGACTGATCCGTTACCATGGCAAATAAGCCGTTGGACACACCACGTTCATATCCACCGGAAGGACTATTCATCACACTCGTATGTGTATCACCATACTGACGTGCGACCATCGTCGTCGAACCGCCTCCATCTAAGTTAATGGCATGTTCAACGCCTAAACTTTCAACGTATTCAGCCACTTCCTCCATCGTCATACCGTCACTATAACCTGGCTGACGTCCATCTACTGTAATAAAGAAGACTTCAGATCCATTAGCATTCGTCCCTACAACCGTGCGTGGATTCCTACGCTTTGCACGCGAACTATCTTCATCCATTTCTAAATCCACTTGTCCATTGCGAACGAGTTGCGGACCACTACCTAGAACAAATTCAGCTCCCTTCCATTCGTCATTAATATCGACGTTCAACTCAACACTGTCACCGACTTCTAAGTTATCGTCAATCGGGGTATCACCATGAATCGAAATGACAAACCCATCTTCAGGTTGTTGAATATATTCATTTGATAAATAACGACGCACCTTTTTTACTTCACCAGTGATCGTATCACCAAACTGTATCGGTTCATCATCAATCAATTGATCAACTTGATCAACATGAATTTCGACACCATATTCATTCGTGCGCGTCCAATCAAACTTATGTGATGGTGTGAATAGCACCGTTTCACCCGAGCCACGCGCACCATTATATTTATCTATCTCATATGTTTTACCGTTAATTTCATAGGATAACTGCATGTCAAAGGAATCTATTTTAGCCGAACCATCTGGCATCATACCAAACGCTTTCGGCACACTCATATAACCACTAGAATCGTCAGACACAGCACCCAAATTGAACAACTTATCATTTTGAGCGAGCATATAAGAAGGTCGTTCACTATCAAAGTGAAAGAAACTACCATTTATGCCTCCGACGACTTGTTGTGTATTATACGTTAATCGATCAGCTAACGTTGTCGTCGTTAATAGATTCGGATATGGATCACCGATATTAAGTCCGACATCAACATGCTGCTCTGACAAATCGACTGACATCATACGAGAAGACATCGCTTCTGATGACGATTCATCATAACGATTATAATCAACGCCCGGCGTTACTTCTAATTGATCAGTTTCTATTAAACTCGCATGTGACACATGTTGGATAGAAAAAATGGATACGATTAATATTAACGATGCGACAAACCGTTTTAAGAGTTGCTTATGTAATATAGTCAATTTGTTGCTCTCCCTTTTTGTTTTTAATGTTATAACTTATAAAACAACCTCCTATATTCCGATAGGAGGTCGTTCAACTATGTTAATAATGAGCTATTCAATCGATAAGACCTTCGGCGGGTCAGCTTGTTCATCATTATTCGCTGCGTCATCATTGTTAGAGTCGTCTTGATTAGAGTCATCATTATTGGAATCATCGTTGTTACCACTATCATCGTTCGACTCATCAGATTCATTAACGTAATCCATCGCACCTTTCAGCATTTTTGAAAAGTCACTGCGCCTAACATCACGGTCAACACCAAATTCATTATTTCCGACACCTTGTACGATACCGGCCGCAGCCATAGCATTAATATGCTCATCGTAATAAGTATCACCTACATCTGAGAAGCTTTGGTCTTCTACATCTTTAGGAATATCATAAGCATCGACAATAATCTTAGCAACTTGTCCACGTGAAATATAATCTCTTAAACCGAATTCCGTTTCGGAGTAACCATCAATCATACCTTGTTCATACATTGCTGCAATCGCTTGATTTTCTTCTTCATCGTTTCTAAAATCTTCAAAACTAGATGCTTCAACATCACCTGGTTCTAAGTCAAGCGCTCGGTAAATCATAAGCGCCGCATGTCCACGGTAAATCGAATTCTCGGGATTAAAACTCCCATCTGGTGTTCCATTAATGATCCCTTTTTGATATAACGCGTCTATTGCTTGATAGTGCATTGTCTTTTCATCAATATCCGAAAAATCCTCGCTAGCCGTTGCGGCAGATGCAACAACTGTCATAAGTATCATAACCGCTGCAATCATGCCAACCGAAAGCCATGTCGATCGTTTCATTTGCGTTCCTCCCTAATTCTTAGCAGTCTACTACTCTATGTATTTAATTTCTATTTTACATAATTTTGCGCCAAAAAGGAACGCCTTTTGACAAAAAGTATCAAAATGGTGCTAGATGACTAGTGCAGGACCATGACTTCATATTTATTAAATAAATCACTTCAGTTTTGAGATAAATCGCATGATTTATCTCAAAACTAGCTCCACTTATGAAATAACATGAACAAGTTATTTCATAAGTGAAGAAAAGCAAAAAAATAATCTGATAACGCCAAAGCGTTATCAGATTATCACTTGTTCTGTTTCGTTTGCTAAATAGGTATCAACTTGTTCGGCTACTTCGCGTCCTTCGCGGATAGCCCAAACAACTAGGCTTTGCCCGCGACGTGCATCGCCTGCTGCGAATACATTGTCGTCGCTTGTGCGATAGTCATTTGTCCCATCAACCGTCCAAATACGACCACGGTCGTCAAGTTCTAGGCCAAAATGGTCAAGGACATCGCGTTCAGGGCCTGTAAAGCCAATCGCAACAAATACTAAGTCTGCCTCCCACACTTCTTCTGTGCCTGGAAGTTCTTTTGTGACTAAGCGTCCGCCTTCTTCTACTTTTTCAACACGGACAGTTTTTAACGATGTTACGTCACCGTTTTCATTCGTTTCAAAGGCTTTCGTTAAAATTTCGTATTTTCTCGGGTCTTCATCGTAAGCTTCAACCGCTTCTTGATAGCCATAATCTAGTTTGAACGTCATTGGAAATAATGGCCAAGGATTGTCATCATCGCGTTCTTCAGGACTGGCTGGGTGTTTACCGAACTGCACCACACGAGCGCATTCTTGACGCAATGCTGTTGCAACACAGTCAGCGCCAGTATCACCACCGCCAATGACGATTACATTTTTACCGCGAGCATGAATCGCAGCTTGATCAGGGTCATGTTCTAACGATTTCGTCGCTTCTGTTAAATAATCCATTGCAAAGTGAATACCATTGCTATCACGATTGTCTGCTGGTACGTCACGGTGTTGTTGTGAGCCTGTGCAAATAATGACAGCATCATTGTCGGCTTTTAACTCATCGCGCGTGATATCTTCGCCAACAGATGTGTTACATACGAAAGTAACACCCTCTTCTTCTAACAACTTCACGCGGCGGTCAACCGTTTCTTTCTCCAATTTCATATTAGGGATACCATACATTAACAAGCCACCTGGTCGGTCGTCGCGTTCATAGACTGTCACCGTATGTCCTTGTTGGTTTAATTGGTCAGCTGCCGCTAAACCAGCTGGACCCGAGCCGACAACAGCGACTTGTTTACCTGTGCGATGCGCCGGTGGATTCGCTTGTTCCCAACCGTTTTCAAAACCGCGTTCGATAATTTCGTTTTCGATCGTTTTAATCGCAACAGGATCGTCATTAATCGCGAGGGTACATGACCCTTCACAAGGTGCAGGACACACACGACCTGTAAACTCAGGAAAATTGTTCGTTTCTTTTAACCGTTCAAACGCGTGCTGCCAGTCTCCTTCGCTGACTAACTCATTCCATTCAGGTATAAAATTGTTCACGGGGCAGCCAATATCCGATTGATTAAAACTAATCCCCGTATGGCAAAACGGCGTCCCACAGTCCATGCAACGAGCACCTTGCCGTTGCAATTCGTCTTCATCTAATCGAATCGTATATTCGCCCCAATCTTTAATCCGGTCTATCGGGTCACGCGTTTGTTGATCTTCTCTCGAATAGTCGATAAAGCCTCTTAAATAGCCCATCATCACACCTCCCTAACACTTATTGAACGACTTGACTTGTTTCTGACTCTTCACGTTTTTGACGTAGCTTTTCTTTATATTCAACTGGAATGACTTTCACAAATTGACTCACCATATCACGCCAATGATTTAAAATATGTTTTCCACGTTTACTACCCGTCATATCGACGTGATTTTCGATCATAGTTTTCAGTTCATCTTCTTCATCGCGTTCTGAAACAGTCTCAAATAATACCATGTCGTGATTGGACTTCGCTTTCACCGCTTCCATATCTGGATTCCAAATATACGCGATACCACCAGACATACCAGCTGCGAAGTTTTTGCCAATGTCACCTAAAATGGCGACTCGACCACCCGTCATATATTCACAACCGTTGTCACCAACACCTTCAACGACGGCACGGACACCACTATTACGCACGGCAAACCGTTCACCAGCTGCACCGTTGACGTAGGCTTCACCACCTGTTGCCCCGAAAAAGGTCACATTTCCGATAATCGTCTCAGCCATACGATGTACTGACGGTGGATTATGAGGGGTGATCGCCAGTTTACCACCTGATAAACCTTTACCGACGTAATCATTGGCATCACCTGTCACGTGCATCGTGATCCCGGCTGGCAAAAAGGCACCGAAGCTTTGACCGGCTGAGCCTGTGAAATTCAAACGAATCGTATCGTCAGGTAAGCCCGCTTCACCATATCGCTTCGTCACTTCATGTCCGAGTTCGGTTCCGACTGTTCGATCCGTATTCGAAATCGGCAAATCAATCGTCACAGCTTTCTTGGACTCTAAAATCGCTTGCACTTGTGGTAAAATCTCCGTCTGATCCATATGCACTTCATCATAACGACTGATGACCGGACGTTCTCGCTCTAACCAATCGTCATTGGAATGTTGTAATAACGGTTCAAAATCTAATTGCTTCGCTTTCGGATGTGCATCTTTTCTCGTGTTGACTTTAAGCAGATCCGTTCGACCAATCAGCTCATCAAGTGAACGAACACCTAATTGCGCCATTAATTCACGCATCTCTTCCGCGACAAATCGCATGTAATTGACGACGTGATCGGCTTGCCCGTTAAACTTTTTCCGTAAATCAGGGTCTTGTGTCGCAATCCCAACTGGACACGTATCTAAGTGACACGCACGCATTAAAATACAACCGAGCACAACCATAGGCGCTGTAGAAAAACCAAATTCTTCAGCACCAAGTAAGGCTGCTTTCATCACATCCTTACCTGTCATCAATTTACCATCCGTCTCTAAACGGACTTTTTCGCGTAATTGATTGAGGACAAGCGTTTGGTGCGCTTCAGCTAACCCGAGTTCCCACGGCAAACCAGCGTGACGGATACTCGTTTTCGGCGATGCACCCGTACCACCTTCGTAACCACTAATTAAGATCACATCAGCTTTACCTTTCGCTACACCCGCGGCAATCGTTCCAACGCCCGTTTTCGAAACGAGTTTGACGTTGACGCGCGCCTCCGTATTCGATTTTTTCAAATCATAGATTAATTGCGCTAAATCTTCAATCGAATAAATATCATGGTGCGGCGGCGGGGAAATTAAGCCGACACCTGGCGTTGATTTACGTACATTCGCAATCCAAGGGTGCACTTTCTTCCCTGGTAAATGACCGCCTTCACCTGGTTTAGCGCCTTGTGCCATTTTAATTTGCAGTTCATCGGCATTCGTTAAATAATAACTCGTGACACCGAAACGACCCGATGCAATCTGTTTAATCGCACTCCGACGCAAGTCACCATTATCATCCGGTGTAAAACGATCCGGGTCTTCCCCGCCTTCACCGCTATTACTTTTACCGCCGATACGGTTCATCGCGATCGCTAAAATTTCGTGAGCTTCTTGACTTAACGCGCCGTATGACATCGCACCCGTTTTGAATCGTTTCCAGATCGATTCAACCGATTCAACTTCATCTAACGGGATTGGATCACGATTTGTATCATTAATATCAATTAAATCGCGTAGAAAGGCGACTTTTTCACCTTCGACTAATTCGGTAAACTGTTTGTAGCTTTTCGCATCATTCATGCGTGCTGCGTGTTGCAACGTATGAATCGTTTTCGGATTGAACGCATGATGTTCGCCGTCACTACGCCATTGCATGTCACCACCAGACGGTAGAGTGTTGCGCGTTAACGGATACGCCATGCGATGACGCGTTAAACTTTCTTCTGCAATCGTTTCTAGATCAATGCCGCCGAGTTTCGACGCGGATCCGCGGAAATATTTTTCCATGACATCGTGACTTAAACCGATTGCTTCAAAAATTTGCGCGCCACGGTAACTTTGAATCGTTGCAATCCCCATTTTCGACATCACTTTCACGATGCCTGATGTAGCCGCATCACGATAACGGTCAAACGCATCATGAACAGAGATGTTTTCTATATAATTATGGTCAATTAACGTCTCAATTGAACGGTACGCTAAATACGGATAAATCATGTCCGCACCAAAACCGATTAATGTTGAAAACTGATGGACATCACGCGCTTCCGCTGTTTCAACGATCAAACTTGCTTTCGTACGCAACCCTTTTTCGACAAGATAATGGTGCAAACCGCTTACCGCTAACAACGACGGTATCGCGACATGATCTTCAGATTGTTTACGGTCTGATAAAATAATTAACGATACGCCTTGGTTGATCGCCCGTTCTACACGTTTAAACAATTCATCTAACGCTGGCTCCAACCCTTTCGCACCTTTCGCGACAGGATAACAAATCGACACTTTTTCAAAACGGTAATCACTGCGCGAATTGTGAATAACCGCATCAAATTCTGCCTTCTTCAAAATCGGCGTATAAAGGCGAATTCGTTTACAGTGCTCAGGCCCATCATCTAGCACATTATGTTTTGGCCCTAAATATGATGTCGTCGACGTCACGAGTTTTTCACGAATCGCGTCAATTGGCGGGTTCGTCACTTGGGCAAACAACTGTTTAAAATAATTAAATAACAGCTGTGGTTGTTCCGATAACACAGCAAGTGGTGTATCATTCCCCATTGAGCCAATTGGATCTCGTTTTTCCGTCACCATCGGCAACAAGTTTTTCATCATTTCTTCTTTCGTATAGCCATTCGCGAGTTGAAACTGAAGAAGTTCTGTTTCATCGATTTGCTCATTTTGGCGCCCCATCGGCAAGCCACTTAATTGAACGAGTGACTGATTCAACCAATCGCGATACGGCCGTTTTTCAGCTAATTGACGTTTAATATCATCGCTATACGTCACTTTATGATTCTCTAAATCTATTAAAATCATTTGACCTGGGCCGAGTTTCCCTTTTTCAACGACGCGTTCCGGATCAATGTCTAAGACGCCGACTTCAGATGAATAAACGAATCGATTATCATCCGTGATATAATAACGCGCTGGGCGTAACCCGTTTCGGTCAATCGACGCTCCGATTTGGCGACCGTCTGTATAGGCAATCGCTGTCGGGCCATCCCAAGGTTCCATTAAACAACTTAAATACTCGTAACAAGCACGTTCTGGATCACTCATATCATCATTTAAATCCCACGCTTCAGGCACCATCATCATAGCTGTTTCAGGTAACGAGCGACCATTCATAACAAAATACTCAAACGCTTGGTCAAGCATACCTGAGTCACTCGAACTTTCATCGATCACTGGTAATAAATCGCGATGGCGCTCACGATAAACATGAGACGTTGCCGCAGTTTCACGTGCCTTCATCCAATTGACATTCCCTGTAATCGTATTGATTTCACCGTTGTGCATAAGCATACGATTCGGGTGGGCACGCTCCCACGACGGGAACGTATTCGTACTATAACGTGAGTGCACGAGCCCGAACGACGTTTCAGCCCGCTCATCGGCTAAATCTTTATAAAACGTCGCCAGCTGTTCTGGTGCAAGCATGCCTTTATACACGATCGTACGTGGTGACAAACTTGCAATATAAAAAGGCCCGCCTTGTAACGAATCATCCGCTTCAATTTGTTTTTCGATGATACGACGAATTAAATACAGCTCACGCTCGAAATAGATTTCGCGTTCGACGTGATCCGCTTTTTTAATAAAAATTTGTTCAATATACGGTCGGTTGCTGGCCGCACTTTCTGATATGACGCCCGTATCAACTGGTACGTCACGCCACCCAATCACCGTATGGCCTTCTTGTTCAACTACATCATTGAATCTTGATTTTATCTCATCTCGCATACTACGACCTTGTGGTAAAAACACCATCCCAACCGCATAGTCACCTTGATTAGGCAACATTTCATTCCACGTTTGGCGGTATAACGCATCCGGAATTTCTAACATTAACCCGGCACCGTCACCTGTATGGCCGTCAGCACCGCGTCCACCTCTATGATCTAATCGTTTTAAAATCGTAATCGAATCATTAATCATTTGATGAGTCGAAACACCGTCAATTTGTGCCACAAAACCTATTCCACACGCATCATGCTCCTCGCGTGGATCGTAAAGGCCTTGCTTTGTTGGATAACCTGTTTGAATCATCGTGTCACCTCATCTTTCGGTCGTTTAAATTTTCAGACAGAATGTTATTTCTATCATAGGCTTTTTCTGTTATGCTTTCAATATATATATTCGATCAAAACGATCGCAAATTGAGATTAAGCGCTTACAAAGGTTGATAGACATGGAGTTACGGCAATTAAAATATTTTATAAAAGTAGCAGAATTAGAACATGTAAGTGAAGCAGCAGCTGATATGCACGTCGCTCAATCAGCTGTCAGTCGGCAAATTGCCAATTTAGAAGAAGAACTCGGCGTTGAGTTATTTATTCGGGGCGGCAGGCAAATTCGGTTAACGCCTGTTGGTGAAGTGTTTTTAGAACGGATTAAGTTAGCGATGACTGAGGTCGAAAACGCTGAACGTGATGTGCGCGAATTTTTAAATCCAGAGTCTGGTACGATTCGACTCGGTTTCCCGACGAGTTTAGCAGCGAAAACATTACCAAAAGTGATCGCCGCTTTTAGACGAGAGCATCCGCAAATCGGCTTTCAATTACAACAAGGAACCGTCCAAGAATTAATCGAAGCTGTTAAAGTCGGGCAAATCGATTTGGCATTCGCTTCACCTGTTCCACTTGATCACGTTGATGTAAAAGGCGATATATTTTTCACTGAAAATGTACAAGCTGTTTTGCCGAAATCACACCCATTTGCAGATTATGACCATTTACGACTCGACCAGTTGCGGCATGAACCGTTTGTATTATTTCGCCAAGGATATATTATGCGTGATCTTGTTGTGAATGCGTGCCGGCAAGTCGGTTTCGAACCGCGCGCGGCGTTTGAAGGGGAAGATATCGATACGATTAAAGGACTCGTCGCGGCAGGATTAGGGGTTAGTTTATTGCCTGAGATCGCCTTACAGGAACGGGCTACGCGCGAAACAGTGGTGATGGATATTGTCGAACCTAATATGACAAGAACGATTGGGATGGTACGACCGAAACATCGAGACGTCGCACCATCGGAACAAGTGTTTAATGATTTTCTCATCAATTACTATCAGAAACTTAATCAATTCGGCTGGTAATCATTCAACTACATTAACAAGTTGACCAATGTGGTCGATTTCAACCGTGACGACATCGCCAGCTTGTAAAAATCGTGGTGGATTAAAGCCTTTGCCTACACCGCTTGGCGTCCCTGTCGCAATCACGTCACCGGGTTCTAACGTCATACCTTCAGACAATGTGGCGATTAACGTTTTGACATCGAAAATCATGTCTGACGTGTTACCGTTCTGGCGTAATTCGTCATTAACATAAGTCCGGATACCGAGTTTCTGGACATCCTCAATTTCATCAGGTGTGACAATCGCCGGCCCGAATGGCGCAAATGTATCGAGCGATTTACCGCGGAAAAACTGTTTATGTTGTTGTTGCAAGTCACGGGCTGTGACATCGTTTAACAATGTGTAACCAAACACATAATCCAAAGCGTCTTCGCGAGCAATATTTTTACCACGTTTCCCGATCACAACGGCTAATTCACCCTCGTAATCTAATTGCGTCGTTATTGACGCGTGAGAATTAACTGGCATATTTGGCCCCGTCACACTTGTCGGTGCTTTCGTAAAAATGACAGGATGTTGCGGAATTTGCGAATGGTCTTGATTCGTCATTTCTAACGCATGATCGGCGTAATTTTTTCCGATACACATAATATTTTTCTTCGGATATAATGGTGCTAATAATTCGATGTCATGACGCGAAATCTGTTGATTAATTTCATTCTCGATATCAAGGTCATCGATGTTAGCGATTAAAGTATCTAAAGTAGGGAATATGTTGATTAGCTTTTCAGAATAGTAAATACCATCATCAGCTTCAATCCCCCAATAATAGTGTCGATTATAGTTAAAACTGACAAAACGCATCGCACATCCTCCAAACGTGATAGATTTAGTCATAGTTTAGCACGTTTTTGTCGACATGTGTGATGAAGGAGGCAATTTTATGAAGTGGGCTTTATGTCAAATCGATATCGTACCAGGCGATCCTGAAGCTAATCGGAAACGTGTAGCTGAGTATGTTCATAACGTCATGCAACAGGATGGGCCAGATGTGATTGTCTTACCTGAAATGTGGACGACCGCCTATACGTTACCGGAATTAAAAACGATCGCTGATATGAATAGCGAACCGACGAAAGGATTTTTGATTGATTTAGCTAAAACATACCACGTCAATATCATCGGTGGGTCGATCGCGACAATTAAAGAAGAGCAAGTTTATAACACAGCTTTAACAATCAATCGCGAAGGCAACGTACTAGACGAATACGACAAAATTCACCTCGTGCCAATGCTTGATGAACCTGACTATTTGACGGGTGGAGGTAAGCTACCACGCGTCGTCAATTTAGACGGGGTGAATGTGGCGACGATTATTTGTTACGACCTCCGTTTCCCTGAAATCACAAGACAATTAGCGTTAAACGGAGCTGACGTGTTATGTGTTGTTGCGGAATGGCCTGATGCACGATCTAATCATTGGCAACAACTGCAAATCGCGCGTGCGATCGAAAACCAATATTACGTCTTATCAGCAAACCGCGTCGGGCAATATAATAATATTGAGTTTGCAGGGCGATCCATGGCGATTGATCCATTAGGCGATATTTTATTAGAAGGTGATGCTTCTAAAGAATCCATATTACGTGCGACAACAAACATGTCTGTTGTCAAGCAAATTCGTCAGCAAATTCCTGTTTTCGAAAGTCGCGCTCCAGATGTTTATTAAATAGTGAACGATTCGACGTATTTCCCGGGTAATATTTTATGTCATGAGGTGTAGAATCCGGCACTTTCGCTGATAAAGTATTGATTTTCGCCGTATTGTATCTAGATTTCGCTGTATTAGGGAAAATTTTCGCCGTAAAACAGACAAAAAAGCCGAATCCCTCTGCCATTTCGCCGATAAGATCACCACATCCCAGTATTCAAAACAAAAACCTGCACGAATCGCTCGCGTGCAGGCTCCTCATGTTATTCCATCAACATGTATTGATACAATTTGAAATCAATTTTGCCTTCTGGTTGTTCGCGTTCTTCAAAATTTTCATTATGAATATAACTTGCTAGTGCGTCGTAAAACGTGCGATCCGTTACATCTGTGGCATCGTATAAATAGTTTAATTGCGTTAAGCGGCGCACCAGCTTTTCCCGCTTGTCATCATCAATATCGACAATATCAGCTTCAGCTGTACGCGTGAAATACAATTGATGTAAGCGGAAAATACGCTCTAACTCTTTGATCGGCGTCACGTGGTCGTCAACTCGCACATCTACCATACGATCGTTATAACCGCCGTAACCACCTTGTTCTTTCACGACGAACAACGCAGCCGACTGCTTGCCACGACTATCACCACCAGCGTTTTGCCCTTCTTTTAAAGCGTGTAACAATCGCTCCGATAACGGTTCGCCGGCTTTCTCTTCAAACCCACGCCCCATCGCTTCAACTGTCGCTTGACTTACTAAAATATTACCTTGAGCACTGTAGTTGTCACCTGTTTTGCCACCAGCCCAGTCGTAACAACCGTCACCCGTAAATGTCGCGACACCACCGCGCGCGTCAATGATCGCAGCTTGACGCATCGCTTGATCAGGGTCTTTCGACGTGAGTTCATCAAGTGCTTCCTGTGCCGATTTCCCTTCTTTTAGTAATGCCAAACCTTCAGGACCATAGGCTGTATTAGCCATTGATTGCGTCGCAACCGCACCGACACCCGCTTCAGCCCATGGTACGACAGCTCCGACACCTAGAAATTTCGACTGAACCGCAATGCCGAGCTCACCTGTATCAGGATCGCGTCCGACGATAGAAAATGTTGCGACAATATCTTTTGGAATGTTGTTCATTGTAATGCCTCCTCAAAATAATAGGGTTTTTGTTTGAATAATAAACTCACGCTAACAAAGGCGATACATGAGAGAATAACCGGAATCGTTACCGCATGCACACCGAGTAGATCGCCATACGTTGAATTGTATTGATAAATCGCGATATATGAGCTAATACCGATTAACATCGAAGCGATTGCTCCATGTTTATTCGCATATTTCCAATAAAGGCCAAAAATAATCGGCCAAATAAAGGCTGCTTCAAGTCCACCAAACGCAAATAAATTTAAATAGATGAGTAAGTTTGGCGGATGAATCGATAATAAAAACACAATAATACCGAGAAACGCTGTGAATCCAATACTCACTTTTTTGACGTGACTGCGGGTTGCATTGGGTCTAAAGTAGTTAATGTACACATCTTTTACGACAGACGAACTCACGAGTAATAAAAGCGAATCGACCGTCGACATCATCGCGGCAAGTGGTGCTGCTAAAACAATCCCCGCAACCCACGGCGGCAAGGTTTCGAGCGCGATCATCGGAATCACCTGGTCCGCCACTTCAATCCCCGGTAACACTGGGCGGGCAAACACGCCGATCAAGTGCATATTGAGCATAATAACACCGACAACCACTGTTCCGATTATGAGTGCACGGTGCATGGAGCGCGCGTCACGATACGACATCGCTCGAACAGCCACTTGCGGCAAACCGACAACCCCAACCCCGACTAAAATCCAAAACGACGTCACATACGCGGCATTTAACTGGCCGTCATGACCAAATGGCGTCACTAAATTCGGATTAATCGTCACAAGGTCTTGCATAATACTAGGGATGCCGCCACCCGCTATCACGACCGCAACCAATAAGACAAACGTCCCGACAAACATGATAATTCCTTGCATCGCATCGGTGACAGCAACCGCACGGAATCCGCCAATAATCACGTAGATGAGGACCGCCACTGCGAATAAAAACAGCGCACCTAAATATGATATGCCCGTCACGGACTGGATTAAATGCGCGCCGCCAATCCATTGAGCAGCCATCGCGGAAAATAAGAAAATCACGATGCTAACCGCTGATATAATCACAACCGTCGAGCTTTGGTAACGCGTTTTCAAAAAATCAATTAACGTAATCGATTTAAATTTCCGCGTGACAATCGCAAATTTTTTACCTAAAACGAGTAAAATAAAATACCCAGTCGCCACTTGCGTCATTGCGAGTAACACCCAGCCGAGACCAATCGTATAAGCAGCGCCAGGACCACCGAGAAAACTCGACGCACTACCATACGTGGCAGCCATCGTCATCGCAAGGACAAGTCCGCCAAGTTCACGACTACCTAAAAAATAATCGCTAATGAAGGAGGTCGATTGGTTAAGTTTTCGATTCGACCAAATACCGATTAAAAAGATGACTAATAATAAGGCGAGAAGCGGTATTAAGACTTGTACTTTCACGACTCATCCCGCCCTTCATCATCAAATGGCATGTCTTTAAGGACGAATTTAACAACAAGATATACGAGCGCGATCATGACGACTAAACCAACGATACAGCTGAAGAAAAACCAAGCCGGAAAGCCGAATATGTATATATAGTCATCAGGCGATTTTGAGCCGAGCGTATAAGCAAACCCGTACCACCATATGATATTAAACGTAGCTAACGCGACACCGATTAACGCTTCACGATTCGCGATCCGAAAGCGCCAATCTCCTTTAGGCACACGACCATCCCCTTTCTTGCGTTCATAAGCTAATCATATTGTATAACAAAATAAATTATAAGAAAATTCATTCGTTTATTTTTCTCAAGACTTATTTCATAAATCGCTTAAGTTATGAAATAAGTCGGTGCACTTTTGAAATAACTAGCGCTAGTTATTTCAAAAGTGGAAGGAATTATCTCAAAAATGAGTATCACCAAAGGAAAACGAGCCGGCTGGGGCGGCTCGTTTGCTACTACTTGCTATATGTTTGTAACGCGTTTTCTAGTAAATCCCAGAACCGACCTTGGTCTAAACCTTGTGCAAAATTAACATTCGGCTCGCGTCCCGTTACAGCTAACAAATCGACGCACGTCATGCCGTAAGCAAATTCACCCTTCGTCTCAATATCGACACGGACATCAACCGTATCAAAAATCGACGGATCTATTAAATATGCCACCGTACACGCATCATGAATCGGAGCGCCATCAAAGCCAAAGACCTCTTTGTATGTTTTCTTGAAAAACCGTAGCAGTTCAACGACAAACTCTGATACATCATTATCCACACCCGCAAACCGGTCGATCGTCGCGTCTGTTGCTTGCGCTTGGTGCGTCACGTCTAACCCGAACATCGCAATCGGCACGCCACTTTCAAACACCACTTTCGCCGCTTCAGCATCAACCCATATATTAAATTCCGCAGCTGGCGTCCAATTACCAAATGTCCCGCCACCCATCAAGACAATCTCTTGAATCTTCGGCACGATTTTTGGCTCTTTCACCATCGCCATCGCAATATTCGTTAACGGTCCTGTCGGCACTAAAGTCAAGTCCCCATCTGATTCAAGTACTTTTTCAATAATCAAATCAACCGCATGCTGATCATGAACCGGTGTTTTAGGCACGTCAGGTAAATTCGGTCCATCTAAACCGGAATCACCATGGATCGATTCGGCGATTTGTGTTTCCCGAACCATTGGACGATTGGAACCTTCAGCGACAGCTACATCCAATCCAATAATATCGCACACACGGCGCGCATTTAATGCTGTTTTGTCCACTTCAACATTTCCCGCTACCGTCGTCACGGCTTCGATTTGAATCTTATCGTTCGCATTAGCCAGGATCATCGTAATCGCATCATCATGTCCTGGGTCGCAATCTAAAATGACTTTTCGTGTTGTCATCATTTATGTCCCCCTCTTATGTCACTTTCTTTCTAGTTTACAAGGAAACGGTTTCAAAAGATAGAATTATGTTTTAAAATGAACAGTAACATGCTTAAAGGAGTGGTAAATATGGAAAATGGATGCATTAAATGCGGCAGTCAAGATGCCGATACGAAAGAAGTGGCGATGACTGGCGCTGGTTTCGCGAAGTTTTTCGACGTCCAAAACAACCAATTCACCGTTGTATTCTGCAATAATTGTGGCTATTCCGAGTTTTATAACCAAAACGCATCGAAAACAGGAAGTGTCCTCGACTTCTTCTTCGGCGGTTAAAGTCAGCGTCCTACACGCTGGCTTTTTTTATGCCATAGCAAAAGGATGCACGCGTCGCTCACTTCCGCTAAAATAGTCACTATACTAAAAGTTATCTAATAATCTCTCAATATTTTTAAATAATTTCACGCATTTATTCGATAACCTAAAGGATTTATTAAATAATTTCAGCAAATTATCTAATAATCTAACGTGTGACGTAGAAAGGAGCAGCACGATGAATCGAGCAATCATACGACCTCTGTCCACTTTACTAATGGGATCTACTTATTTATTATCTGAATTTCTCCAAACAGACTGGATCGCACCGCTTGTTAGTCTATTTGCGCTAACAACCATCATGACATACATGCCTTATCTCAAACGGATTCCGTTCATTTTAATTAGCGCGTTACTCGGCTCAGCCTTCCTTCTATTTATTTTCGGCGACGGATTGTGGGACATGTTTTTAGGGTTAAACACCAACGTCTCAGTGTTAGCCATTTTCATATTCGTCCCGCTATTATCGATCCCCATCAAACAAGGCCGTTATCTCGATTATTTAGAAACCGTTTTTAATCATTACATTCAGACGACCGGGCAGCTGTACAGCTATGTCAAAATCGCTCTCATGGGTGTTGGGTCGGTTATGAACTTAGGAACCGTTCCAATTATGTATCAACTGACCGATACACCATCGTATCAACCGTACCGCATGTTGCGGGCACGCGCTCTCGGCCGCGGCTTTGCGATGGCATTTATGTGGTCACCGTATTTCATTTCGGTCGCCCTCATTTTGTCCTATTTTAATGTTAGCTGGATTCAAATCTTTCCAATTGGCCTGTCGATGGCAGTCGTCGGTATTACACTTGGTATTTTATTTGAAAAACGTCATTCACAACCAATCGTTGTAGAAAGCGAACCATCTGAAACAACCGTGACTATTCAAGAGGCGAAGCGTAAACTTTTCGAACTATTAATCATCATTCTCTGTTTAACAGCTTTTATTATGACGCTCGAATATCTCGTCGACTTATCCGTCCTGACGATTATCCCGCTCGTTGCGATTGTATTATCAGCGATTTGGGGGCTTGTATATGAACGACCGAAAGACTTAATTAAAAGTTACGGCCGCTTCACGCAAGAGCGCCTACCAGCCATGGGAAACGAATTATCACTATTTATCGCAGCTGGCGCGTTTGGTGCAGCGATTTTAAGCGCAGGAGCAAGCGAATGGATCATCGATTTCATTAACTGGTTCGGCATTTCGCATATTCTCGTGCTCATACCCGTCTTACTCATCATTGTGACGAGTTTATCATTTGTCGGCGTCCATCCGATTATTACGATGACCGCGTTAAGCATCACGCTTAGCTCATCACCTTTATTTGCCGATGAACACTTACTACTCAGCTTCGGCTTACTCGCCAATTGGATGGTTTCGGTGATCGGCTCACCATTTTCTGGGCTGAATCTACTCATGTCTGGCTTAGCTCAAAGCAATCCTGTCGCAGTCGGACCGCGTAGCAATCTCTTGTTCGCTTTAACATTATGGCTGATCTGTTACGCCACCATTTGTCTATTGTACGTCGTCTTATAAAAATAAAACCACTTATCCCTTGCCATCACCCTCGCATTTGTGTAAAAATATACATTATTCTGAATAATAATTAAACGATGCGCCTCTCCTGAGGTCATCGTTTTTGTTTTACACACCAAAGGAGGGACTATCATGCAACAAGCACAGATTAGCGATGTATGGAAAGATTGGCGCTTGCATTTAACCGTTTTTTTAATTGTCATAGGCGCTGAACTCGTCGGGTCATTCGAATTTTCCGTCGGCCCTGGCGTCGTCATTTTATTACCGATGCTTTACGCCATCATTATTGGTATTATACTTTATTTCACACCAGTCGTTTCCGAAAAACAATCAGAGAAATCTGAACCACTCATTGTCCTTGGCGTGGCACTCTTGCTTGCCAAAATCGGTGTCATCATTGGACCCGATTTACCCGAAATCATTGCAGCAGGACCTGCACTACTCTTACAAGAACTCGGCAATATCGGAACGGTCTTAATCGCTCTACCGATTGCGATTTTACTCGGTTTACGTCGTGAAACCGTCGGCATGACCCACTCTGTTGCCCGCGAGCCAAACGTCGGGTTGATCATGGACAAATTCGGATTCAACTCACCTGAAGGTCGCGGCGTCATGGCGATGTATATTTTCGGTACGGTATTCGGCGCTATCTTTATGGGCTTACTCGCCGGACTACTCGCAACGATCACACCGCTTCACCCGCTGTCTTTCGCCATGGCATCAGGTATCGGAAGCGCAAGTATGATGGCAGCTGCAAGCGGGTCACTCATTAGCATTTTCCCTGAGATGGAAGGCCAAATCGCTGCTTACGCAGGCGCTAGTAACCTATTATCCTTATCAACCGGCTTATACGTCAGTATTTTTATCGCCTTACCGTTAACCGAAAAACTATATAAACTCTTCACGAAAAACAAGCAGAAAGATGAGGTGTCATAATATGCTCAAAAACATACAAGAATGGACATTATTACTGACGATCTTCGGCATCGTGACGTTACTCGGCAACTGGGTCGGCTATGACATCTTTTCTTTAAACGCCATTCTCGGCATGATTGTTCTTATTGTCGTGTCACTACTCGGATTCATCACACAAAAACTCGTCCCATTAAGCATCCCGAGCGTTGCTTATATCGCCATTTACGGCGTCCTTATCTCCATGCCTTGGACACCTGGTAGCGAGATTATTGTGGCGTGGACATCCGAAGTGCAACTACTCGCCTTGACGACACCGATCTTGGCCTACGCCGGCATCGCAATCGGACGCTCCTGGACCGACTTCATGAAACTCGGCTGGCGTACCATCGTCGTCGCATCCTTCGTCCTACTAGGCACCGTCTTAGGCTCAGCGGTCATTGCCGAAATTGTCTTACGTATGCAAGGAATTATTTAAATTAAAATCCAGCTACTTAACTAATTTAAGCAGCTGGATTTTTGTATGATACGGCGATATTAAGTTGCGATACGGCGAATTTTTAACACCATACGGCGATTTCGTGCTTGGATACGGCGAAAATCTGATGATATACGGCGAAATGCCAACTTCTATTTCAAACACGATCACATCCCGTGATATAATGGGATCATGATTAGACTGGAGTGACCATCATGCTAGATAAATTGCGATCTTTATATCCAAATTTAATCCCGTTAAACGACCACGATCCACAATATGTCTCGTTTCAGCTTTCAGGTCAAACATACGGAATTCCGAAAACGGATTTAACCGATGAGGCTAAAAATTTAATAACCACGTTATTCCATACGAATGAGGCGACGATCATTCATGATTCATGGCACCAATATGTCACGGGTAATAGAAGTGAACCGCCTGAAACCTTAGAAGCGTTTCGACTTCTCGCGTTCAATCATGTCGATGAAGCTCAAACAGCTATTGAAGACGTTCTCAATAAATCGTTAATCATTCTCTCTAACCCAGCTGATTTCGTCATTGGTTTAGAACCACTTACCGTAAATGAAGAGCCGTTTAATTTCAATGACGTTATTGATGTATTATCGAATGATCTTGATGTTAAAATGACGATATTTCAATCCAATGTTTTAAAAAATATCAAACAAGCACCTGACCTTTTTCATTGGCTGGAGCAATCCGTTCAGACGTTATTTCTAAATAGTCATAAACGCGTCATTTCTCATCAGGACGCTCTTTTACCTATATTAACGACAAATTTAACACCTAACGATCGCTATTTGTTTAAACAAGCCCTATTACAAGATGCATTACGAGATTATGATTTACTCGAAACCATCACAACTGTCATCGAACATCAAGTGAATATTTCATCCGTTGCCAAACATCATTATATGCACCGAAACACGGTTCAAAAACGAATTGATAAATTTTATGAATTGACTGGATTGGACGTCCGGCAGTTTGACGATGCTTTAGTCAGCTATTTATGCCTTAATTATTTATAAATTAATGTGTGTGCCCCGACAATATACGGCATGAATTGTCATCTGCTCATCAACTAATAACAGATCGGCATCTTTACCTGCTGCTAGACTCCCTTTACGGTCCCAAACGCCGTACTGTTTGGCAGGATTAACGGCTGTCATTTGGATAATGTCACGGATTGTCGCACCGCAAACCCGCATCATGCGCCGTGCCGCTTCATCCATTGTCAACACGCTGCCAGCTAACGTTCCATCACTTAGCGTCGCCTGTCCGTTAACGACTGTTACATCGTTCCTGCCTAATTTGTATGTGCCCGATTCAAGACCTTTTGCTCGAATACTATCGGTGATTAACATTAATCGGTTAGGCCCTATCATTTGATAGAGCAACTTCAACATTGGATCTGCAACATGAATCCCATCCGCAATGAGTTCACATACCAAATCATCGAATAACACGGCCGCTCCAACAGCCCCCATATCACGATGATGAATGCCTGTCATCGCGTTACATAAATGGGTTAATTGACTTAATCCGTGAGTTCGTGCCCAGCGAATGTCATTATAATCCGCTTCTGTATGTCCCGCCGACACAACGACCGAATGTTGATGTAACAGATGCATTAACGCATGAGCACCACCCAACTCTGGCGCTACAGTCATTGCCTTCACTACCCCTGACTCCAACCATTTTTCAGTTAAAGCCTTGTCTGGTTCTAATATGTATTCAGCAGGTTGCGCACCACTTTTATCTTTATTAATAAAAGGTCCCTCAACATGTGCACCTAAAACTTCCGCTTGGCCGAACCCACTTGAAAACGTCGCTATGTTATGTAAACTATCGTCAATTGCTGCGCGATGTGCTGTTAATGTCGTTGGCAAAAATGACGTCGTTCCCTCAAATGGCAACGCACGTGCTATTTCACGCAGCGCCTCTTCTGATCCATCCATCACGTCATAACCTATAGCACCATGAATATGCGTGTCGATAAAACCAGGAATCGCGATTAATCCACGCCCATCTACCGCACGTTGATCAGCAATTGGCTCACGTGATACAGCTTGAATCACGCCATCTTCAATCGTAATCGAACCGGATAGCCAAACTTTATCTTCTAAATAAAGCGTGACATTATTGATGACTTCATTCATGTCGTAAACCCCTTTAAGCAATCTGCACATCCACCCCACCACAATCATGTGCACCTTGCCCATTCTTTATGAAAGCGTTTTATTATACAATAGACTTATAGAAAGGATGAGTCAAATGGCAGATTTAAAGTTACATAATATTAATAAGTATTACGAAAAAGATGTCCACGCAGTTAAGGATTTTAATTTAGATATTGATGACAAAGAGTTCGTCGTCTTCGTCGGCCCGTCAGGTTGTGGTAAGTCGACAACGCTTCGAATGATTGCTGGTCTTGAAGATATTACAGAAGGCGATCTCATAATTGATGATGACCGAGTAAACGATGTCCCACCGAAAAACCGTGACATCGCAATGGTTTTCCAAAACTACGCCCTCTATCCGCATATGACGGTGTACGACAACATCGCATTCGGCTTAAAACTGCGTAAATTCAAAAAAGATGTCATTAAAGAAAAAGTCCATGAAGCCGCGCGCATTCTCGGCCTAGAAGATTACTTAGACCGTAAACCAAAAGCTCTATCAGGTGGTCAACGTCAACGTGTCGCACTCGGCCGCGCGATTGTCCGTGATGCGAAGGTATTTTTAATGGACGAACCGCTATCTAACTTAGACGCAAAATTACGTGTCCAAATGCGTACAGAAATTCAAAAACTACACCAACGCTTACAAACAACAACAATATATGTCACACACGACCAAACTGAAGCGATGACGATGGCAACGCGCCTCGTCGTTATGAAAGATGGTGTCGTCCAACAAGTCGGTACACCGAAAGAAGTTTTCGATTACCCTGACAATATTTTCGTCGGTGGCTTCATCGGGTCACCGTCAATGAACTTCTTTAACGGAAAACTTGAAGACGGAGCTTTTAAAATTGGTGAAACATCAATCGAGATCCCAGAAGGTCGCATGAAGCCTTTACGAGACAAAGGATATGTAGGAAAAGATATGGTGCTAGGCGTGCGTCCAGAAGAATTGCATGACGAGCCAGTCTTTATTGAACACTCACCTGGCTCTGCATTCAATACCCATGTTGAAGTCGCTGAACTGATGGGGTCTGAAACATATCTCTATTCAAAACTCGACGACCAAGAATTCATCGCCCGTGTCGATGCTCGTTCCGAAGTCAATGCTGGCGACGACGTCAAATTGGCAATCGATATGAATAAGGTTCATTTCTTTGATGCTGAGACGGAAGAGAGAATTAAATAATAGCATTTCTAAAAACACAAAACAATTTCTTGAACGAAACCCCGAAAGAACTTTTATTTAAAGATCTTTCGGGGTTTCGTTCGAATCATTCATGCAGTATCTTTAAAAATACAACTGTTTAATTTTGTACGATACTCGTAGCCCTTCTTATCAAAATTTACTGTTGCGGTCAATTTAACTTTCACCCACCATTGAGGTGTATAATATGAACGAACCTTTTTAACCTCTAATACAACGTTTTCATTATTCTTTAGAAGAGAGTGGACCGCTTGGGCATAAATTCCTGGTACATAACCTATAAAAAGTCCTTCAGTGTTCATAATTCGAACAGCATATTGATCAAAAGAGTTATCTTCATCTACTTCTGGAACTAATTGATCACCAGGTTTTAAGAATTCTGACCAGTTTTCAGGTAGTTTGTTATTATGACGCATTCCATTAATATAAAAATTTGAATGTAATATGTCTTCATGTAATCGTAGAGGCTCTTCGAATGAATATGGATCACCTGACAAAACACCTCGCGTTTCACGTAACACATCCATACGATCAGCATCTTCTGATAAAGACAATTCTTCTAATATTTCTTCAAAACCAATTCGCGTATGATCAGGAATACGTCGATTAAATGTTGTGAAAAGTTTTTCTGATTCATACGTTTTATTTAGATTAGGGAAGGCTGGGTGTAGACGATAACCCTGACGTATCGCTTCATGTACATTACGAGGCGATTCACTTTTATGACTATATTCAAATGTATATCTCTCACCATGATACGTGAGTGTACCAATGTGGTAATACAAATTATCTTTTGAATTTTGCCAAACTAATAATAGTGATTTAACTTGATTTATGAAAACCCACCCTTTTTATAAGTAAGTAACATCTGATTTAATCTGAATTCAATTAACTAGACTATAAATTTCTTTCATCTGTAATTAACAGGAAATTCTCTAAGAAACTTTTCAACTCGAGTATATCTATATTTTGTGCTATATGAAAAAATTCATCACATTCTTTTCTATAATTTAGTATTAAATATTTTAATACTGTCTTTGCTTTTATTCTTGGGGTTTCTCTGTTATCTAAGCTTATTTTCATTTTTGAATTCTTATAAAATTTATTCATTTTGGCTTTATAATTCATTTGTTCTATTATTTGAGACTCTGGAAGTTGCCATCCAAGCGAAGCTCCATTATCATATAACGGACCAAACATTTCATCTCAATTTATATAAAGAACTTGCCAATTATGCCCATGACGATCTTGATTGGCAATCAAAATATCAAACAAATTCATGAATACAAAATCTTTTACAATCTTGTCAAATAAAGAAAAATTTTCAAACAATGAAAAAAGTCGTTGCATCAGTTCTTCATTTTAAGGTCACTACTAACTAAATTTTCATATTCATCCCCAAATTCTGCACTCAATAAAGAGGCCGCTGTGTCACCATGTTCTGCATTCAATTGAAAACGAAAATGCTTCATCAAACATGTTCTTCTATTTTTATAATAAGCAATTTCTGCATCAACTACTTTTATACCTAATAATTGAGCCACTTTAGCCGCGATGACTTCATTAACATCCTCCCAATTAGTTCGATTCCCATCAAAATCCCTAGGAAATTTCATAACATAATGTTCATTACTAGGTGATAAAATTTCGTACTTTTCTAAAGTACTATTCTCTCCAAAGTTTGTAACTGGCCAACTTGAAATATCTTTCATTAAATTACCTCTTTGCTAAAAGATACTTTTCAAACCTAATATCATCGATCTCATTTCCCAAAAAGTTATTTATCAAACTTTTCAGACTAATCACTATCTCAAAACATATTATGTCGTTATAATAGAATATAGATGACATATAATCTACTAAAAAGGGGCGATTATACGATGGCTGAAATGTCCGGTGGCGAAGTCGTTGCGAAAATGTTAAGTCAGGAAAATATTGAAACCGTTTTCGGGATTATTGATGGGACGTATTTTGGGTTTTATTCGAGCTTAGAACCGAATGGGATGCAACTCATAACGCCGCGGCATGAAACGAGTGCGGCGCACATGGCTGGTGCTTACGCGCGTTCGACGGGTCAATTAGGCGTTTGTATGGCGAGTAATGGGCCGGGTGTTGCGAATATATTACCGGGTCTCGTCGTTGAACAAGCTGAAGGCAATCGTGTGCTAGTCATTACGAGTTCCCGTCGGACGGGCATTATGTATCCTGATCGTGGTGGGACGTATCAATACTTTAATCAAACAGGAGCGATTAAGCAAATCGCGAAATGGAGTGAAGCGGTGCCGTCATTTGACCGTATTCCAGAACTCATGCGGACAGCGTTAAGACAGTGTTACGATGGACGCCCGGGCGTCGTTCACCTTGACATTCCAGAAAATATTTTAAATGGTAAATTCAAATCTGATCTCACTTTCCAACAACCATCTCAATATCGATTACTTAACCATCCTTCGCCTACCAATGCACAAGTCGAACAAGCTTCTCAATTAATTACCAAAGCTAAATTCCCTATCATTCACGCTGGTAGTGGCGTCATTCATGCTCAAGCTTATGACGAATTAGAACAAGTCGCGAAACAACTACAAACAATGGTGACAACGAGTTGGGCTGGTCGCGGGGCAATTCGCGAAAACAGCCCGCTGACGATGCCGATGATTCATATTGAAACGAATAATCAAATCAGGCGTGAAGCGGACCTCGTGCTCGTTCTTGGTTCACGTGTCGGCGAAACAGACTGGTGGGGGAAAGCGCCGTATTGGGATGCGGATCAAGATGTGATTCAAGTCGATATCGATCCGTCTATGATTGGTATGAACAAACCGATAACGATGGGCATTCAAAGCGATATTAAACACTTTTTAAATAAACTATCAGATGAATTACCGCATCATATCAAACCGAAAACGATTAAAAAACGCCAATCCACGATCAAGAAATATGTAGAAGAGCGCAAAAAATACCGTCGAAAACTGAATGAAAAGCTAGACGACCTCAATAGTCCGATGAACCCAGCACATGTCGCCGCGATGGCTCAAGACGTTTTTTCTCGCAACGTACCGGTTATTGCTGATGGTGGCAATACAGCGATTTGGTCGAACTTTTTCACATCAATTGAAAAACAAGGCGGGTTGTTTTCCACCTTTAAGTTCGGCATGCTCGGCGCTGGGGTTGCCCAGGCATTAGGCGTTGCTGCTGCGAACCCCGATGAACCTGTCCTTTGCGTGATCGGCGACGGGGCGATGGGCTTCCATCCGCAAGAAATCGAAACAGCCGTGCGAAACGACTTAAACGTGATTTATCTCGTCGTTTGCGATAAACAATGGGGTATGGTGAAAATTAATCAAAATATTGCGCTTCGTCCGGTGAAAACGATCGTCAAAAAATCGCTTGATGACGGCGAAAATATCAATGCTGATTTAGGCGATATCGCTTTTGACCAGCTTGCGAAAAGTATGGGAGCTCATGGCGAACGCGTGTCTGATCCTTATCAGTTACGCGAAGCACTCGTCCGCGCGAAAGGCCACCGTGGCTGTACCGTGATTCATTGCGATGTCGATCCAGTCAAACACATGTGGGCACCGGGGTTAAAATATTTTAAAGACATGCATGACGAACCAAAGGGGAAATAACCTATGGGCATTGATGAGGTTCAATTAAACTTCAATGAATCGACCTTGCTTCTCATGAATATTTTAATCGGTTTTATTATGTTTGGCGTCGCTCTTGATTTAAAAGTAAATGATTTTAAACGAACGCTTAAAACACCGAAACCGTTTCTTATCGGCTTAACAGCACAATTTTTATTATTACCGGCTGTGACGTTTGGTCTTGTGATGATGTTACAACCACAGCCGAGTATTGCGCTTGGTATGTTTCTCGTGGCGGCTTGCCCTGGGGGTAATTTGTCTAACTTTCTCGCTCACCTCGGCAAAGGGCGTACGACGTTGTCCATTAGTATGTCGGCCGTCTCAACGTTATTCGCGATTATCATGACACCGTTAAACACACTTCTATGGGGGTCACTCTATGGACCGACAAATGATTTATTACGCTCGTTCATGATTAGCCCCGCTGATTTGTTTATGACCGTTGTGATTTTATTGGCGATCCCGCTAAGCGTCGGCATGGTTGTGAATTACCGCTTCCCATCTTGGTCGCAAAAAGCAAGCAAATGGATGAGGCGCTTTTCGATTGTGTTTTTTATTTTGTTTGTCCTTGGGGCATTAATGAACAACTTCGGCTATTTTATTGATTTTGTTGGTATGGTCGTGGTCGCCGTCTTTTTACACAATGCACTCGCGATTACATTAGGCTACGTCTCAGCACGATCATTCGGTTTACCCGAACGTGACAGGCGTGCGATTGCGATCGAAATCGGGATTCAAAACTCGGGGCTCGGTTTAATTTTAGTCTTTAACTTTTTCGGCGGACTCGGTGGCATGGCGATTGTCGCTGCCTGGTGGTCGATTTGGCATATTATTGCCGGGCTTACACTGGCCACATTTTGGTCGCGCAAGCCGCCGATCGATGAAAGTTTAGGTGATGCGGCATGAATGTGTTGATCACAGGTGCGATGGGCTATATCGGTCAGCAAATCGTGACAGAACTCATGCGCAGGAATGAAACAAGTGAACGACCGTGGCATATCGTCGCAACGGATATTAAATCTGAACCGACACTGACTTTGACTGACGATGTCACTTATATCCCGTTAGACATACGCTCACCCGAATTATCAAGTGTCATAGCACATCATACCATTGATGTTGTCATTCATTTAGCGACAATCGTCACGCCTAGTAAAACGAGGGATCGTGATTTTGAATATTCCGTTGATGTGGAAGGGACACATAACTTACTTCAAGCGTGCATCACTAACCACGTTAAGCGCATTATTGTGTCATCGAGTGGTGCTGCATACGGCTATCACCCAGATAACGCTGACTGGATCGCCGAAGATCATCCACTCCGCGGGAACGAAGCTTTTACCTACGCTTACCATAAACGTCTCGTTGAGCAAATGTTAGCAGACTATCGCGAGCATCACCCTGACTTAGAGCAAATTGTCTTTCGCATCGGGACGATTTTAGGCGACAACGTGAATAATCAAATTACTGATTTGTTTAAAAAACCTCGCCTCTTAGGTGTGAAAGGGTCCAATAGTCCATTTGTCTTTATTTGGGACAAAGATGTGGTGACGTGTTGTATTCGCGCGATTGATTCAGACGTGACCGGCGTTTATAACCTCGCTGGGGATGGTGCGGTCACGATTGATGATATTGGGGACATATTAAATAAAGGCGTTGTCCGGTTACCCAGCAGATTATTTAAAAATACATTATGGTTGTTGAGCTTTTTCCGCCTCACACAATACGGGCCAGAACAACTTGATTTTTTTAACATACCGACCCGTGTTAGACAATACAAAATTGAAAGAAGCGTTCGGATTCACACCGACTTATACGTCACTCGACGTGTTTAAACATTATGCTGCTCGTCACGACCTCTAATATAAACAAAGCCATCGTCATGTCCAGACGATGGCTTTGAAAGTCTATCCTATTTCATTTATAGAACTGAGAAAAATAAGTTCACAAACCGTTCGCGTTCGACGCCGTATAAGACGTGGACATTCGGCTCATGATTCATATTTCGCATGTGGTCCACAACAGTCGCACCCGCTGTTTTGCTTCCACTTGTCTCCATCGTGACGTAGTAATCATCACCATGAAATAGTGTCGGGTCAATAATGTAAGCGATCGCACACAAGTCGTGTAATCGTAGCACGTCACTATAATACGGTTCTAAAAACGGTGAGTCACCTTGCGCGCCCATATAATGCGCTAACATGCCGTGCAATTTATCTGTTAAAGGCGTTCCCACCTCTTTTAGTGCATCCACATCTGATTGATTCAAATAGGCTTTATGCGTGACATCTAACCCGCTCATGATAATCGGCAAACCGCTTTGCATAACGACTTCAGCCGCTTCAGGGTCAACATACATGTTAAACTCAGCGTGCGGCGTCACATTACCGCCACGCGCAGCGCCACCCATAATCGAGATTTGCTTAATCTTTGCTTTTAATTCTGGATGCGCTAATAAAAGAGCTCCGACATTCGTCATCGGACCGGTTGCGACTAGAGTTACCGGTTCTTCTGCTCGTTGTAATACATCAACCATGGCTTGAATCGCCGTGCGGTCACTTTCTTTAATCGTGGCTTCCGGTAATTCTACACCACCTAAACCAGACTCACCGTGAACGTCATCGGCGATCATTAAGTCACGAATAAACGGTTTGTCAGCACCGCGCGCGATTTCGACATCTTCTCCTATGTAACTGGCAAAACGAAGGGCATTCGTCATCACTTTTTCTTGCGTCTGATTACCTGCACTCGTCGTAATGAGTTTGACGTCAATATCGTCGTGACGCAAACCGAGAAGCAACATCATCACATCATCAATACCTGGGTCACAATCAATAATTACTGGTGTTTTACTCATGTCATCACCTCTTATAGTTTTCTTAATGGATCAAAATGGTCAATCGATTGGTCGAGCGTTTGACCTGTGACAAGTTGCGCGGTCAAAAGTCCTATGTACGGTCCAATCGTTAACCCGGACGGTCCTAAACCTGTTGCAACAGTTACATTTGTCGTGTGAGATAAACAGCCGAGAAGCGGTTTCCCATCAGGTCCCATTGGCCGAAACCCGATCCGGACGTCCTCTAACGTCGCCTCAACTAAACCAGGTGCAACATGTAATCCCTCATGCAACACATCATGCACGCCACCTGCAGTCAAGCGATGATCAAAACCACTCCCCGTTTCACGCGTCGCCCCCATGACGACACGTCCACCTTCAAAGGCAAGCATATAATGGCTCGATTCAGGCAGCACGACTGGCCAATGATCTGTCTCCTCATCTACAGTCAAGTGAGCAATTTGTCCGCGTTGAGGCTCGAGCGACAGTGTCACGTCTAACGGCTTTAACACGTCATTCGTCCACGCCCCTGCTGCAACAACGATTTGATCGGCATCAATTTTTTCATCGTTTATGTAAACCTGGGCCAAAGTTCCGTCCTGCTTTAAGGATACATGACCTTGACGACAGACGCCACCGCGCTGTTCGAACGCTTGAATCAATGCTTGGTTTAATTTTGCACCATCGACACGCGCCCCACCCGATACATAAACCGCTTGGACGTCATCGTTCAGCGGCGGGAACATCGCTTTAGCTTGCTCGTTAGACAATCGTTCAATCACACCAACAGCATCTGTTTCTTCACGTTTCTGAGTCGCCTCATCGACAAGCGCCTCAACCGTTTCATCATCTTTTGCCAGCGCCAGCGCACCGCATTGATTATAACCTGTTTTTGTGGCACCATCTGCGTTTATCGCACTAATGAGATGGGGGTACCGAATCGCACTCGCTTTCGCCAAAGCATACAAATCCGGATCGCGACGCGCACTTACCCACGGACAAACGATACCAGCACCAGCATATGTCGCTTGACCTTTGAACCCTGCATCGACTAATGTCACCTGATGTCCAGTTTTGACCAGTTCATAAGCTGTCGACGCACCTAAAATGCCACTACCTATCACAACAATGTGCACGCTACCACCTCACACGATTTTTCCACGCCGTCTTTTAAGCAAATACTCCATCGCACCTGTCCCAAAGAAAATACCAATTAAAATAAGCACGAATCCAACGACATGCTCTAGCATAATGACTTCACCTAAGAAAAACGCCGAACCAATCATCGCAAACAATACATTCAAATTCGTGAAAATTGCCGATTCAGCCGGACCCACTTTTTTAATCGCTAAATTGTATGTCATATGACCAAACGCCGTCGCACACACGGCACTAAATAAAAACACACCGCCGATATGCCAATCAAACACAGCCTTGATCTCACTGACATTAGCTCCGAAAAGCTGACTCAATCCGAAAATAAAGAATGAACCGAACACCATCATATACCCCGTGATCAACCGCGGGTCAAAGTCCGCTTTCAACTTACTAATCAACACAAAACTAAACCCTTGCACAACGACACCTAAAAACACGAGCATATCGCCATACGATATTGAGCCTAAACCTCCATCACCAGTAAGCGTCGTGAGCGCCACACCTGAAAAACCAAGTAAAAACCCAGTCATCCGTAACTTATTCACTTGTTGCTTTAAGAAAATGACAGACATTAGCACGGTCACAAGCGGCACCAACCCCAGAATCAATGACGCATTGACACCCGACGTCCCTTCTAACCCTGTCGCAATAAACGCATGGTGCAGCACAACATTAAACGCACCGATATACGCCATGATCGTCCATTCCGACTTCCGTGGTAACCGGAAGATACCCAGCACCGCACAAATAATTAACACCGCCACACCCGCGGTAAACACACGAAAGGCGTTGAGCAGAATCGGATCCACCGCATCGACCAACACTTTAAGCGCCGATACGTTCATCCCCCACATCAACATCACAACAAATAATAAACTATAAATCTTCCACATAGACGTTCACCTTTTTTATGTATGATTCTTCCACTTTACAAAATGTCGTGACGAAAAGCAATGAAATGAACTGTGGCAATTTTATGTGAGATGTGTGTTTCGCCGTATAATCGCCGGATTTCGCCGTAAGCGTGATGATTTTCGCCGTATGCGCGCTCGATTTCGCCGTATCAAACAGAAATTTCGCCGTATAGCCGAAAAAAATCGCCGTATCATCCTATAATTTCGCCGTATAACAGGATTTAAACCTTCATTTTTTGAAGTTCATCGATAAAAGCAGGACGTTTAACATAATCAGTTGCTAACTTTTCAATCACAGGTAAACTAGCTTCATATCCACAAACCTTTTGCATCTGCTTGATAATTCGAGAAACACCTTGATAGTCCTTTCGATTAGTCGCCTTACTCGCTTCTTGATGAATAAAGTCTTGAAAAATAACAGCCACTTCTTCAGGATAATGGTCTTGTAAATAAGGACCAAATTCGGTAATCATATAAGGACTAGCTTGACCATAAGATAACAACGCCTCATTGCGTCTCTCTTTTAATAAAAATTTGTAGTAATTTGAGCCTTGAAAGTAATAAAGATTATTTTCTATAAGTGTATCAACAACAGGCGACCACTCATTATCAGAATACAGTTTTCGCAGTCGATTATAATAATCCATTCCATACTCGCCTACCAACTTTTTAGCTAACTCACGCTGTTCTTCGATTCGTCCTAACAGCCCGTAATGTCGATATAAAATATCTAGCCAGTCTTGTCGCTTTCGGTCTGCAGATTCGATTAATTCAATGACACGTTCACTGTTTTTCTCGTTTTCTGCTTTATAAATCGCCCGTTCACGCATATCAGGTATATCGAGATATTGGTCTAAAAATTCATCCAAATCCTCATCGCCGAGCTTTTCTTTCATATCATATTCAAATACAACCACATATTAACGAGTAATTCACGCTGATCATCCTCAATCTCTCGCGACTGAAACAAACGATCAAATAATAGCTCAAGCACTTGAACTGCGCGTGGTTCTGCGTTTAAATCCATTAACGTGGCAGGACCTGATGCCATATTCCACCAATCGTCTAAGAAATCTAAATACTGCGCTTCAAACTGTTCTAGATTATCCGCACGGGCAAGGATCGTTACGTCCGACTTGATTTGCCACATTTATCATCTCTATGTTTATTTTATCAGAAAACTCTATTTTTAATAGAATGAATTAAAGTCCATTAACTAGCTATTTTAAGGGCAAGCATTAGAATTTTGACGTTATATGACCATTAAATCTATTTTAAGCAGCATTTTGTCAACTACACAATCGCTTCATTTCACGCTATAATCAATCACAAGGAGTGACGCTATGAACCTTTTACCCTTACAAAAACCGCTCGAATTGTTGCAATTAGACGTTCTCATAAGGCGATACCGGGACCGCGATAAACTTTTCCATTTAATCGACGACCAATACCAACGCGACAAAGCTGGCTATCACGGCGAAAGCGCTTTGCAATATTATTTTAACTTATTACGCCATCAAGAATCGTACACGTTATTTGACCTCAGGTGCGAGGTGTTCAGTCACTTTTTTCAGATTGACGCGTTGCTCATCACACGTCAATTTATGCTCATCGTCGAAAGCAAGCATGTAAAAGGCGTCATCACCGAAAACGATGCGAAACAAATGGTTCAATACGTTGACGGCGAGCCCAAACCGCTGCAACACCCGCTTCACCAAGCCGCCATTCAAAAGCGTCAGCTAGAAACCTTTCTAAAAGTGCACAACTTAAATCACTTACCCATCTTTACATGCGGCACATTCACCCATCCCGAAGCCATCATCGACATGCCGAACCAATCCGATAATCTTTTTACTTATCATTATTTACTGCAATATATCTATGATTTACTAGACGAGCACCCCACACCAATCATCTCCGACCAAAAAGCACGCGCCATCGGACAATGCCTTACAAACAACCACGCCCCGCGCAACCGCCACCTCACCACACATTACAACATCACATCAGACGCATTGATTCGTGGCGCCTTTTGCCCGACATGCACACGCCCAGCGATCAACCGAGTCCACGGCACATGGTTCTGCCCTTCCTGCCAAACACGCGACCGCAATGCACACATCCCCGTCTTAAAAGATTTAATCATCCTCCATCAAAAACCGTATGTCACTAACAAAGAAGTTCGCCAATGGTTAAACATCGACTCCCCCGACGTCACCAAACGCCTCCTCGCCCAATTTCCCAAATTCGGACACAAACGCACCACGGTTTATGACCTGTCATCACTCGTCCCAGAGCTCCAAACCTATTTTCGCCGTAAATTCAAGTGATTTCGCCGTATCCATTCAAAATATCGCCGTATAATCTATGAATTTCGCTGTATGTACGAAAAATTTCGCCGTATATACATGATATTTCGCCGTATATACATGATATTTCGCCGTATCAAACAAAAAACTCTAGCTAAACATAAGAATTTAGCTAGAGTTTTTCAGTCTGAATCAGCTTAATCTAGTAACTTGGTCACATCTTCGCGAGACGGCATGCCCCCCTGCGCGCCAAATTGGCTAACCGATAAAGCGCCTGCTGCATTACCAAAACGGGATGCCTCTTGATAAGACTGTCCTTCAGCGACTGCAACGGCAAACCCTCCGTTAAATGTATCACCAGCTCCAGTAGTATCAACGACATCGACTTGATAACCTGGCACTAAGACATCCTCACCTTGTTCGACCATACGCACCCCTTTGTCGCCGTATGTGACAAAGAAGCGGTCGCGATTTTGTTCGTAAAATGCATTTTTCTCATCAGTATCAATCAAAATATCAAGTTCATGCTCATTCGGGGTTAGGAAATCAACTTTCTCTAGTAAGTCTAATTCTACCGAACGAACGGGAGCTGGATTCAACACCACTTTGACATCATGTTTATTCGCTAAGTTAATCGTTTCATGAACACTTTCTAACGGGATTTCAAATTGAAGTAAAATAATATCACTCGCTTGGATATCAGCCTCATGCTTCCTTACAACTTCAGGTGTCACATGATTATTCGCTCCGGGCACGACAATAATCGTATTATCTTGGTTCGCGACCGTAATTTGTGCCACACCTGTAGGCACACCCTCAACTGTCTCTACTTGCGGATTCGTTACGCCTTGTTCTTTCAAATTATCAATCAACGGTTGGCCAAACGGATCATCTCCAACACAACCAATCATCGTCACATTAGCGCCCAATTTCGCAGCAGCGACGGCTTGATTGGCTCCTTTACCGCCTGGAATTGTTTGAAAATCATTTCCGAGTAATGTTTCACCTTTATTGGGAAAGCGGTCCGATTGTGCGACTAAGTCCATATTAATACTTCCGATAACTGTTACGTTTGCTGGCATGTTATTGGCTCCTTTTCGTTAGGGTTCTAACTCTATTTTAACATGAACCAACACAATAAACGTATAATTAACCCCCTCACTGAATATCCAGCAAGGGGGGGATAAGTTAATTAATCTTCTTCCTCTATTTCAACTTCAATCGATTCACCATTCACGAATGACACGCTAATTTCGAGTTCTTCCACGTCTTCCTCATCAATTGAAAGAGCTGTTAATGCCGCTTTTTTCAATTGATCTTGAGTCATTTCAGCTGACAATTGTAATTGGTCTAACAGCTGGTTAACCTTTTCTTGCGCCTCTGCGCCTTCTAGTTCAGTTTCATCTGAATCTGTTTCGTCACTATACTCATACTCAATATCACCATCATCTTGTTCCATTGAGTATTCATAAGCCTTGTCGTTATTCAGTTCAGCATCTAACTTGAATTCAGCAATTTGACCATCTCGTGATTCCTCAGGCTGGTCAGCTTCTTGCTCAAACTCAACCTTTACCTTGTAACCATCTAAATACTCAACCTCTAATTCGAGCTCACTAACATTTTCAGAGTCAATCGATAAAGTTGCCAAAATAGCTTCTCTTACCTCTTCATCACTCATCTCTTCTGTTAATGACACATCATTGACTAACGTCGAAACTGCTTGTAATGCTTCATTCCCTTCGACTTCTTCTCCGTCGCGTTTAACGTCTTCTTCAATGTCACCGTCGTCTAATTCATAGTCATAGCTTTGGTCTTCGCCGTCAAACAGCTCGACATCTAAATCAAACGATTCGATATCAGCTAAATCACCCGTTACATCGTCAGGAATGTCAACATTAGGCTCCCGCTTGACTTCAACTTTATGACCATTAGCGAATTTCGCTTCAATCTTCAATTCATCGAAATCGTCATCCTGAACGTCTAATTCATTCATGACGCGCTCTAAAATAGCATCGCGCGACATATCTTGTGTTAAACCAAGCGCTTCAACGATTGCAAAAGCTTCCTCGCCTTCTGCTTCCACACCGTTAAATTCATCTTCCAGCTCAGCCTCTGATTCGCCTTTCTTGTTATCATACTCTAATTCATACTCAGTATCATCGCGTTCATATTCTACTTCTAACTCTATTAAACCACTCGATTCATTAGAGTCAGACGTCTTTTCGTTTAATAAACGCGCTTCAACAACTGATTCGTCTTGAACAACAAGCGTTACTTTATCATCCGCTCGTAACTGATCGGCTTTAATCAAACGATCTTCAAACTGTACTTCTAGTTCAGACGTAAGATCAAATGTGAACGACTCACCATTCACATTAAGTGAAATTGAGCCCATCTCTTCATCAAAACTGACATCTGTCACAGTTCCTTGAAGCGTACGAGCGCCTGATTGATCAAGCAAATCACTATTCGTTCGCTCTAAGAAAGCTGTCATTTCAGCTCGCGATACATTTTTATTCGGTTTAAACGTCCCATCTTCATATCCTGTCGTCAGATCTTCATCAGCCGCAACGTTCACATACCCAATGGCACCTGCTGGAATTTTATCAACATCCGTAAATTCTGGAATGTCGTTCATTTGATCTAGCGCATCATCTTCTAAACCAAGCGATTTAACAAGTAATTCAGCAATCCAAATGCGTTTTGCCGGTTCATAGGGATTAAACGATTGATCCGTTGTATTAAACAAATCATTTTCTAACGCCACCGCAACATGACCTCGCGCCCAACTCGGTATCTGTTCTTCGTCTTGAAAATGTAATGACACATCGTCAGGCTTTGCTTCTGCTTCATCTTCTAAATCTAATAAACGGACCGCCATGACGATAGCTGCCGCACGAGATACATCATCATTTGGTTCAAATGTTCCTTTTCCAGTTCCCTTAATCACATTTTTAGACTGCATCTTTCCAATATACTCTTTCGCCCAAGCAGCTTCATCCGCATCGCTAAATTTAATCGGTACCTCTTCACGATCGAATCCACGGTTGTGTTCGTCAGCTTGTACTTGTACAGCAAAAGACATCAGTAACGCAACAATCAGTAACAATCCTGATACTTTCATTTTTTTCAATCGACCCACACCCCTTTATAAATTCTTATTCATTATAACCATAACCTACCATTCGACAAAAGATAAAACAAGATGACTTCATACCGGGTATTAAGTAGTGTGTTATTTGAAAATTCATATATTAATAGAAATAAATTAAAAAGCCCTAACCACGTTAGGACTCTCATTGCTTCGTCTTATAATTTTCTAGCAAACCTTGCATAAACTCAAGCAAATCATCACGCACGTCATCACGTTCGAGCGACATTTCGATTGTTGTTTTAAGAAAACCTTTAATTTCGCCAACGTCATAACGGCGGCCGTCAAAGTTATAGGCAAAAACCGGTTGTTCGTGATTTAATTCTTGAATCGCATCCGTTAATTGCACTTCGTTTCCTGCGCCGACTTTCTGCTTGTCCAAATAGTTCATAATCTCTGGTGTTAAAATATATCGACCCATAATCGCTAAGTTAGACGGCGCTTCTTCAACGGATGGCTTCTCAACGAACGCATTCACTCGGTAACGTCTGCCATCTTGCGCCATCGGGTCAATAATACCGTAACGATCTGTTTCGTCTTCTGGTACGGGTTGTACACCAATCACTGAATGACCTGTCGATTCGTAATCATTCATTAGTTGTTTTAAAGCGGGCGTTTCTGAGCGGACAATGTCATCACCGAGTAAAACGGCAAACGGTTCGTCACCAATGAATTTACGAGCGCACCATACCGCATGGCCTAAGCCTTTAGGTTCTTTTTGACGAATATAGTGAATATCAACATTCGATACTTCAGTGATTTCGTTTAGCAAGTCAAATTTTTTCTTCTCTAAAAGCGCATCCTCGAGTTCATACGCTCGATCGAAATGATCCTCTATCGCTCGTTTTCCTTTACCTGTCACAATCATAATATCTTCAATGCCGGCTGCTTTCGCTTCTTCGACAATATATTGAATCGTTGGTTTATCGACAATCGGTAACATTTCTTTCGGCAATGCTTTTGTTGCTGGTAAGAAACGCGTGCCTAAACCAGCTGCCGGAATAATCGCTTTTTTGACTGGTTTCATCGCTTGTCCTCCTCAGTTTCCGCTCACTTAACGTCTTGAAAAATAACCGACTATTGCATCCGCAATACGCCCAGATGCTTCGCCGTCTCCGTAAGGATTGGATGCGTGAGCCATCGACGCATGTGACTCATCGTTTGATAACAGTTCATCTGCTAGTTCGAAAATATGGTCTTCATTCGTGCCCGCAAGCTTCAACGTCCCTGCTGCAACGCCTTCTGGACGCTCCGTCGTATCACGTAACACAAGGACAGGAACGCCTAATGACGGCGCTTCTTCTTGGACACCGCCAGAATCGGTTAAAATCAAATGCGCTTTCGCCGCGAAATTATGAAAATCAATAACACCGAGCGGTTCGATTAAATTAATGCGATCGTCATCACCTAAAATCGAATTCGCTGTCTCTTGGACGACAGGGTTCAAGTGCACAGGGTACACGACGTGAATATCGTCATGCGCCTCAACCATTCGTTTGATCGCACGGAACATTTGCTCCATATTTTGCCCTAAATTTTCCCGGCGGTGTGCGGTTACAAGGACGAGTCGTCGTTCGCCAATCTCATCCATAATCGGGCTTGTATAACCATCATCAACCGTCGTTTTAAGAGCATCAATCGCTGTATTGCCTGTCACGACAATCGAGTCGTCTGATTTATTTTCATCCAAAAGATTCTGTTTCGCTTGATCCGTCGGGGCGAAATGCATATCAGCCATCACACCCGTCAATTGACGGTTTAACTCTTCCGGAAACGGCGAATGCTTATTCCACGTGCGAAGACCCGCTTCAACGTGACCAACAGCCACTTGGTTGTAAAACGCCGCAAGCGATGCTGCGAATGTCGTCGTCGTATCACCATGAACGAGCACGATATCAGGCTCTGTTTCTTTCATCACTTGGTCAAGCCCTTCTAACGCGCGGTTCGTCACTTGCGCTAGTGATTGTTTTGCTTTCATAATATTTAAATCATAATCCGGTTCGATATCAAAAATCGACAACACTTGATCGAGCATTTCCCGGTGCTGTGCTGTCACGGTTACAATCGTTTCAAACTGCTCGCTTCGTTTGTTTAATTCCAGCACGAGCGGCGCCATTTTAATTGCTTCAGGCCGCGTGCCGAATACAGTCATGACTTTTATTTTTTGGTCCAATTGGGTCACTCCATTTGATATAGTCACTTTGAGAATACGCTATTTAATTACTTATTTCAACAAATAATCAATTGTTAGACACTCGTTTTCGGTGCCATAAAACAAAAACACTTATACCTAGCATGATACCAATAGAATCAATAAACACATCGCTCACTTGACCGGCCCGTCCTTCTATGAAGGTTTGATGGTATTCATCAGATGCCGCATAAAGCAAACTCAACAACAGTCCTATTCCGATTCGAGTCAACATTTTTTCGGTATGAAAACGCACCGCATTCATAACTAAAATCGCTAAAACGAAATAGACAAAGACATGCGCACCTTTTCGAACTAGAAAGTGAAATGCTTCTGATTCTTCTAACCCAAACGGCAAGATGGCAAGAATCCATTGCATCACACTGCCACTTAAATCACTAGATTCTGTTCCTGGTTGGTGAGAGAAATAAAAAATGAACGCCATCCATAAGATGACTAATACCCAAGCAGTCGTCTGGCGCATGAAAACGCTCCTTTAACATATTTTAAGTTAACTATAACACGAAATACGACTCCTATAGTAGATAATTTCAAACTTAAATATAGTCCTTCCGTTCATTGTAAATCTATGTCATTCGTTATAAAATATTAATGATATGATTTTTGAACGACTGGAGATGCTAATATGCAAGATTTGAAAAGCCCTGAGAAAAAATTTCGTCCAGAAATAGAAGGTGTACGAGCCGTTGCAGCTATGCTCGTCGCCATATACCACATTTGGATTGGTTCTGTTTCAGGCGGAGTAGACGTTTTTTTCATCGTTTCAGGTTATTTAATTACGACATCATTATTATCAAAAATTGAACGATCAGGTCGTTTACAAATAGGTGAGTACTTGCTCGGTTTAGGACGACGCTTATTGCCATTAGCGTTAACCGTTACCTTCGTCACCACGGTTGCGTCTTTCTTTTTACTACCAGAAGTTCAATGGGGCCAAACCGTCTCACAAGTATTTTCATCCATGTTCTATTATCAAAATTGGCAACTTGCGATTAATTCTGTTGACTATTTAGCTCAAAATAATGTGGCAAGTCCTTTCCAGCACTTTTGGGCTCTATCGTTACAAGGTCAATTTTATATCACGTGGCCGATTATCATTTTATTAGCCTTTTTCCTTGCTACAAAACTATTTAAAACGCCGCTTCGCAAAACATTACTAAGTGTTCTTATCACATTATTTATTGCATCTTTGAGCTATTCAATTTATATTACGGCCGTTAATCAACCGTGGGCTTATTTTAGTTCATTTGCACGCGTTTGGGAATTCAGTATCGGTGGGATGTTAGCACTTCTATTGCCATATTTATCATTCAATAAAATAACGAGTTTAATGGCCAGTTGGCTTGGCCTTGCCACGGTTTGCCTAACAGGGATTATCTTACCTGTTTCTAGTGTATTTCCGGGCTACGCCGCACTACTTCCAATTACCGGCGTGATTTTAATTATTATTTCTGCCGAAAACGCAAGTTCATACGGTGCACAAAAATTACTCGGATCAAGACCACTCATGTATTTCGGTAGTATATCTTATGCCTTTTATTTATGGCATTGGCCGATGTTAATTTTCTATTATAATTATTTCGATGTGTCAGACGTTCCGTTTTTACACGGCTTATTCATTATTGTTGCAGCCTTCATTTTATCCGTCGTCACGTCGAACGTGTTGGAATCACCTGTCCGCAATTTAAATGTACGTACTCAAAAACGACGTCTAGCTACTATATTAGTTACCTTTTTAATACCAGCTGTTATTGTTGGAGTCGCTTGGAATCAGTATATTACAGAAGCACAAGCAAGTAACCTTGAGAATATATCAGTTGAAGGTGGTCCAGAACCTTCCGCAGATGTTTTCGATACATCTCTTGAAGATGTGCAACCATCGATGATCGAAGTGTCATCTGATTTACCAGTTCTTTACGATGACGACAGTTGTTATTCAAGTACGACAGATCCTGAGGTCAATATTTGTTCAATGGGTGAGACTGAAAATCCTGATTATACCGTCGCGTTAGTAGGCGGATCTCACTCAGGGCACTGGTACCCTGCTGTTGAAGAGGCAGCTAAAGAATTAAATCTTCAAATTGATTTATACTTAAAAGACGCTTGTCGTTATTCTACAGAAGACTTTGACGGTAAACTATCTGAATCGTGTATGGAATGGAACGACAATGTCGATGAACCATTAATTGAAAGCAATCCTGACTTAGTCATCACAACAGCAACTGTTGCAGGCGATTTGAGCATACCCGATGGTTACATCGAAAAATGGGAGAAGCTTGAAGGTGAAATGCCTATTTTAGCATTACGTGATCATCCACGTATGCCTGAAGATGTTCCGACTTGTTTAGAAGAGAATGGGATTGAAGAGTGTACCATTGATCGTGAGGAGATATTAAGAGACGGTATACCGTGGGAAGATGAAGAGAATTTACCTGATCATGTTTATTTCGCTGACTTCACAGAATACCTTTGCGATGATAACAATTGCTACCCAGTTGTCGATAGAATGATTACCTATCGTGATAAACACCACTTGACCGCTGTTTATGCTAGATCATTAGGTGGACCATTAACTGAAGAAATCAATCGTATCTTACAACAAATAGACTAGAGCCTTGGGTGGCCCTAGTCTATTTTTTCGTTATGAAAAACGCATTATGAATCGGTTCTAGTACGCCAGCAGATGGTCTATTTACGACCTCATCCTCTACGATCATCGTGGATGAACTTCCCCCATCAAGATTAAGTGCTTGGTCAGCACCCCATTCAGCTAACCAATATGACAATTCCACTAAACTCATACCTTGATGATACGTTAAATATTTCCCTTCCACCGTCATGAAATATATTTCATGACGCTTATGATTGATCGCAACGACGGTACGCGGTGCTCTTTTTTTAGCGACAAATCGTTCAGGACATATATCTAAGTTCGGTTCTCCACCTTTGACAAGTTCGGGACCACTCGCAACGATCCAGCGCATATCTTTCCAACGATCATCAATATCAAACGACAGCGAAATCGTATCCCCTGGTTTAAGGTTAGATGAATAAGGTAGTTTCAGTATGATTTCATTATTAGGAATGATTAATGTTTCAGACCTGTCTGCTTGTCTAATCTGATTGATGTAGCCAACGTGATGTTGTCCCCACCCCATTGGCAAATAGTTTCCTACTTCAATAAATACTAACGTGTCACCTTCAGAAATAGAATATTGAAACGTTGAATCTGTGTACAACACTTCCTCGTCTTGGTTCAACACATTAAAATGCTTCACGTTAAAGGTTTCGTGTTGCGATTTCACTCTAGCCCTTAACTGAAAAGAATCGATAACAGGCTCATCATCATGAGTCACACCAAATGCTTTCGGCGTTTGCATATAACCATTTTCACCTGACAACGTCCCAACATTCGTTAACTGATCATTCTCTGCCATCATATAAACAGGTTTTTGTGATTTTGGATTAAAAAAACTCCCATTTATACGAGCTACGGCAGACGATTGGTCAAATTGATCTAACGCTTGTAGTCTGTCGTCATGTTGCCAATCGAGCTGTAATGAAGATGATGACCAATCAAACGTTAACACATGCATCACATGTCGATGACGCACGTGTAACTTTGAATAATGAAGCCCTTCTGAAACAGGCATCTGAGTTATTGTCTTTTTTGTATCACTTGTTTTGAAGCGTTTCACATGACGAATAACTGGCTCGAAAAATCGTTTCATTCATCTATCTTCCTTTACTCTTTAACGACCTACGATATAAGCCGAATAAGGTATATAGCGTTTGATTAAATAAACAATTGTAAAACTAATTGCGATTGTTAACATAAACCTTAATACCATCCCGATATGAAATAAATAAGAACCTTCCCAAACAAGCCAGTAATCGAGATAATTAATGACCATTGGGTGGACAAGGAATATCCCAAAAGAATAAACACCTAACTGTCTAAACCAGTTAAATCGCCTTTTCGCGACAAAATGCATCACAACTAAAATCGTCATCGCCGACAAGCTCGAGAAGGTCATATACATAAAATCTAAATAAACAGTAGCAAACTCATTCAAATCCCAACGTACTAAATGATGCATATACACATATAACAATCCAATTAACATCATGGCCGTTGCGAATAACCATGCCATTCGAATTTTAAACAAACGTTTGATTTGGCCATAATATAACCCAACAAAACCACCTAAATTAAAGAAAAACAAATAAGAGAAAAAATAAGACGTTGCAAACGGCAACCAACTATAAAAGTAATCAGTCACATAAACCGCAGATTGCACAACTAATCCAATCAATGGAAGTAACCGAACAAACCATAATGATTTTTGCGCCCAATATAGCAGTAACGGGAATAATAGATAAAGTTGAATTAAGACAAAGAAAAAATAAAAATGATAAAACGTATTACCTTGGAAAAATAATTGAAACAACTCTATGAAATAATCAGCATTTATATCAAACTGACGAATACTCAGCCAAGTATGTATCTCGTACAACACAACCCACACGACATATGGCGTAAAAATATACATAAACCTATTTCGAAAATATTTACTAAAGAAGCCTTTATGAAGAGGACGGTCAATATATCCATAAAACATCACGAGCCCCGTAATAAAAATAAACGTCGCCGTACCATAACGGAAAAAACGATTTAAAAACTCATAAATAGGATACGATCCAAACGACGGATCAATGATATGATAAGTCATAGCTGATGTATGAATCATCACGACCGCCAACATCGCGAAACTTCGCATATAGACGATTTCTTCAATACGCCCTCGCTGCATGATTTTACCTACTTTCTTGTATAATCTCATACTCAATTATTTTATCATATTTAATATAGCAATCGGCTCATGAATTGAGGTCGGCGATATATTCTGGACTTCGACGATAAAACGAAGAGTTCGGCGATATATTTTGGATTTCGACGATATAATTCCTGAGTCGGCGATATATTTATTAAATCGATGATATATTTATGCAATCGACGATATCTACATTTTTTAATACACTTGATTCGAACGTGCGTTCTTGTTATAATGAAATCCCCTATCAAAAAAGGAGATGAATAAATGATTATCCTCCCCCTCAAAAAGAACCACGAACTTGAACAGCTTGAATTGCTCGTCCCGCGATATAAATCTCAAGATTCAACATTTCAACTACTTCAAGAAAAATTAGGACGCGAGCGCGCCGGTTATAAAGGTGAAAAAAATGTCCAACACTTCCTAAACTCACTTCAAATCAGTGATTTGTTCGTTTTATACGGGTATCGAAGCTTCGGTGTTGATAGTTATTTTCAAATTGATACGTTGCTGATCACGACACATTTCATACTCATTATTGAAAGCAAACATATTAGAGGGACTTTATCATTAAATGACTTTAATCAATTAATCCAACACTATAATGGCACAAAAACGGTATTCAATAACCCTTTAATGCAAGCAAAAGTCCAGCGTTATCAACTTACTTACCTCCTACAAAAACTTCAATTAAATCATTTACCGATTCACACTTGTGCTACCTTCACACATTCAAAAGCAGAGTTAAATTTTAGTCAACAATCTCCAAATATGTTTCCCGTTCAAAACTTGTTGAGCTTCATACATCAACTATTTCAAAGTCAACCTGATCCGTTAATTTCAAAACAACAAGCTATGAATATTGCGCGCACCCTAAAAGATTATCATCAACCAAGAGAAGTAAATCTTCTTGAAGAATTAGAAATTGATAACGATTTAATATCAAAAGGCGTTCGGTGTACAAATCCGTTATGTCAACACTCTAAAATGACACGTGTTCACGGAAACTGGCAATGCAATAAGTGTCAATACAAAGACCGCTTTGCTCATCTACAAACATTTAAAGAATTCGCTATTATTTACGGCACACGAAACATTATCAATCAACAAGCAAAATCTTTTTTAAATATAGATTCACCTCAAACAACTAAACGACTACTTTCAATATTAGAAAAGTTAGGCGATAATAAAGGTCGAATTTATAAATTAGACTCACTTTTTTGACTCCGATTTATTTTTGGAGTGATCGACGATATTTTTCAGATTTCGACGATAAAATTGCAGAGTCGACGATAAATTCTCGAATTCGACGATATATTTACAAAATAGACGAAAACATCACTTGATATATTGCCCTCTCCTCCAACGTATGATAGTTTAAGTAAAATACAATCGCAGGGGGCTCACCAATTGGGGCAAACATTAAACGAGATTTGGACGCATTTACATGATAACGCGGAGATTAGTTGGGAGGAGTTTAAAACGACGGAATACATCGTTGAGCAGGTGACACCGTACAACCCGAATAAAATCGAGACGTTTGACGATATGCCGGGTGTGGTCGTGGAGATTGGAAGTGGTAAGCCGGTTGTTGGGGTTCGTGCAGATATGGATGCGCTTTGGCAGGAAGTCGGCGGTGTCCAGCAGGCGAATCATTCGTGTGGGCACGATGCGCATATGACGACGGTGATTGGGGTGTTTAAGCAGCTTGCCGAGAAAAATCTCAATGGAACCGTTCGATTTATTTTCCAACCGGCTGAGGAAAAAGGAAATGGCGCGCTTGCAATGGTGGAAAAAGGCGTTGCGGACGATCTCGATTATTTGTTTGGCATGCATTTGCGGCCGAAACAGGAGTTAAGTAGTGGTGAATTTGCGCCGGCGATTATTCACGGGTCGGCAAAATTTATTAAAGGGTCGATCACGTCGGCGGATACGCACGGAGCGCGGCCACACCTTGGCATCAATGCGATTGAAGTGGCGGCGGACATGATTCACCACATTCGCCAGTCGCATTTTGACCCACTTATTCCTCATTCGATTAAAATGACCGAACTACACGCAGGTGGCAAAAATCCGAACATTATTCCGGGTAAGGCGCATTTTGCGTTGGATTTACGGGCGCAACAAAATGAGTTGATGGATGCGATGTCGGAACAAGTAGAACGGATTGCGCGTCAGCTTGAATCATTACATAATATCTCGATTGAGTTAGAGACGGGTGCGCATATGGCGGCGGCTGTGTATAACGAAGAAGCGACGGCGCTATTAGATGAAGGGATTCAAGCAGTGGATGCGGATAGTCGTCGGGCGCCTATCACGACGACGGGCGGCGATGATTTCCATTTTTATACACTCAAGCGACCACAAGTAAAAGCGACGATGCTTGCGATTGGTTGCGATCTCGGGCCAGGTTTGCACCATCCTGATATGACCTTTAATTTTGACGCGATACCGAAAGCGGTTGATATTTTGAGTGAGGCTGTTGAAAAAGCGCTCAGTCAAGGAGGCGAACGCGCATGAACATCAGGCGCTTGACAACGATTGACGAAATGCCACTCATGCAAAAAGTCGAAGAAGCGGTTTGGCAAATGGCTCCCATCCCAGTTCATCAACTTTACACGACGGTTAATCATGGCGGTCTTATTTTAGGTGCGTTTGATGGAGACGAGATCGTGGCGTTCAGTTACGGGTTTCCCGGGTTCGACGGCAAACGGACATACCTTTGCTCGCATATGCTCGGGATTTTGCCTGATTATCAACAAGCAGGACTTGGCGAAAGAATGAAGCACGAGCAAGCGCGTCATGCGGCGGACATGGGGTATGACATGATGACGTGGACGTTTGATCCGCTTCAAAGCATGAATGCGTATTTAAACTTAACGAAGCTCGGCGCTCGCGGGGCTCATTACAAAGTAAACCATTACGGCGCGATGAACGACCGGCTGAACCAAGGACTTGAGACCGACCGGATTGTGATTGAATGGCATTTTAACGATGACAAGCCAGTCGGGCTGCCGGACGTGACTGAATTAACTTCGCTCGTCGACGTGACAGATAGCGTTCCAAAAGCGCGAGTCGATCGTTTTGATCCATCAATTGACGCGTTCATCGTCGCAATTCCGCGAGATTTTCATCAAATCAAAACCGACGACCTCGCCCTTGCCAAAACGTGGCGTGCCGAAACGCGTCAAGCTTTTGAAAAACTTTTCGCCAATAGGTATGAGGCGCGTGCGGCGGTGCCTGTACGAGATGAAAACGTGACGCATTATTACTTTTGCAAAGGAGGCGCCTCGTCATGATTCCGATTAAAACGATACGGTTACGCAAATTAAATATGGCGCTTGTGACTCCATTCACAACAAGCTTTGGCACGTTTCACGACAAGCAATTTTATGTCATTGAAGCGGAAGACGAGCAAGGCCACGTCGGCTACGGGGAATCTGTCGCGTTTACGAGCCCGTGGTACAACGAGGAAACCGTTGAAACGAATCGACACATCATCACTGACTTTCTCATTCCAGCACTAAAAGGCGCGACTATTAAACATCCAGAAGACGTTGATTACCTTTTCAAACCGTTCCGCCGAAATTTAATGGCGAAAGCCGCTATGGAAGGCGCGATTTGGGATTTGTATGCTAAGCAACAAAAGATCCCGCTTGCAACTGCGCTCGGCGGCGATGCACGCACCATCGACGTCGGCGTGAGCATCGGCATCAAGCCATCAATCGATGACCTCATCACATCAGTAAGACAAAGCGTCAATCAAGGTTATAAACGGATTAAAGTTAAAATTAAGCCCGGCTGGGATGTAGAGCCATTATCACGCGTTCGCGAAGCATTTCCAGATATCGATATGATGGCTGACGCGAATTCCGCTTACACGTTAAACGACATTGACACCTTAAAACAACTCGATGATTTGAACTTAATGATGATCGAACAACCGCTAGCACACGACGATATTATTGATCATGCTACATTGCAACAAGCGATCGGCACGCCAGTCTGTCTGGACGAAAGCATTCACTCTCTTGAGGACACGCGTAAAGCGATTGAACTCGGCAGTTGCCAGATTATTAATATTAAAATCGGTCGCGTCGGCGGTTTGACTGAAGCGAAGCGAATTCACGATTATTGTTTGAAGCACGGTATCGACGTCTGGTGTGGCGGCATGCTCGAGGCTGGTATCGGCCGTGCACACAACATCGCGCTAACAACACTTCCCGGCTTTACGCTACCAGGTGACACTGCCGCGTCAAGTTTATACTGGCATCAAGATATTATCTCACCCGAAGTGACCGTCCAAAACGGCGTGATTCACGTGACGAATAAGCCCGGTATTGGTTATGATCTCGATGTGCTTGCGTTGGAGAAGTTTACTGAGGAGACGGAGGCGTTTTCGGTGAATTAATTGGTGGTCGACGATATATTCCAGAAGTCAACGATATCTCGCGAAACTCGACGATAAATTCGTGAATTCGGCGATATTTTCTGAAACTCGACGATATCTTATTGTATTTTCCCAACAAATTCAATCAAAAACCATCGCGCCCGCGCGCGATGGTTTCCACTCACCTTATCGATATAATAACCCTTTCAATAACGGCGTTTGTTTAGCAAAATCAAACATATCGAGCCACGCCATTTCGCCAGCATCAAACCTCGTCGTGAGCGGCGTTTGATGACGGAAGCGTTCTTCTGGTTCAGTCGCATAGTGAATTCCTGGTGGCATATCTGCAATTTCGATCCAACCGTCCATATGAATGCCGGTTCGCACGTCGACTAATGACACGCCTCCCTCACCTGTGATGACGGGTAGCTGCGTATCGACCAAATGATCTTCACGCACGACGCTTGCGTTTTCCGACGCGTCTAAAATAACATCCAACTCGACTTTTTCGCCTAATAATAAACGATCGGCATTACCATTCAACGTGGCATTAAGAGCATACCTCGCTGGTTTGTCACCATCGAACGTTTCAGGCACATCATTCACACGCGCGACCTCACCGTCTACAACATCGTTCACGCGCGTTGCCATGCCTTGTTCGACTTGTTTTTGCTGATCATCCGACAATTTGGCCATTGCCACCTTTTCGTCGCCTAAAATCGTAACAAGTGGATCGCCAAGGCTAGGTGAAATCTCTTCAACAACTCCTTCATAAGGGCTTGTCACTGTAATCGTTTCACCTGTTGATTCTAATTCATCTAACTGGTTTTCTGCGCTATCACGTTTTGCCTCTCGAACCGCTAAATCACGTTCCAATTCGGTGATAAATTGCTCTTTTTGATATTCCGATTCAATCGGCTCGGTACTCGGTAAGTCAATTTCATATTCGCCATCATTCACTGAAAATGATGACTCACTCGAATTTTCCGGAATCGTATAAAATTCCATTTCTTGAATTAAGTCTTCTATACGACTAATCTCATCATTTAACTGTGAAATCTCCGACGATAACCGTCTTTCTGTTTCAGCATAATCCGTCACTTGATAGGCGTATAACGGATCACCAACGGAGACGCTGTCACTTTTCTCAACAAAAAATTCCTCAAATTCCCCGCGACGTTTATCAAAATAAACCCGTTGTTCGGAAGCCGTCATCATCGCGCGTTCCGTCAACGTCTCTTCCATATAACGCTGACTGATTTCCGTCCATTCCGACACATTCGATTTGCGCTCAACTCGGGCTTCGCTATCAAAAAATATCAAACAACTATTAACTAAAACAAATAACCCTACCATAACAAACAACCAACGTTTCCACTGCATGCTACACCCACCCTTCTAAGGCGTATGTTAAAACACCAATCATGATGTAAATGAATAGGTGAAGGCCAACTACGATTAACCAAACTTGCCAACGTTCCAACGTCGCAAACCTGCGTAAGTAGATACCTTGGAAATAAGCGATCCAGATTTGAATGACGGATAACGCCCCTAATGGATTGATCAACCATTGATGATCCGTTAAGTACACTGCGATGACGCCAAAGGACATCGGCGACATATTCCAATCCACGCCAAAAATCACAAACAACGGTATCCACAAAATCCGTTCAATAATAATCGCGAAAAGCGCCACTTGTTGCATGAGCACCAATTTTTTATACGGGATTTTCGTCCATAAATAAAAATAATAGCTTACGAGATATAAAACGCCAATTGCTAAAATTAGAGCGTACACCATGCGTCCGATAACAAACCAAAACTGGGACGCGACATATTCAGCCGTCGACAACTCCGTTAAACGATCTGACAACGATTCGGTCCCCATGCCATATAGCGACATGACGATGTAGGCGATCAATGTTGCTGCGATTAACCATAACTGCACTTTCCACTGATCGCGTATCGTCTCTTCTTTTTCCAGTCGATAAAATTGCGCGTCCGGAGCTTTTATGAATCCAAATAAATAACTGCGATGCATCTCTATCATTCCTATTTTTAGTCTTTATGTTTACTATTGTAAGTGAAAAAGCCTCGTTTGTCATTTGGGTTTGTCCAATCTAAGCAAAACGTCTGCTCCGTTCATAACAGAGCAGACGTTGACTATTAGCGTGACCGAATCACAAGCGTTCTCGCGATCATATCGTGTAGAGCTTGCTTTTTCGATGTGAAACCAGCCATCATAAAGCCAATATAAAGCGTAAAGGCTGATAAATTCAAGGCTAATCCACGACCGAACCCGCGCGCGAATGAAATGCGATTTCCATTCATGTCGGTTACTTTAATACCGATCATCTTCTTACCAGGCGTCGCTTGCCATTTAGACGCATGGAAAATGCCCGTATATAACGCATTAAACACAAGACCGATTAAAAATGCCCATGTTTCGAACGCCGCGAATGCTTCGTCAGATGGTGCACTATAAGGATCGCTCGACATCATGAGTACCACTATAATTGATCCAATTAAAAACATTGGAATTGCTAAAATAATACCGTCTAGTAAATACGCAACAGTTCGCAGCCAAAAACCTGCATAGTACTGACTTCCCGGCCGCGCCTGTTGTAAACGTTCGCCACACTGGACGCACATTTCCTGTTTTTCAGATGTTTCTGAACCACAACTTTGACAAAAATGATGACTATTTAACGGACGCACACCACAGTTCGGGCAGATCTCCGTCTTCTCCGACACATGATGCCCGCATTCTCGACAATACATACACTTATCCCCTTATTAGAAAAATTCCCATTCATCAATATCCTTACCATCCGCTACCTTCTTCGACACTAAATACGCATCAATGATAGCAAAAGGCGTCGTTATAATAGCTGATGTACCAAACGTCACAATACCTAGCACAACACTCACAGCTAAAATCGCAAACCCTTTCTTAACCTGGCCAATCACCATTTGACCTAAGCCAGTAAGGAAAAATGACAGCAACGCCATTAACCACGGCGGCTTACTCTCCGTGCTTGCGGATACTGGTGTTGACACTTTTTTATGTACTCGAACCCCACAATTCACACACATCTCCTGATTAGCATTGATCGATTCACTACAATTATAACAATAATTCACTTCACGAAACGGCCGTACCCCACACTTCGGACACAATTCCGCTTTATCCGAAATCGATGCAGCACAATTTGGACAATACATCGAAGCACCTCCTTTTTCACTAGTTTATACAAAAAATTGCCATAATGGAAGGCTGTTCTACAAGATTTTGTTGTTTTTTGTAGAAATCACCTCCCGCCTCCGCACTTATCTCATAACTCACTCTACTTATTAAATAAATGCTAGCATTTATTTAATAAGTGGATGATTTTATTTCAAAAATAAGTTTAGTTATTTAATAAATTGGGAATGTAGTGAATAAAGAAATCGCCACGCTATAATAGAGTGACGACCATAAAACATTTATTTACTTATAGCACGATTGAGTAATACAGCAAATTCAGCACGTGATAGTGTTTTATCTGGCTGGTATTCACCTGCATCATTACCTTCAGTGATGCCGTTTTCTTTCATCGCCATAATCGATTCGTATGCATCGTGTGATTCAGAAACGTCAGGGAATGCTTCTGAGCTACCTGAATAATTATAATCAAATACGTTAGACATTAATATAGCGACTTCCGTACGATCAATTGACTCTTCACCATTAAACGCTCCATCTAAATAATCAAGGTGGCCAAGTGTTTTAGCGCTGGCTACTTCAGCTTCAGCCCATGATGCTAATTGACCGTTAATGCCAACATCTTCAGCAGTAGCTGACGCATCAAAGCCTTCTGAACTCATTAGTAGTTTAATAACTTGTTGTCGTGTCACATTCTGTTTAGGTGCAAATTTATTATTACCTACACCTTCTAAAATTCCTTGGTCATACAATGTCTCAGCTGCATCATATGCCCAGTGATCTTCTGATAAATCATCAAAGATGCCTGCTGATTCCATCGATGCTTGAACAACTTCTTGTTGTTCATCATCAAAATCCGCTACGCGTTTAGCGCCGATATATTTTGGTCCCCAATAATATTTTCCATTAATGTTGTCTATCGTTACACCATTACTAGAAGAGGCATGAATAAATTGGTTATCACCTATGTAGATACCTGCGTGTGAGACACCTGAACCAGAAGTGTTAAAGAAAACAATATCTCCTACTTTTAAATCACCTTTGGATACTGACTCCCCAACTGAATACATCCCATCTGTCGTTCGAGGAAGATCTTCATCAAATTGCTGAAATACATATTTGATATATCCAGAGCAATCAAATGCAACAGAAGGATTCATAGCCCCAAGTGAATATGGTGTTCCAATATATTGTTTTGCCGTACGAATTAGTTCTTGTTCGTCTGCCTGTATTGAATTAAATGGAATAATCATGATTGCCATGATTGAAATTAGAAAACTCTTAGTTAGTGTTCGCATCTCTTTCTTCCCCCTCGTAAGCAAGAGTATATCATAGAACGACAGAGTGTAATATTACAGTTTGATAACAATTTGTTTAAAAAGACAAAATATTTAGTTATAATATTACTCTTTCAACCTTTAATAACATATTTTGTATCACATACCTGTTTATCAATCATCACTTTTCTCGTATAATAGATTCAAAGGAGATGATAAAATGGGGAAAATAACTCTACATAGTTTCATCGTTTTATGTAGTCTACTAATTATCGTATCAGCTCCACTGCATGCGGAAACAAACGACGTTAAAGAAACATGCGATTACACTGAAACAGAAGGCGAAAATCCATCCTATCAAACGATGAATTGCTTGTTAACAGAAATCGCGTTAAACCATAACGTGCCACCTGAAATCGTCAAAAGTATTGCCGATACCGAAAGTGGTGGGTGGAAACAGTTTGACGAAACGACAGGCGAACCAATCGTCACGGAAGATGGTGGCATTGGTGTGATGCAGGTCACGAACAAATCAGAATATAACAATGAAAAATTAAAAAATAATATTCCCTACAATATCAAAGCCGGCGTCGAAATCTTAAAATCAATGTTCGAACGATCCGATTTGCCACAAATCAACCAAATGAATCCTCAATTTCTAGAAAACTGGTATTTCGCGATCATGGCGTATAACGGAACAAAACCTGTTAACAGCCCGGTTGTCCAAGCGACTGGTGAACGAAACACAGATGCGTATCAAGAAAAAGTGATCCAAAACATCAACAACAATAGTTTAATAGAGCTCGAGACAATCTCATTTTCACCAGAAGACTTTGATTACAATCCTGATTCTACGGATAACATCGATTTCACAACGATGGATTATTCTATTGATGAACCACTGACCAAGTCAAAACATCTTTTCGAAACAGACACGCCTGTCACCGCTACAACCGATGACTTAACTGTGCGTGTCGAACCGACGACTTCCAGTGCTCGTGTAACGCTCCTTAACCCTGATGACATCGCTTATATCGACGGTGACTTTGTATATGGAGAAGATGAAACGAGCCAAAATCATTTTGTCTGGTATCCTGTTAGATTAGAAAATGGTCATGAAGGGTATGTCGCATCAAGTTTCTTAAAAATGCATTTCAAAGACGTTCCGAATGACCATTATTCAACTGACGCGATCTATTACTTAGCGAATCGCGACTTATTACAAGGTGTCGGAGGCGGGGCATTTGGTTTTGATCAAGATTTAACCCGCACACAGGCCGCTATTTTACTCAACCGTGCGAATGACGTCTCATTAGATGGTCGCCCTGATGTACCATTTACCGACGTGCCAAACGACTATAACTATTACAACCATATCGCAGCGGCCGCTGATGAAGGATTTTTTGAAGGTAATTCGGATGGTAGCTTTGGTATTCAAGACTCTTTAACCCGTGCAGCGATGGCTCAAGTGTTGCAACGGATTTATCAATTTCCTGAAGCCAGTGGCAACAACCCGTTCACTGATGTTAGCGAAGACGCTTGGTACAGACAGGCTGTTCTCAACTTGTATGAAGCAGGCATAACAAGTGGTGTTGCGGACAATCAATTCGCCCCACAGCAAACGGTTACAAGACAACAATTCGCTGTTTTCTTAACACGTATTTTAAAGAATGACTAATAACCAAAAGAGACTTAGACAAAAGTAAATAATGCAAAGTTAAACCCGAACAATTTATAATAAAATAAATCGTTCGGGTTTTCTGCTTAAATGACGCTCCATCAAAACACTTCGCTTGGTTCTCCGTGACATAAGCTCAACATCGGCTCTGCTGGCGCAATCGCCGTGTTTCCTTTACCGGGGCACGGCTCGAGCCAGGCAACCTCATCGAATATGCTTCCTTGAAACTTGCACCGAGGAAGCTAGCTTCGAAGCACTACGAGAAGACGCAGGTGCATCCCTCGGGGGACAAAGGAACTTCGGCTAAGTACCGGACGTCCTGTCCGAACGCCGAAGTGACCCACGTCCTGTGCGCCTTCGTGCTGTTCCCGTGACGACCCGGACGGTCTAATGTCGACGTTGGTCACAAAAGCTGATTTCATAAGCTTCCTTGACTAATTCTGCGCCGAGTACTCGCAGGCGCAGGACGTGACCGAACTTAGTCGACCAGGCGTCTACGTGTTTTGATTCCGCTTCATTAGTGCTTAACTGTTTTGCTACTCAAACATTCGTCTTTTGTACAATTGAATCTACTTTTGTCCCAGCCCCTTCAACTTTACTCACTTATTGATCAACCTTCCACCCGCTTCAACACACGCTCTTTCAAACGGGATAATCGTTCGTCGGCATCCTCGCGCGTTTTGCCTCGCACACCAAAATAAAACTTCATTTTCGGTTCAGTGCCAGATGGACGCAAGCAGCACCACATATCATCATCGAGCCAAAATTTCACGACATTTGAATGCGGTAAGTCGAGTGACTCAACCTCGCTCGTCGCAACATACGTCCGCGTTCCTTCACGATAATCTTCAACCACTAAAGCGCCAGCGAGAGGGTCTTCGCGAAAATCTTCCATGATATCCGTAATTCTCTCTTGCCCTTCAGCACCTGATACTTTTAACGAATGCAAGTCTTCTACATAATACCCGTGGCGTTCGAACAATTGATCAAGTGCATCAAACAATGTCATGCCACGTTCTTTATAATACGCGGCCATTTCACACGCAAGTAAGGTTGATTGCAAAGCGTCTTTATCACGTGCAAAATCTTCGACTAAATAGCCATAGCTTTCTTCATAACCAAACACGAAATCATACTCGCCATTCCGGTTGTATGTCTCAATTTTTTCAGCAATAAACTTAAAGCCTGTTAATGTATTAACCGTCTCAACACCATAATGAGCAGCGACTGCCTGACCTAATTGTGACGTCACAATTGTATTGATCATCACACCATTCGCAGGCACGTCATCTAAATTCGCTAACTTATAATCCAACATTAACGCGCCAAGTTGGTTACCGGTTAACACGTCATACTCACCCTCCGCATTTTTCGCCGCAACTCCTAAACGGTCAGCATCAGGGTCCGTCGCCACTAAAATATCCGCACCGACGTCTTTCCCTTTTGCCACCGCGTATTCAAACGCCTGATGTTCTTCAGGATTAGGCGATTTAACCGTCGAAAACTCAGGATCTTCCACCACTTGGTCCTCAACGGCATGCACGTTTTTGAACCCAGCTTGTGCCAAACTACGCATCGTCAAATCATAAGCCGTGCCATGTAGCGGCGTAAATACAATCGACAAATCGTCACGCGCAACGTCTTTGCGATACGTTACCATCCCTAGGCGTTCTAAATAAGCCACATCAACCTCGTCATCAATCCACTCCAACAGCCCGTCTGCTTCTAAAAGCGTCTTATCCACGACGTCAATCGCCAATTCATCCTCAACGGCATTCACTTGCGCAATCATTTGGTCGGCTTGCACTGGTGGCAATTGAGCGCCTTGCTCGTTATACACTTTATAGCCGTTATATTCAGGCGGATTATGGCTTGCCGTAATCATGACACCCGCACCAGCATGCAAATGGCGAACCGCAAACGATAACGTCGGCGTCGGGCGCACCCCTGTAAACACAGACGTTTTAATACCATGAACACCAAGCACTTTCGCCGTTTCAAGCGCAAAATCAAACGACTGATAACGCGAATCGTACGCAACGACAACGCCTTCATCAGCACGCCCTTCCGCTTCTAAATAAAGTGCCAATCCTTTCGCCGCTTTTCTCACCGTATAAATATTCATCCGATTCGTCCCAGGCCCGAGCACACCGCGCATGCCACCTGTGCCGAACTCAAGCGTCCCATTAAATGCCGCTTCAGCCTCAGATTCATCCATCTTATGTAAAGCCTCTTGTAATTGAGGATCTAAATCGTATTTTGCTTTCCAACGTTCATATGTATCTTGCCAAGTCACTAAAAATCACTCCTTTAACCAAACCTTCTCCTACCTATTATAACGGATTTCGTCGCAAAATGGTAAAATGGATTAACACTAATTTATTGAGAGGAGACTAAATATGGCTGTTTACATCCGCCCCGTTGAACAAGAAGACTTGCCGAACATCTTACAATCGTCGACAAACCCAACCATTCGATTCTTGACCGGGACAACCGCGACATTTTCGTTAGAACAACTACAACACCACTTCGACAAGGCAAAACACGATGATACCCGCTTCGATTTTGTCATTTGTTTAAATCAAACCGGGGAAATCGTCGGAGAGGGCGCCATTTTAGACATTGATTACGACAACCGATCAGCAGCTTTTCGCTTGGCCTTAAGCCATCAAAACCATTTCAATCAGGGGTACGGTAGCCAAACGATACGCATCATTTTAGCAATCGTCTTTTACGAATACCAACTTTACCGTTTGCAACTCGAAGTATACTCACACAATCCACGAGCAATCGCCACATATGAAAAGCTCGGCTTTAAACGTGAAGGTGTACTGCGTCAAGCACTCTATTATGACGGAACCTTTTACGACGAAATTGTGATGGCGATGTTGAAAGATGACTATTTGAAAAAGTCTTAGGCGTATAACGTATTAAACTCTTATACCCCTTTTTCATAAATTATCACCTCTTCATCAACACCAACTAAAACTATATCTGTCATATCTAAAAACAATCCGACTTCAACAACGCCGACAATCGATTTGATCTGATCGCGTAACATATGAGGATTTTCGATTTGATGAAAATGGCAGTCGATTATAAATTGGTCATTATCCGTTTCAAATGGTAACCCATCGACCTCCCGCAACACAGCATCACAACCTAGTGCTTCAAGCTGTTCTCGAATCGAATCCCAACCAAATTTCACAACTTCAACAGGTAACGGAAACGCACCAAGCTGATTGACCATTTTGGATTCATCTGCGACAACGATAAATTGTTTAGCCGTTACATCGACCATTTTCTCACGCAATAACGATCCGCCGCCGCCTTTCGTAAGCTGAAAGTCTGGGTCGATTTCATCAGCTCCGTCAAAAGCTAAATCGAGCTTCGGATGATCTGATAAAGTCGTTAATGGAATTCCTAGTTGTTTCGCTTTTTGTTCTGTTTTAACAGACGTCGGAACGCCTTTGATTTGTAAACCGGCTTGGACACGTTCGCCTAACAAATCAAGGAAAACATCCATCGTTGAACCCGTCCCTAGTCCTAAGACCATGCCATCTTCCACGTATTCAATAGCCTTTCGCGCAGCATGGACTTTTTGTTTTGATTGATTCGTCATGAACACTCACCCCTCTATTTATACTAAAATCGCTAACAACACTGAAATCGTCACAACGCTTAGGACTGTGGTGACCAGTGTGACGCTTGAGACCAAATCCGGCCTTGCTTTTAAATTCGAGCGTAAACAAGGTCATCATCCTGCCTATTTCAAACTTATTAAACGAAATATTCGCATCTCCAGCGGTAACGCATCAGCAACTATTAACTCCGCTATACTAAACATTCTCGTATATAAATTATTATCTAATAAATTCAAACTAATCCCAAGCAAAAAGGCATGAGTGTCTGACATTTTAAATACCGAAAAAAACGCATGACGAATGTTATCGAAGAACGATTAAGGGAACAAACAAAAATTTCCGCCTATCATAATGCGAGCTATATTGTGTCGATAAAAGTAAACTTACTGTATCGCTGGTTAGGGGAAAAGTCGTCAATCATTTCATGGTCACGGTGATAGGATTGTTTAATATTCACTAACTAACTTAGGATGATTATCCGTTTAGCAACGTATGCTTACACGGCAAAGACCATATGGTACGCGCGAGCATGGAAGGCGTTATTTATTCAATCTACCATATCGGACACGCACTCGAGCGCTTAGGCAACCAACACGACGTCATTTACGCAAGCGACGGATTCGCGAGGTCTAGCCTGTGGTTACAAATGCTAGCCGACACATTTGGTAAACCCGTTAAAATCCCTAACAGTCACCAAAGTTCCGCATGGGGCGCCGCGTGGTTAGTGCTATGTAGTGTCGAAAACTATCATTTGAAAGACATCAAACATTCCGTGACCATGAGTCACGAAATCGAACCGAATAGTGTTAATCACGACAAGTATCAACACATCTTTTCTATCTACAAAAACCTATACGACCAACTCAAAACGACATTCCACCAGCTGCCCTAGATTGTTAGACAATTCCTTAAGATTGTTAGACAATTCCTTAAGATTGTCAGATAATCTCTGATGATTGTCTAACAATCTCGGAACATTATCTAACAATGTAACGACTTTATCTGATAATATTGGTATAATGTTACAAAATATCAGGGGTTGAGCGACGAACGCTCAACCCCTGATATTTTTTTATTTCCCTAATTTCCCTTTTTCATAAAGGAACTTCTCTTCTGCTTCTTTAATCCAATCTTTAATATTGTTTCCTTTATCAACTATAAATTGAAAAGAAGTTCGAGTGCGTTGACGAATTGCCTCTTCTGCCTTAATGATATGCAAATAAAAATCTTTCTTCATCGCATCACCTGTTTCGTTAACGTACTCCGCTTCATCAATGATAGCTTTCAATTCGTTCTCCAATTGAGATGATTCAACATTATATTCTTGGAAAAATCGGACAGCTTCAGCATAAATATGTCCTACTTCTTTATCGGATAATTTATCAACTTCTAAATGACTATATCGATGTAACGCTTCATCAATTATATCATAACGTTCTTCTAGCCACTGTTGAATCGTTTTATAAGCAACATCATCATAAGTAGGTGCCAGAAACTGTCGAATAGTAGACGTTGGTTTATAGTCTCGGCGAATATAATGGTCTATTTGTTTTAATTCATGACGAATAGATTGCAATATTCCTGGTATGTTCATTAAAAAATGACGTTGTGCTTGTGATGTGTTTTGCATCCGTTTTATAAATTGGTTGCGGTAAGTTTTTTCTAATGACGCCCTTGCCTTATTCAAATCTTGATTGACGCCACGAACCATTTGTCTTAATCTCTGATGCTCATCCTTTTGAGCCTGTTCAATTAAACGATGACCTTCTTCCGCTCGATTCTCGTAAACTTCATATGCCTCTTTCATTGCTTTTTCTTTGACCGTATTCGTCCCCATTTTACCTCCGACAGCGCCAACGATTCCTCCAATCATACCACCTGCTGCTGCTCCAACAGGTCCACCAATTGTACCGACTGCTACACCTGCTTGAGCCCCGGCAAAACCACCTGCACCGACGCCAGCAGTATCTAAGCTAACATTTTTCATAGATGACCCCATATCTGTTTTACCTTGACTATGCAATTTAATTTCGCGCACTGATGACATGGCTAAACTAACTAAAGGAATCCCACCACCCATAGCATCAGCTGAATTTAAGTCACCAATACTTGATAAACTATCATGAGTAGTTTCATGGATACTCGCTGGGTCTAGTTCGTCAAAAGACATCACATGTTCATTTGCTTGAAATTGTTCACCTAAAGTCGAACTTGTGACAACAGGAACATCAGGGTATTTTTCGAAATGTTCTGCTATAACAGAAGGAGATTCACCGCCTTTAATTTGCCACGGCTCGCCATCGACTAACAAATCCCAACCTTCATTATTAGCATTATTAGGAAACTGAACATCATAGCCCATTTTCTCTAATGCATCAGCTGACTTCATCTCCATCACGTAACCTTCAAAACGCGTCATCCACCCTTCTGCCGCATCAGTCCCCAATACATCCAAGTATTTATCATCTATGTAATCGGCCATGTTATTGAAATTCGATAAATCTTCTGAGAAGGAAAAGTCCATCGCATCCATGACAGCAGGGTCTACTTGGCTCAAATAATATAATGACGGCATTTGACCAATTGCACCAGCAGCTGCAGCACCTTTCCAACCGTCCATAAAATGAAGATTATCTCTATGATGTTGCGTATCCCATGACTGTTCATATGTGTTTAATTGAAGTTTATCAGAAGGTAAAAACTCTCTAGCTTGAGAACGATAATTGTTGACTAAACGCCATCTAAACAGACCATATCCTCCCACGCCTAATATACCAGATAAAACAATCCATTCCAGCATCTTTATCCCACCTTATTAAGACTATATGCTTAACATTATACGACAAATTACATATACAATAAACATTATATTGTTATTATTATGAAAAAAATAGTAATATATTTAATATATTTAAATTATATTTAGGAGGAATATAATGCCAAACTATTGTAAATCGTGTGGATCAGCATTAGAATCCGACAGTATCTATTGTACAAATTGTGGTACCAAAGTGATAACAACACATAAAACTAAAGTATCTAACATTACAAAAAATCGCATGTCCAAATCCAAAACAATCTTAGTTGCATCATTCGCCATAATTGTCATCGGAATCTTCGTTGTGGCTAATCTAGACTTTCAAGGGATATCAGATGAACCAGAAGAATACGACCCTGATCAATACAGCAACGACCGTGTTGAGGTTACAGATGAATCTAACACCGATAATGATTCTTCAAACCTTGAATCTAATGAACAAGAAATTCCTTATGTGAATGGCAACGGTGATTTAAAAATAGGTGAAATGTCTGAAGAGGAGCTTGTCAATTACTACGAGTCCACCTTAGAAAGTTTAACTATTGGCGAACAAAAGATTTCTGTTGGAGAATGGGATATTCGCGAAAGTGATGGGCGTTTATTCATAGAGGCTGAATCTCCTACAGAAGAGGCATTAGAACAAATTTTCACAATGTACGATAACGGGAACATTGAGCCAATACGTGAATGGGGCAAAGAAGTTGCTCAATTAACAAAAGAGATTGAATCCTACTACAACCAACCTTGGTTCGTCGACGCGGGAGGGAATTGCATGAGTGTTTATCCAAAATCATTACCAAACTCCATTCTCTCAGGTTATGCTGGCTCATGTGGTTATTCAATTCCAGTATTAGATGGGGATTCAGAGGATGGATTTTATTTAATGGTTGAAGAGAAATTAAATTAAGCAGGATGGTTATAACGGACGTAACTTCAATTATCACTCTGAAGTAACGTCACAAAACGTCCTAGACTATATCATCAACTAATCCATAAGACTTATTAAAATATTTAAATATGAGCAGGATTGTTTACTTTTATGTAGAATTTAAGTAATTAAGAGAAGTAAATGGTTTTTTAAATTTATTTGATTGGAGGTTTTGTAAATATAGCTTCTCACATTACATATTTATAGGAGTGGTTAGTTTGAAATTTAAAAGAAAAGTTTTAAGTCTAATAATTGCTATCCCTTTGTGTATCAGTTTATGGGGATCATCGATTACAGCTGCATCACCATTTTCAGATGTCCCCGAATCCTACAATCATTACAAACCAATCAGCCAATTAGTTGAATTAAATTCTATTAATGGGTTTGAAGACGGAACATTTAGACCTCACGAGACACTCACACGAGCACAAAGTGCAATCATTATAGGTAGTACTATAGAAATTGACACCTCAGTATCTCCTCAACACGAATTTAATGATGTATCACCAAATGTAACAGGACATGAGTATATTAATGCACTAACCAATAAGAACGTTTTTTCAAAAGTTGATTCTGTTAATATGACTAAAAAAGATATTACAGATATGGGCTATGAATATGTTGATACATTTGTTGAAGATGGAGAAAAACATATTGCTTATATTCAAGACGGAAATTTATTTGTCAAATTAACTGAAGATGGCAGAAGTGTTATAACCAATTGGGGAAACACTCATCGTGATGATATATTAAATGGTACGTACGAAAGAGACAGTAACTCTATACCAGATCTAACCTACAATCTCCCAAATAGTTTTGAAGTGAAATCACAAAATAGTTTCGACCTCACAGGTAATGGAATAGATGAAGAGGTCATATTTATCCAAGACGGTGATAATGTGCTTGAAGAAAACAATATGGAAGTCCGTGTTTATGAATATTTAGAAGACCAAAATGCGTGGTCACGAGTATTCACCAAAACATTAAACAACATTTACACCCCTTATTCATTAAAAGCTAATGGCAGTGCAACTGATGATGAACGAGAACAAATTATCTTCGGAGTAAATTCAGGGTCTAGTGCTTTTCTTACTTTCTTCGTAATAGGTAGTAATAATGATGGAAAGATCAAAATTTTACTTGAAAATGATGATTCCATTCCTAGTGGTGACATCTATTTTGACAATAAACAACTAATAATTGAAAGTAAAAATGAAATATTCGAAATATACGAATGGAAAGGAAATGGGCTGACTAGACAATAAACTTTAAAAAATCGATCATTCATCCATAAAACGAAGAGAGAGGAAAAAGACCCTCTCTCTTCGTTTTTTATGGTATTTGACCTTCGTTATATAATTCAGAAACTTCTTCATAGGCGTCATGGTAATAAGGCAGACTAGCGTCAAATCCACCATCATCTTCGGCATATCGCATAGAAGAATTAACATGACTAACAAGAACAGAATAATTATTAATCAACTTATATATTTTGAAATTGTCATCAAATGAATAGAAATAATCCTCCATTTGCTTATGACGTTCTGTTTCAACGATAGCATCTAATTCATCTTTTTCATCAGCAAGAAAAGGATCTTTCTCAAAGTCATAATCACCTTCATACGTGTCAATTTCATGCCTCACATCTTCCATAACGTCCTCAACTTGTTTTTGATACTCTGATATACGTGACAATGCCGTTTCAAAATCAAGTTGAGTTAATTCTTCATCAGAAGACTGATTTTGTTCTGGGCTATCATTATTATCAGCTAGTTCAGAGTTATCATCTTCTACATTTTGTTGATCATCTGATGTATCTTCTTGTTGATTTTGTTCATTTGACCTATCATCTGAATCTTTTTCATCGTCATTATCTGATGACTCACGGGGATCATAATAAGGTAAATCATCAAGAATATTACCATCTTCATCAAATTGCTGATCATTAGGTATATCATCATAATATAAGTAATAATAGTTTTCGTTATAACAAGAATGGTCTTGATCTGCTTTTTGCTCTAATGTGCAATCTTCTGTTTTATCACTAGTGGCATCATCTGATGACTGTTCAGTTTTTTGATCTGACGCTTGTTTATCTACGTCATCTTGAGATTGTTCTTCGGGATTGGAAGATTCGTCATCATGTGTTGTTTTATCTTGTTCATTATCATCATTTTGTTGATTGTTATTTGTATTAGATTCAACTTCTGATGTGTCATGCTCATCATCTTGAGAATTTGAATCATGTTGTGAATGATGATCATCTTGATCAGAATGAACATTAGTATCAACATTAGATGCATCATACTGCTGATCATTTTCATTTTCTGTGTCATTATCCTGATCGGATTGAGTTGCTACTTGCTCATTGCTTTTGTCTTCTGATTCTTCTTGGTGTTGATCAGATTCATCATCAGATTCCATCTCATCTTGGGAAGATTGATCTTCGCCTTGATTGTCGCTTCTGGTATCATCGTTAAGACTTTGTTCGTCAACATTTTCATCGTTGGGTTGACGTTTAGACTCTTTGACTTTATTATCACTTGAATCCTCCTCACGACCTTCTAATGATTCAGCTTGATCACTTTCGGCATTTTTATCTTCAATATTATCTAACCAAAATAAAGCCAATGCGCCATAAACTGTCAACAAAAGTGTCATCATCAATGACATTAAAAGTTTTGTTTTCATTTCTTTCACCTCATTTAAACCTAAAGACATAAATCAGAATACGTTTCACAAAATTTAAACTTTTTAGCACCTGCAACACTTCGATATAACTATCTATCTGTATCTTTAAGACTATATGCTTAACATTATACGACAAATGATAGGATAATCAAACAATATTTTGCATTATTTGTTTTTGCAATAAACCATTATATTTTTGAAATAAATTTCACTAATTATGAAATAACTGCTTTAAGTTTTGAAATAAATCAGGCGATTTATCTCAAAACTTAAAAACACTTGCAAATTTCACGACTTACACACATACTTATATACATAACTATATAACCATAAACCAAAGGTGGTGAAGCATCTATGTCGGGGCCATTCCGAGACGACCGGCCGATTTTCTTACAGGTTCGCGAAATGATCGAGGACCAAATCTTAAACGACCAGCTTCAAGAAGGTGAACAAGCGCCGTCGACGAATCAGCTTGTCAACGTCTATAAAATCAATCATTTAACCGTTTCTAAAGGAATTAATCAACTCGTTGATGAAGGGATTTTATACAAAAAACGAGGTGTAGGCATGTTTGTTTCTGAAGGGGCAAAAACGGAACTGATCGAACAACGAAAGCAGTCATTTGTCGACAGGTACGTTAAAGACATGTTAGCCGAGGCGGATAAACTCAACATGTCAGAGGACGAACTCATCCGCTTGATTCAACAGACGAAAAGGGAGGAATCATGATGCAAGAACATGTAGAATTTCACGACGTGTCATTGAAAATTGGTCGCGACACTATTTTAGAAGATATTAACTTAACATTAGAAGGCGGGAAAACATACGGTTTGCTAGGGCGAAATGGGGCTGGTAAAACGTCACTATTATCGCTTTTAGCTGCGTTCCGACCGGCTAGTACAGGGGCGATTCGATTAAATGGTGAGAAGATTTTCGAAAATCCATCCGCCATGCAACAAATTTGTTTTTCATATGACAAAGACTATAGCGAAGAAACCGAAAAAGTGAAAAGCTTACTGAAAAATCTCGAGTTTTACCGTTCACATTTCGACCATGAATACGCCGATCGATTAGTCGAACGATTTAACCTACCACTTAATAAAGCAGTTTCTAAACTGTCGACCGGCATGCAGTCAGCGTTCAATGTGACAATCGGCTTAGCTAGTCGTTGCCCGGTCACCATTTTTGACGAATCGTATTTAGGAATGGACGCGCCAACTCGCGATATTTTTTATCAAGAAATTTTGCGTGAACAAAGTGAGCATCCGCGAATTTTTATTTTATCCACGCATCTCGTTTCGGAAATGGATCATTTATTTGACGATGTGATCATGATTCAGAACGGTCGCGCCGTTCTCCACGACGATTACGAGACGCTGATGACGAAAGCCTTTTATGTCACAGGGGACGGTGACGCTGTTGAGAGATTCAGTAAACCTTACCGCGTGCTCGACAGACAACAACTCGGTGGCACGACGTCTGCTTTAATTTATACAGATGCCGTTGATACACCCCAAAAAGAAGCTCACGAACAAGGGCTCGACGTTCACCACGTGACATTGCAAGACTTGTTTATTCATTTAACGAAAGAGGTGACGCAAGATGCAAACAGCTAGTCGATACCAAGAAGTCGCACGGCGTATGTTTGTTGAACAGTTAAAATGGTCCATCTGGTTCATCGTCATCGCTGGTGTATTTGTTAGAGGTGGGCTATTTGTGATGGCGGGTTCGCTTAATGTCGATGACGTCGTCACCATGAGCTTGCTAGAATTCATGCTCGATGCATCCAAAATCTATATGCTCGTGATTGGCATCTTATCCGTTTATGTTTTCATGAATTATCTCGTTCGAAACGGGATTACGCGCCGCGACTATTTTCTCAGCACCGTCATATCGACAGTCGGCTTAGCGGTAACGTTTTTGATTATTTTTTCCCTGCTTACGATCATCGAAATGGTCATCATTAACGTCGCATCGATCAATGTCGATATCAATACGCTCACGGTCATGAGTGCTGCAACGCTTAACATTCAATTCTTTTTCGCACTCGTGCTATACTTTTCGATCGGTTGGTTTATTACGATTGGCTTTTACCGCTACAACTGGATGGTCGGGCTCGGATTTATTTTACTGGCGATCGGGGCAACGTCATTAACAGATATGATCTGGGGGCAAGAAGGGATGGTCCTTTTCGGGTTTCAATTCACGTCTGGTGACATGACGCTTATCTTATCGATCCTGTCATCCTTAATCCTTACTGCGATTTTATGGGGCATCAACCGCCGATTAACACGCGACATTAACATTAAATTATAACGACGAGGAGCATCCTGCGCGGGGTGCTCCAATTTTTATTACATCAAACTCCCTTGTTGCCCTTCTTTATAACCGCGCTTGAAAATTTCTTGCACATTACTCGTCGTCACATACGCATCATCATCGATCTGCTCAATAATTTTTCGCAACTGAACGATTTCGCGTTTGTTAATCACGACATACAAAATATCCCGGTCATCACGGACAAAGCCGCCTTTTCCATTCAAAATCGTAACGCCGCGACCTAAGCGAACCATCAAATCGTCGAGCAATTCATCTGATTTTTTCGAAATAATCATCACGGCTGTACGCTGATCCGCACCTTCGACGATTTTATCGATAATTTTTGCCCCGACATAAACTGAAATTAACGTGTACATCGCCTTCTCCATACCAATCACGAACGACGATACGACGACAACGGAAATGTCGATGACAAGCATCGCCTTCCCGACACTCCAGCCGAGCAACTGGTGCAATAACCTTGCAAGCGTCGTCGCCCCACCAGACGTCCCGCCAGCGCGAAAAATAATCCCAAGACCGATCCCGACGAGCAACCCGGAAAAGAGCGCCGCCAACAACGTATCCCCTAACACTTTCCCGTAAGGATACGTCACTTCAAGCGCCACCGACATGAACAAAATCGTCAGTAACGTGTACACCGTCGTCTTAATCGTAAAAAATTTATACCCAATCGCAACCAGGGCCATGTTCAAAATAAAGTTCATCACACCCGGCGACCACTCGAACACATAATAAAGCACAATCGTGATCCCAATCACACCGCCTTCCGACAATGTGTTAGGAATCGCGAAATAATTGATCCCAAGTGCAAAAATCAACGACCCTATAATCAATACCGCAATATCAAAACTCGTCTGTTTCAAAGCATGACCCCTCTCACCATAATTTCCGACAGTTGGATGTCATTATTATTGCAACATGCAGGGCGGGAATTTGCAAATTGAGGGTTAAAATCGAAATTATTAAATAACCGCTTTTGGTTATTTAATAATTTCACTCATTTATGAGATAACTGCTTTGAGTTATTTAATAACTCGACAAATTTATGAAATAACTCTTACAAGTTATTTCATAAATGAGAGCAATTCAACCTTAATATGAAAAAACCGCTGGCGCGCCAGCGGTTTCCTTTTATACCTTCACTTTTCGCCCCGTTTTCACCGATTCATAACACGCATCAATCGCTGCCATATTCTGCTTCGACATGTCGTAGCTATTTCGCGGCTCAACACCTTGCTCGATCGCTTCAACAAAATGATCGACTTCTTCTTTATATTGATCACTCATAATCCGCTCATCTCGCGTTATACCAGCCTTTTCAACAATGACATGCCCTTCATGACCGAACGCATCTGGCCGGTACGCGCGTGACACTTTAATCGTCCCATGCGTTCCGACGACTTCATATTCATGACGCATCTCCGTGTTAAAACCGCTATCAAACATTCCGCGAACTCCTGACTTCATAGTCACAATCCCTTGCGCAGACATATCAACACCAAACTCATCACTCATATCCGCTTCGACGAAAACCTCATCCACGCCATCATCTAAAATATTTTGAAACGTATGCAAACAATAACTTCCGACGTCATAAATACTTCCGCCACCTTTATGACGATCAACCCGGATATTCCCTGCAGGCTCACGCAACGGAAACGAAAAACTTGCCCTCACCAACGTCACATCGCCAATTTCACCAGCAGCCATCAACTCTTTCACCCGTTCATGCTGCTTATGGAACTGATACATAAACGCTTCCATAAACACGACGTCATGCTCACGGCACACTGCTTCCATCTCTTCCATTTCACGCGCATTCAACCCCGCAGGCTTCTCACACAAAATATGCTTACCCGCTTCAGCCGCCTTCATCACCCACTCTTTATGTAAATGGTTCGGTAGCGGAATATAGACTGCGTCGATGTCTGGGTCCGCGAGCACATCCTCATACCGATCATACGCTTTCGGAATCCCGTGCTCGTCCGCCACGGCTTGCGCTTGACCCGAGCCGCTCGCAATCGCCACGACCTCTGCCTTATCCGACCGCTTCATAGCTGGAATCAACGCCTTCCGCGCAATATTCGCTGTACTAATAATGCCGAATTTCATTATGATCACCTCTATATAATTGATTCGACAAATTGTAGCGAAATCCTGTTTGCAATTTCACATCGATTCGCGTTTGAGTCAAGCACTCTAAAATGTGAATCAAGCGTTTCAGACTTTGAATCAAGAAATCGCAAAAATGATGCAAAACGTTTTCACAAAAACAGCCCCCCCTTTGAATCAACAATACACGAATTTGAATCAACACGCCTCGCCCCAACATTCACAAAAATCTTGAAATCAAACTGCATTAAGCCGATAATACTTATAGATGCTTTAACACAATTTTCAATCCAAATAACAACTCAAACGATAATGGCAAACTTATTGAAAAATAAGGACGCAAAGCCAAGGGCCTAACGTATTCACTATGGCAGCCGGTTACCGAAATGAGCGCCACTTAAAGGTGAGCCTATTTTGGTTCGCCTTTTTTTATTTTTAAAGAACCTTTCACCGAAAAGGTTCAACCCAATCCAAATCTAGGAGAATTGCTTATGAGCACGATTTTAATTGCAGACGATTCGAAGTTTATGCGGCTTCATTTAAAACAAACACTACTAAGCCATGACAAGCATGAGATCATTGAAGCTTCAGACGGAAAAGAGGCCATCCATTTATACAAAGAATACTCGCCCGATCTAGTCATTCTCGATATCACGATGAAGCATATGGATGGCTTGACGGCTTTAAAAGAAATTATGGGAATTGATCACCACGCACTCGTCGTGATGTGTTCCGCTATGGGGACTAAATATAACGTCATCGAAAGCCTTCAATTAGGGGCGGCAGACTTTATCGCTAAACCGAATTTCGACGGTTTAATCAATGTCTTGGATGAATTAGAACGAGGTGAATAATATGACAGCTTACAAAATATGTGGACACTGCGGCGAACTGACCGAAACGACTTATGACTTATGCCAAGATTGTTATCAAGTGGAAGAGGAAGCCATTCATGAGATTAAAACATCACCCTAAGGCAAATGCCATGGACATTTCCTTGAATACAGGGATCCCGATTCACAAAATCACGCGGTTGATTAAGGATGGGATGATTGTGTAAGCATGGTTACGGCGAAATTCCGTCTCGATACGGCGATAATATACAATTATACGGCGTTTTCGCGGGATTATACGACGAAAACCCTTGTGGATACGGCGAAATCGCGACCACATACGGCGATTTCCCAGTCTCCACGATATTTAACACAAAATTAAGACCCGAATGATCTATTTTTTCAAATAGACCATTCGGGTCTCTGTTTACATCAAACAACTTTAATTCAAGTCATCTAGTAAACTAAAATAAAAGATTATCAACAAATGATGCCATAACTACCATAAAGACAAACGTAAATACAAGAGCAGTTCCAACCGATGCAATCATCACACCGTACACTGGGTCAATTCCGCCTTTTTCATTTCGATCAAATGAGAAAATGACAGCAAAAATGGCAATAGATGCCGTTAAATAAGCGAAATATAAAATGAAGTTAGCCATAACATTCACTTGAACAATGGCGAAAAAGACTGCAATTAATGATATAAGTAAAGAAATTGATAAAAGCGAACCTAAACGATTAACGACAACACCATAACTCGTTTCAACCCTCATAATCTTCAAAGTGACAAAAATAACTAACGAAACTAAAAACAGCATCACAACTATAGAGACCGCTCCACCGAAAAAGATTGAACCGAACGAAGGCCCATCATACAGACCTCGAGCCACATTATTGGCTATTATGAAAAACGTTAATGATATTGAAATTGCTAACAACACGAATGTCATTAAACCATTCATCATTTTATCTTCATGCAATTGTCTTGCTTCATAGAATGGTGATTTCAACTGCTTTACGAATACATTGAAATATGCTGATGAAACCTCTTTCCCTTTCGATATGTACTCATTTGGTTTCTCTGAATTCGCTGTAACAGATCCGCCTGACGGACTTGCAGATTGACCTACTTGATGCCCGCACGCCTCACAAAATTTCGCATCTTCAGCAACTTGATTCCCACAATTCGAACAAAACATACAAACACCTCTCAGTAAATTAAATTTTATTACAATAAGCCTAAAAAACACTTTGTACCTAAAAAATAAATACCTAATCTCCACTACAAGATTAGGTATTTATCACTAAATATAAACTATATAACTTATTTTGTCATTACAAATGTGACATTTTTGTCAAAATTTCAAAATGATTCACTAATCAAATTTAAGTACCCTAGTCACTCAAATGTGGCGCATTGTCACACACACCTGAATTTAATTTTGATTCATATAACGTTTCTAACATGTCACTTTTTCCATACTCTGTTTGCGCAAAGTCTTCCTGAGCAAAATGTAGATCTTCTAATGTTAAGCATGCATAATCATTACCTGAAAACGTTAAATCGCTATTGATTTGATACCATAAATCACCCGCATACTCGCCTTCTTCTCGAATCCAATCAGTTCCTATTTCTTCAACAGCAGACCTCATATCATGAGCAGCATCTAAATACGTGGTATCATCAGTTTCAAAATACGCTTTCATTAAATAATGAATTTCAGCTAGGACGTGGTTCAAACTAGCGTGGGGGATCTCAGTTAAACCAGGTCCATCATAATCACCAATAAGTCGATAATCATTCCCCACCGAAAATGAATTTGATGGATCATCTAATGATTCAACTAAATAATCCGCATACAACAAATATTCATCCATATAATCGACTTCAAAAATTTCCATCATGTTCAAATAAAACAACCCGAGTCCCGATAAATGTCTCGTGTCTAAATACGGCGCTTGTAAGCCATAAGGTTGTTGTAACCACGAGCTCGTGTATTCTGTAGGTGGAAGGTCATAACTAGGAAAGTCATCTTTTATCACTTCTATTGACGTAATCATGTTCCGCATAAACAACACATCATACAACTCTTCCTTTTTGTGATATTGTTTACGGTGTTCACTTCGGAATTGATAGCCTATATTACGCCCGTACCCCATTTCATCAAATGGTTTAACTGACCACGGCAGCTTTGCATAAATACCATCAGGTGTTAACCATTTTTGATAACGACGGTAATTTTCGACCATATCAGTCTTAATCTCATCAATGTATGCTTCATCTTCAATCAATTTCTCATCCGAATACATAACCCAAGTCTGAAATTGTTCAGCTTTTCCATCGAAATTCCATTCATACTCAATAGGGTCTAAACTCTCTTCCTCAAGCATTTCATCTAATACACGAACCTGACTTTGATTACCCTCTTCATATTCTTCGGTCGTATCATGTGATAACGTTCCACGGCCAAATAAGTAAGAACCTTCTTCACTATTCAATAATGTAGATGGCCCCTTAAGGGGATCCACACCCACAGTAGGATTATGGTTAAAAGTATAATCCAATTCATCAAAACTGTGCCAGGCATCATCAATATCCACATCATATGTTAAGTCAAATGTTACATCAGGTGATCCTTCCTCTTTTATCTCAGTAAAAAGAATACCACCTTCTTCAAAGGTTCGATTAGTTACTTTTAAATTAGCTACATGGTTACCATCATGCTCTATATTATATGTATAAATATAGTCTTCCGCGTGGCCCCAATCCTTCGTTGTTTCTTCATTAAATATGATGTCAAAATTGTCATTCATACTAAACGTTAAATCATTAAACTTAAATGAATGATTATCTTCTGTTAAACCAAAGCCCGTTTCTGACTTATTTTGCGTATTATGTTCATTGTCTTCCCCGTCATCTGTGCACCCATAGATGAATAGCACACCAAGGACCATAATGATACTTGTCAAAATATAATTTTTCATGGCTTTATCTCCTGTATCAAAAAGTAAAATCTAATATGATTCTACAAAAGAGTAATTAGTATAGTCAATTTTATCCGTAAGAATAGACTCCCCCCCCCATTTCTTGAACAATCGCTATTATACATATTAAGAGCGAAAAACATACCAAGAAGGAAGCCCCATGAGGTGGGCGATTGTTCTCGGATTCCTTTTCATGTTCGGTTGGATACCTGGAGTTATTCGCGCCATTTCGATATACTTTTCTTTGAGAAAAGAAGTTCAACAAGCACAACAGAATGCAACTTTTGAATAGAAACACCCCTGAAGATGCCTGATTTATCGAATCATCTTCAGGGGTGTTCAATTTTTAAAATGCACCATTCATTCGTTGCTTTATAACTATAATGGTATTATTCTAAAAACTGCAATAACGACTGCGGATTTTGGTTAGCTTGTGTGAACATTGACATCGCGGCTTGCAACTGCACCTTATGCTGGTTCAACGACATCACTTCACTTGCCATATCAGCATCTTTGATTTTCGACCGTGATTTCGTTAATTGCACTTCTGCATTCGTCACGTTATTCAATGTGTGTTCTAATGCATTTTCATACGATCCGAACTTCGACCGCTGTTCCGACACCTTTTGAATCGCTTCATCAACTAGAGCAATCGCTTCATTCGCCTTCTCTTGTGGATCTACTTTCACATTACCAATCCCTAGATTTTCAGGCCGGGCATCAAATAACTCGATCGTAAATTTATCACCATTATTCGGACCGACTTGTAGCTTTATTGGGTTTAGTTCTTCAGCAGGTTCACCTAAATCCGTATCATTAATGATTTTATCGGATAGTTCTGGTGAGATGTTTTGAGAAATATCTTCTGTCGTTTCTGGTATAAACATCTCATCTGCTATTTGATCATACTCACTCTCATCATCAAATGTGTTGTCACCAGTTCCTCTATCCTCTACACCAAAAACATAGCTGAATATTTGATGTTGATCCAATTTATTGCGTACCTCTTGTTGACTAGGATATGTCGTTTGATCAACATCATTAGATAGTAAATCCGATTCATCACCTGTATCTGTTAATAATACGAATACTTTATTCGAATCGTTCGCATAACTTAAATCTTCAGCTTGATTACCATCAGGTGCATAATCCATCATTTTTTGATATGGATAAGATGTTGCTCCTCCATTTGCCACGTGAACAGAATCCAAGTGGTTTTTCACTTCTTCAATATCTTCAGTTAACGCCATTGTTCTACCTGTATTTTCTTCAAGTGTACTAACAGTTCCAATTCGAACATCACCATATGCTGATAGATCACCGGCAAAACTCTCGATTCCGTCCTTCACCATATCGATTTGTTCAGACATAGACCCCGAATCATCAATAAAAAACACAACATCTGCTTTTCCACCACCAGTTGTCGGTTTATCTGGGTCCCCTACCTTTGATGGGGCTAAAAGTTGTCGTGTATTAAATTCGGTGTTTTCGGCGATACCGCGAATATTTCCTTTAATTTCATCGATCTCTTTTTGGATGGTTTGTCTATCTTCTTTCGACAACGTATCGTTCGCTGCCTGAACGGCGAGTTCACGCATGCGTTGTAAGTTAGGGTTTTGAATGTTTCCTAATGCTGATTCAGCCGTATTAACTAAACTTATACCATCTTCTATATTTTGACTAGCTTGTTTAAGCCCTTTGATTTGAGCCTTCATCTTTTGAGATATCGTCATGCCAGCTGCATCATCAGCTGCTTGATTAATTCGCTTGCCTGAAGCTAATGTTTGCATATCTTTTGCGACATTTTTAGATTTCGAGTTAAGTTCATTTAAATTCTGCAGTGCTGGTATATTTTGATTGATAATCAAGTGCTTCACTCCTATATAAGCTCGAAGTTATCACCCATAATAATACTAAATTTTTCCCATGAAATCTATAAAATTTACAAATTTAACTATATAAAGAGTGTATTCAGCAGGCAAAAGGTTCGAGGAGATAGCCAGAAAAACAGGTCTTAACATCAGCATGTGATCAGATATCAACGTAATTCAGTTATAAAAAAATCCTCTCCGAACTTGATATAAAGCTAAATTCGGAACGGTTTTTATAACTATTTGAACATACTTTCAAATGTTCGTTTAACAATTTTATTCCAATTGTCAATTTCCTTTGGTCTGACTTTTGCTGATTCACTTTGTGCCACTTTAGGTTTTGAAATTAAAATATTTTGTTCACCAGTTTGTGCAGCAAAATCATTAGGTCCTGTCTCTAATAAATAACCACTACGTTGATTAACCTTGAATTTTTTGAACAAATCATGTTGTTCCGTTTCTTTTAAAACTTCCTCCACTTGCCTCAACTCATCTTGTTTCTGTGTAATATGAATTGTCTCATTTTGTACATGGAACTCTTTCTTTGTATTATCTACTTGTAAACCGTCATGCGTATAAACCATTTGTAACGTAATAGGATCTTTGTCTAGATTTGGAATGTAATTCGGTATTGAGAATTGCTCCATTCCAGCTGTATAGAATTTTTTATACACCGAATCCTCCGAAAAATTAGAAACAACATTCATTAATTCATCAACGTTCATGGGAACCGCTTCATGTTCAGGGCGATTAGTGTTGGACGTCATATGATATAAATAGGTATTATCAGCGAATACTAATTCAGGTTCTTCATAATTAATGAGCACATCAAAAGTGCCATCATTATAAGAAACTTTCTCGCGATTAAATGTTGACTCATAATGAGTATATTTTTCTTCAGCATAAGGCACCACATCAAGTTGAAACGGTTTGTATTCAACAGGTTTTTGTGGCATTTCTACTTGCATATGTAATGTAAGGTGGAATCGATTATCTGCGGCCAGAGTCGAACGAGTATTATATGACGACCTATACCTAAGTTTTTGTGATGGCAATTTCACTTTATTAATATGTTGATTAAATTGATCAATACAGTCTAAAATATGTGCTTGTGTCTTACCTAATTCATCTTGGACATTTTCAGTTTGGGTATTAGAATTTGTGTCAATTTGTTCTTCTTGTTGACTCTTACCCTGAACTTTTTCTTCATCGCGCGACTTTTCTTCTATGTTTGGAGATTGAGATTCAGTATCACTTTTTTCCAATAGGTTAGTAACAGAACAACCTGACAATAATAAAATAGCGAATACTACGATATATAAATACAATTGTCTCATAAACATACCCTCTCTTTTTCACTATAATCTTTACTATTGACGAATTGTAATATTAAGTGCAACACCTAAAAAAAGCAACTCATAACAGTTTCGTGTAAAATGTAGATAACCACATCAAACATATACACGGAG
>NZ_JBEPMX010000005.1:0-167067 GCF_040545925.1 Alkalibacillus flavidus
GCTGCCCTATTCGAACAGCACGTGTTCTTCCCTAACAACAGAGTTTTACGATCCGAAGACCTTCATCACTCACGCGGCGTTGCACCGTCAGACTTGCGTCCATTGCGGATGATTCCCTACTGCTGCCTCCCGTAGGAGTCTGGGCCGTGTCTCAGTCCCAGTGTGGCCGATCACCCTCTCAGGTCGGCTACGCATCGTCGCCTTGGTGAGCCGTTACCTCACCAACTAACTAATGCGCCGCGGGCCCATCTGTTAGTGATAGCTAGAAGCCATCTTTCATCATTGAACCATGCGGTTCAATGCATCATCCGGTATTAGCCCCGGTTTCCCGGAGTTATCCCCGTCTAACAGGTAGGTTGCCCACGTGTTACTCACCCGTCCGCCGCTCGTTCCACTGACGTCACTCCCGAAGGAGATCTGTCAGCTTCCCGCGCTCGACTTGCATGTATTAGGCACGCCGCCAGCGTTCGTCCTGAGCCAGGATCAAACTCTCCATAAAGTGTTTGATTTGGCTTATTGTTTCTTTTCGTCTCCGCTTTCTCCTCATTTCATAAAATAAGAAGAAAACCGAATTGACGACAGGCTATTTTGTTTAGTTTTCAAGGTTCGATAGAGTGCCGCGTTCGAAAGCGACAATAATTAATATACCAAGTTGAAAATGATAAGTCAATAACTTTTTTTAATTTATTTTCAACATTCGTTTCGCTTTCCAAAAAGCGACTTTATCAATATAACAAATGATTAACTCAAAAGTCAATACTTTTTTTATACCGATATAATGTTTAGTAACTTTTCGTCTGAAAGCGACTTAATAAATGTATCAACTATACAAGCAAACGTCAATACATTTTTTTAATCGAATTAACAACGGCTCACTCCCTTTATCGTTCATCGTGAACGCGTTCCGTTAATGCAACGTTTATAAATATAGCACGGTCATTTTTCACCGTCAATAACTTTATAGCACACCAATAATTATTTTTGTTTTCGCACATTTCATTGATCTTATTATATCTATGATGATGCTACTTGATAACAACGATGATACACATGCTTCCCTTTCGTTTCGATCAACTTCGTCTCAACAATGCCTCGTTCAACGAGATATTCTAACAAAATCGCTAAATCCAATGAATAGTGACTAACGTCAGGCTGTAGTTTTAAATCACCAAACGTCCACGGTTCATCTCGCTCATTCATAATATCGAGTAAATGTTCAACACTTTGTTCTGCACGTGAATGGATGGAGAAATCGCTAGCTAAGATCATAAGCTGAATCCGCTTTTCCACCGGTTCGTCCCCGTCGACAAGTTCGCGGTACAGTTTGTGTACTTCGGGGTCAATGCGTTGGACTTGGTTCCAAACCATAATTTCTGGGTGCAACCCTTTTTCAATGACGGTTAGTCGTGCTAGATAATGTAGTGAACGAATCATTAAACTGTTCGCATCAAGGTAATGTTTCGTTTCAAACAACTCCTTGCATTCCCGGTAAGAACGAACGAGCTTAGCAAATTCGATCACTTTACGCAGTTTCCGACTAGGCACAGGGAAATCGCGTAATCTCATTTTCAAATTCGAAACATATTCATTCCGATCAAAAATGATAGATCCTTTTGTTAGCCATTCGACAACTTTGCGATTGCCGCTTGTATCAATCCATTGATTGAGTTGCGATTCAGACACAATATGCATCGCGGCTTTTTGTTCATCATTAAATTCATAATGTTTCACATACCACGGGTCATCCGCTTCTTTAACAATGACGAGTAATATACAATCAAACTGATCCGTAACAGATAAATGACTATCGTTTTTTTGAAGCATTAATATACCTAATGTGTTGTTATGACTAGCACGTTCTTGATAAATCGGTCGTAGTACGTTTTCCATCATATGTTCCTCCTATACTCTGCCTGTACTTATATTTCGACAAAAGTTTCGAAATTCCTTGTTCATTCACATTTGTGTCAAAAAAATTAGGCTATACTTCTAATCGACAAGGGCTTACAATATGAATTGGACTATTTAATGTTTTATACTAGAATCAACAGTTAGATGTTATAAAGGAGTGAAAAACGTGGCTCTCAAATATAGTAATAAGATTAATAAAATTCGCTCGGTCGCTTTAGGACTCGTTTTCGCGGGCATGATCATTATGTATATCGGATTATTTTTCCGAGGGACAGAATGGGTTATGTTGAGCTTTATGATTTTAGGCGTTATTGCGATTGGGTTGAGTACGGTCATTTATTTATGGATTGGGATGTTATCAACGAAGGCCGTCCCAGTGGAATGTCCGGAGTGTGGCAAACAGACGAAAATGTTAGGACGTGTTGACGCCTGTATGTTTTGTCGTCAACCATTAACGTTAGATGCCAATCTTGAAGGCGAAGAATTCGATGAGAAATACAATTCAAAACAGTATCAAAAAGAACAAGAGAGCTAACTTGGGCGTTGGCTCTCTTTTTTTGATCACAAAAAAAGCCGGCCACCGATGACCAGCTTAAAACGTCTATTAATGACTTTCTTCCTTTTGGCAATCCTCACATGTCCCGTACACTTCCATGCGGTGATCGGTCACATTAAAGCCTGTCACTTGTTCGGCTAATTGCTCGACTTCGTCTAAGGCCGGATAATGAAAGTCTTCAATTTTCCCGCATGAGTTGCAAATAATATGATAATGATCAGACATATTACAATCAAATCGGCTTGAGGAGTCACCGTACGGTAGCTCGCGTACTAAACCGATATCTAAAAAGACGCGTAAATTATTATACACCGTCGCAACACTCATATTAGGAAATTTACTCTCGAGTGCTTTATAAATCTCATCCGCGGTTGGATGCTCCATAGAATGCATGAGATATTCCAGCACTGCATGACGTTGCGGTGTAATTCGAACACCTGACGATTTCAATGTCGTTAACGCTTCCTGCATTCTTTCTTCAGACACCGTCATGCACCTCTCTTTCAACTAAATAATATTATTACATTAGAATTCTTATAATTAGTTTAAAACGCGACGAAACCGTTTGTCAATTTTACCGTCTTACCAATCGTTTACACATCGGTCTTTAATGGCAATTCTTCCCCACCTAATTTTTGATTGACATAACGGGCAGCCACAAATAAGAAATCGGATAATCGGTTTAAATATTGGACAGCGAGTTGATTGTCTAATTCATCTTCCAATGAAACCGCCACTCGCTCGGCGCGTCTGGCAATCGTTCGTGCCGTATGAAGCGTCGCTGCGCTCGGATGTCCTGACGGTAAGATAAAGTTATTGAGTGGTTCAAGCGCCTGATCCCACTCGTCAATTTGTTGTTCAAGCGTATCAATATGTTCCTGCTTCAATTGCCACATGACATCCTTACCTTTTGGCGTTGCTAACTCTGCTCCGACATGGAATAAAATCGTTTGAACTTGATGTAGCGCATCAATCACACCGTCTCGCCCTTCAAATGATTCATCCGTTAAGTGACTTCGCGCCATACCAATCATCGAATTCACTTCATCGCATGTTCCGTATGCTTCAACACGCAAATCGTACTTTTTCACGCGCTTACCGTAAATTAATGACGTTTCACCTTTATCGCCTGATCGTGTATAAATACGCATATTAATACCCCCTGTTTGGATCAATCACATTTTCAATAAGCTCGCCGTTTTTTAAATACGGTCGTAAGTTTGTTTCGAAAATATCAAATGCTCGTGGTTGATAATGTCTTGATATGCCAGACAAATGTGGTGTCACGGTGCAATTATCTATATCCCAAAGCGACGAATCACTCGATAACGGCTCTTCTTCAAAAACATCTAACACCGCATGATCAATCATACCATCCTGTAACGCATCAATGATATCCGCTTCATTCACCGTTTGACCACGACCGATATTGACGAAAATCGCACTGTCTTTCATCGCTCGGAAAGCCTTACCGTCAAAATAATGATGCGTCTCATCCGTTGCTGGTAAAATCCCAACGACATAATCCGCTTCGCCTAACACATCATACAACGATTCATTCGGATAACACTCATCAAAATGGTCTTTAGCACTTCCACTTTGCGATACCCCAATCGTTTTCATTTGAAACGCTTTGGCTAAGCGTGCGACTTCTTGTCCGATCGCTCCAGTTCCAACGATTAACATGACACCGCCTGTAATCTCCGTCATTTTCACAGAACGATCCCAATCATGGCTTCGCTCTTTTTCAATTAACGTTTTCGCCTGCCGACTCACTTGCAGAATCATCGCAATCACATATTCCGCCATCGGAATCGCATGAATCCCTCGGGCGTTCGTCACGGTAATGTTTTGCTTTTCAATTTGGTCGAACGGCATTTTATCAAGACCTGCTGAAATGACCATAATCCATGATAACCGCTTCGCCTTCTCGATATCATCAGCCGCTAAATCTTCACCGTATGTGATCAGAACATCTGCCTCATGTAAATACGGCGTCGCCTCACCAATCGACTCTTGCCAGTTAAAATGCACATCCGGAAATTGCGTTTCAAAATGCTCTTTTATACTCGATTTTACTTTGCATGTCGTTAGTACGTTCACTGTCGTCGCTCCTTATGTAGAAGAGAAGGAACAACTCCATGAAGCTGTCCCTTCTTCTCGTCAGTTAAGTTAAATTGTTTTCAATATAGTCTAAAACTTCGTCTACGTGGTTTTTCACCCGTACTTTGTGCCATTCTTCAGCGATCTGGCCTTCCGGGTTAATTAAAAATGTAGAACGTTCAATGCCGTAGTATTCTTTACCAAAGTTTTTCTTCAATTTATAGACATCAAATTGTTTCGCCACGCCATGATTTTCGTCTGATAGTAAAATAAACGGTAAATCATGTTTGTCGATGAATTTTTCATGTCGGTTAAGTGGGTCAGGACTCACACCTAAAATGACTGTATTTAATTCCTGAAAGCGCTCATAACGATCACGGAAATCGCACGCTTCTGTCGTGCACCCCGGCGTCATGTCTTTCGGATAAAAATACAAGACAACATTCTTCCCTTTAAAATCTGATAATGAAATACGTGTGCCATCGCTGGCGGGTAAGGTGAAATCAGGTGCTGACTGACCAACCTCTGGTGACATCTGTTCATTCCTCCTAATAAATCTTTTACTTTTAGATTACCGAAGATTTGCGCTCATGACAAATCAAAACCACGATTTTCTCGCAATTTCTCAAAAAACACACCACTTACCGAAATAATTTGTACAAAAACGCTGCCGGAAGCAAAAAACCAATAAATGCTTCAACTAAAGCGATCGCACGCCCAATACCCACTGGCGTAATATCACCATACCCAATCGTCATTAACGTCACCCCGCTAAAATAAATCGCATGATAAAACCGTTCAAGCGCATTCCCGATTTGCAACAATTCCCCTTGCAAAAGCCCATAACCCATTTCCGCTAAAATAAAATAAACCAACGCAAAGCCGAGCATCAAAATGACATATAACGCCACAAACGCCGTAAATAACTCGCGCGAAAATGACCCGCGCATATCATGATAATAGCGTGTAAACGTATATAAACTCGTCGACACGACACCCATCACTACCACTAACGTGACTAGAGGCATAAGCGACCCCTCTCTTTACGAATCCTCTATTTATTCATATGATACTAATGGAAGTGCCATAACCGGTTTATGAGTTATGGTAAAATGAACAGAAAACCAATAAACATGGAGGCTAAACGATGAACCGATCCACATCAGAACAACTTTATCAAGAAGCTGAAGATTTAATTGTTGGCGGGGTTAATTCACCTTCACGTGCATTTAAAGGTGTCGGCGGAGGAACGCCTGTCTTTATGGAAAAAGGCGAAGGCGCACATTTCACAGACGTCGACGGCAACACTTACATCGATTATTTAGGAGCATACGGACCGATTATTACAGGCCACGCCCACCCACATATTACAAAAGCGATTAAACACGCAGCCGAAACAGGTGTGTTATACGGGACACCGACGAAACTCGAAAATCAATTCGCTCGCATGTTAACAGATGCCATTCCGTCACTCGACAAGGTCCGTTTCGTGAATTCAGGTACAGAAGCGGTCATGACGACGATTCGGGTGGCACGTGCTTACACGAACCGCCGGAAAATCATTAAATTCTCCGGTTGTTACCACGGCCACTCAGACCTTGTGCTCGTCGCAGCAGGCTCAGGCCCTTCTACATTAGGCAGCCCTGATTCAGCTGGCGTGACACGAAACATTGCTGAAGAAGTGATCACAGTACCATTTAACGAAACAGAGTCGTTAAAACAAGCGCTCGAAACGTATGGTTATGACGTCGCCGCTGTTCTAGTCGAGCCAATCGTCGGTAACTTCGGCTTAGTCGAACCGAAGCCAGGCTTTTTAGAGTCGGTTAAATCTCTAACGCATGATAATGGTAGTTTACTTATTTTTGATGAAGTCATCAGCGCTTTCCGTTTCCATTACGGTAGTGCCCAAGAGATTACAGGTGTCGAAGCTGACATGACAGCGATGGGCAAAATTATCGGCGGTGGTTTACCGATCGGCGCATACGGCGGTCGCGTCGATATTATGGAACAAGTCGCCCCGCTCGGCCCAGCGTATCAAGCAGGGACGATGTCAGGTAACCCGGCATCGATGGCGGCCGGAATTGCGTGTTTAGAAGTACTCAAACAAGATGGCGTGTATGACGAAATGGATCGCCTCGGTCAAAGGTTAGAAGAAGGTATCCTTCATTACGCCAATCAATACCAACTGCCTGTTAAAATTAACCGACTAAAAGGCATGCTGACCGTTTATTTTTCTGAGCATGACGTGACGAATTACGATGAGGCAGACCGTACAGATGGTGATCGTTTCGCCGAGTTTTTCCACCTTATGCTTGATGAAGGGATTAACCTTGCCCCGTCTAAATTCGAAGCGTGGTTTTTAACGATCGCACACACTGATGATGATATAGATCAAACCCTTCAAGCTGTCGATCGCGTCTTTCAAAAAATGAGCGAATAATCGCTGGTTTACTCGGAGTCTCCAACATGAGGCTCCGAGTTTTTTCAGAGCGAATATTTTTCAAAAAATATTCAAAAAAACGGTTGTCATTCATTTATAATGTGCTAAAATATAGATAATTCAGAATTTTTGGATTACCCCTTATCGTAGGAACATGATGTTATGAAACTCCCTTCCTTTCTGGTTTTACCAGAACTTGGCTCCCGACGAATATCGCGGGAGCTCTTTTTTTGTTATGATAGATTTATCTTCATTATAAATTCGCTATATTTTACGATTTCACACAAAACGATCAAGCATTTATGTAGAAAGGAAGATGCAGTTATGCGCGTAGGTGCAAGGGCGTTTAAAACCGGTGTCGCAACAGCGGTCGCCTTTTACGTCTCATTAGCTTTCGGGTTAGAAGAAGGTTTATTCGCTGCGGCCATTGCAGCCGTTTCATCGATCCAACCGTCCATTTACCGGTCCGTCCAAACCATCGTTGAGCAAATCCAAGCCAATATCATTGGTGTCGCATTAGGTATTATTCTCGTCTTAACAGTTGGTAATGAACCGTTTATTATTGGTTTTGCGATCGTCACTGTCATCGCGATTTGTATTCAACTGCGAATGAAAGAAGATACGACGTTTATCGCGATTATCGCTGTTATTGCGATTATGGACACAACGCAGATGCCGTTCTTTGAATTCGCCGGCATCCGTTTCAGTTCGATCTCGGTCGGGATTGTTTCAGCATTCTTAGTCAATTTAGCATTTTTACCACCGAAATACGAAACGAAACTGTTTGAAGACATAAATCATACGACATCCGATATTTTGCAGTGGATTCGTGTAACGACACGACACTTATCAGATCAACCTTCGCTCAAAAAGGAAATCGACCGGTTAGGTAGCGATTTGTCACATGTTGAACAAACGTACAATTTATTTTCTGAGGAACGAACGTATTCGCGTAAGCGTGGCTACGAACGCGCACGAAAGCTTGTTTTGTTTAGACAGTTAATTCATACATCAAACAAGTCATTTCAAGTGTTAACGACATTACACAAAATGGACGACGATATCGAAAACATTCCGCAGGAAATGAACAAACAGATCATTGCAGAAGTCGATAAAACGTTACACACACATGAAAAATTGATTTTAATGTACCTCGGACGTATTCGCAAAAAAGAAACCGATCCATTGGAGAAAATTTCCGAACCAGACATTCCTATTTTAGTCGACCAGCTCTTGCATGCTTATGAAGAAGACAATGATGACCGTTTAAAATTACTTCCTCTCGCATCAACCTTAATGGATTATCACCATGAATTGTTAAGACTAAAACGTTTGCTTCGGAGTTATCAAAATAGTTCGCATAACTAAAGCCACCCCTCAAAAAGGGATGGCTTTTCTTATGTCTCATACTTCTCTTTCAAACGCGTCTTGACATGTTCTAACGTGTTAAAGTAATGATTGACATTACCTTTTATGTCGGATTGATCATAGTATCTGACTTGTTCGTAAACTGCCAGTGTTTCGCTATCAACTTCTTGATCGACACCTAATCGATGTAACCAATCCAAAATCGTCTCATATTGATAACGGCCGAGTTCGTGTGCAGCAGCCCATCTCTCCAATTCAAAGTAAGCTTTGCGCACTTCATGAGTTGGTGGCGTTACTTTTTCACGACGTTTAAACCATTTACGGTCGCGTAGTTTTTCTTTTTGCACGTTATCATCCATTTGCTCCCGCACTTCGTCGCGTTGGGCGAACAGTTTTCGGCGGTAAATGGTATAACCAATAATCGCTACAACAACAACAGCGGCGAGACCTGTATAGATGATGATGTCGATAATATTGTCGACAATCGGACTCCCTGTATTGCCTTCCATGTCTTCAAACTGATTCGGTGGCTCACCTGATCCATCGTTTTCTACTTCAGGTGGGTCGACTTGAATGGCGCCTAACAAATCAAAAATTGGACTAACAAGCCACGCAAATGCATATAAAGCCCAGTATAATACCGTGTTTATAGCGAATTTTACATATGGGAATAGAACGTAAACAAGCCACGTGAGAACGCCTAATACGCCAACACTTGTTAAAATCGTGAACACTTTTTTCTGAGACGTATCGCGCCACGTTTGATCGTCACGCAAATAGAAATAAATAAGTCGTCCCGCTAACCAAACGAACACTTGGACGACAAACAACCCAAGATAATAAGCCGCAAAACCATCCGTACTCGCAGCCTGAACGATGTAGGCCATAATTGCCAGTAAGAAAGTAATCATGAGTAACGCTGATTCATTGTCTTGATCTGGTTTGATATAACGGTTTTCCATACGAATCGTTATAAATGTCGCTAAAACAGCTGCTGGGGCAACATTAAAACCGACTAATAAACTAGCTCCTAATATTATTGGCAGTGCGACATAAACCGCACGATGCCCGCCTAATTTATTGAGTACAACCCCAGTCAGAGGGCCTAAAACAAGCGCTATGAGTAAGAATTCCATCAATGGTGGCCAAATTTGTTGGGCGACATAAGCGTATGATAGCACTAACCAAAGTGGGAATATCTCTAGAACATACTGATACCAGCGTAAATATCTAACCGAGTAATCAACCATGCTGAGCCACCTCCTTAGGTGCTGAGTGACTCAATCCGTTTTCATTTAAGAAACAAATCGCTGAGCCTTTTCGTTCAAGTCGTTTTAAATAAGCTAGTTGTGAGGCACTCACATCGCCAACTTGAATAATGTAGGCAGGTGGTGATTCATGTTTTTGCACAAAGTACAGTAAACGTTCATATTTCATCGTAAAGGTCAATAATTTTAACCGGGCTAAGATTTCTAACGACCGCTTATAATGACTGTTACCCTCACCTTCCAGCAAGTGCATGAATGGGATTTGGTCGACCGACGAAACGTTTATAAAGAAACGGTACGGAATTTGATGCTTCGTCGCGTAATGCATCATATAGGCTGTTTTTTCTAATAACAATTCCATATTCTCGTTAACGCCTCTTCCGTATTCATCATGAATATTGATTAAAAAGCACCACGAAATTTGACTCGCCTTCTCGAACACCTTCGTCTGCAGTTCGCCTTCTTTTGCTGATGCTTTCCAATGAATACGATTGAACGCGTCGCCTGGACTATACTGACGTGTTCCAACAGGTAATGTGTGATCTTCGAATAACGAATGCGTCGCACGATGATACCCCATACGCTTCGGCGATAGTAAATCAATATTGGGTACAGACGATTTCTTCGGATAAACGATCACTTCTTGTTTGAATCTTGTTTGGCTACGCAAAAATATCGAACCAAATCCAAACATATTCGGTACGACAACTTCAACGTTATGCACTCTTGCGACCCCGCGCTTAGCTGTTTCGTAAGGTATCGCTATCGTCCGCTTCTCCCAAAACATTAAATTAATCGATTGAGTGTATGACGTCATATAACGCCGTGGAATATGACGTCCGTCTTTAAATTGAACAACATTATCCATTTCGACGATGACTTTGGCATTGAGTAATGGCAATATACCGTTTTGTGCAATCGTCATGTATAACACACCGTCATCACCTTGGTAATGTTTAATGATTGGTTCGGGAAACGTTATATTTAAATAATCATCAACGTGTTTTTCATAAAACACACTCATGCCGTACAGTAATGTCACGAGTACTGAAATAAGCACGAGCATGTACATTTGGTCGAAACCGATAAAAAACGCAGCGAACAAAATAAAGGTACCGATCACAACGAACGTCGGAAACGCTCTGCTGTTTTGACTGTACTTTTGGAACGTCATGATGGGTGAACTCCATATTCAGCTGGTACTTCTACCGCTTCTAACGCTTCTTGCAACACATCATCTTGAGATTTAAGTGTCGCACCATCAAGGCTTAAAACAAGGCGGTGCGGTAACACATACGGCGCCATCGTTTTCACATCTTCTGGCGTCACGTAATCGCGCCCTTGAATCGCCGCTCGCCCTTGAGCTGCGCGCATAAATGCCAACGTCCCACGCGGGCTCACACCGACATCGACATCTTGATGCTGTCGCGTTTGTTGCACAATCGATAAAATATACGTCTCAATGACATCCGATACATAGACCGATTGAACGTCTTCTTGGAATTGCTTTAATTGATCCTTCGTTAACATCGCTTGTAACGTATCGAGTGGATTTGTTTCTCGGTGCTCACGCATCATGCGTTGTTCATCCGCAAACGACGGATAGCCTAAATCCAATTTCATGAAAAAACGATCCATTTGCGCTTCTGGCAAATCAAACGTCCCTTGCTGTGATTCAACAGGGTTTTGCGTGGCGATCACGATAAATGGTTGTGGAATACCGACCGTCTCCCCGTCTATCGTTACTTGCTTCTCTTCCATCACTTCAAGAAGTGCTGACTGCGTTCTCGGTGTCGCACGGTTAATTTCATCCGCTAACAGCACATTCGTTAACACCGGACCGACACGCATTTCGAACTCTTGATCTTTCGGGTTGAAATATTGAATCCCTGACACATCAGACGGCAAAACGTCCGGTGTGAACTGAATCCGTTGAAAATCACCTTCAACCGACTTCGCAACCGCTTTCGCTAACATCGTCTTCCCTGTCCCAGGCACACTTTCAAGTAACACATGTCCTTGATTAATAAACGCATTCATTAATAACTCGACCGTGTCATCTTTCCCCATGATAACTTGACTTATTTGCTCTTTCATTTTATGTATTTGCTCATCAATTGCCACACAAAGTCCCCCTCGACTGATTTTACATTTTAAATAGAATGAATATTATGACATCCTACTCTGATAAAATAACATAAATCATCATATGAGAATAGTTTTGACTATTGTTTCTGGAATGATTTTTGGAAGAATGTTAGTGATTGACTCAAATTATGGGAATCTTGATTCAACTTGAAAATGGCTTGAATCAAAATCTTATCGCCTTGCTTCACTTATCAAACCGCTTGATTCAACTTCGCGCTACCTTGATTCAAACTCAATTAATCTTGAACCAAAAAAAGCTGGTGACAACATATCGTTATCACTAGCCCATCTTAAACACGCTCTTTTTGGTCATCAAGTTCTTGTACGTTAAATAAGTCATAATAATGACCTCGTCGATTCATCAATTCTTGGTGCGTACCTTGTTCTTTAATTTCGCCGTTATTCATAAGGATAATCCGATCGGCGTGCGTAATCGTCGATAAACGGTGCGCGACGATGAATGTCGTGCGGTTATCGGACAGTTTCGCCATCGCTTCTTGGATTAAATGTTCGCTTTCAAGGTCTAGCGCTGACGTTGCTTCATCTAAAATGAGAAGCGGAGGATTTTTCAAGAAAACACGCGCGATTGCGACGCGCTGTTTTTGCCCGCCTGATAATTTCACGCCGCGCTCGCCGACTAACGTGTCATAACCATTTGGAAAGTCCATAATGAAATCATGCGCATTGGCTGCTTTAGCCGCTTTAATTACCTCTTCATTTGTCGCATTTGGATTACCCATCCGAATATTCATTTCGATCGAATCGCTGAACAAAATGCTGTCTTGTAACACCATTCCGATTTGACTGCGTAGTGAACGTGCTTGCACGTCGCGGACATCATGGCCGTCGATTTTAACAGCACCACTATCAACATCGTAAAACCGTGGAATGAGACTGACAAGCGTTGATTTACCACCACCACTCATACCAACAAGGGCAACAGTTTCACCTTTCGTCACTGATAAATCCACATTGTTCAAGACCATTTCGTCTTCTTCATCATATTTAAACGAGACATTGTTGAACGAGACATCGCCATCCACTGTATCCAACTGTTTTGCATTTGGTTTATCGACAATATCGTATTGTTCATCCATGAATTCAAACACACGGTCCATCGACGCATGCGCTTGTGTTAACTGCGTCATGCTGTTTACTAAACGGCGAAGCGGATTGTACACACGCTGCATGTACTGAACGAAGGCTACCATCACACCAAGTGTCACCGCACCTTCTAATACGAAATAACCACCTAATGCTAACACAACAAGTGGTGCTAAATCGGTGATCGTGTGCGTCACCGCGTACGATTTCGCGTTCCAGTTCGTAAATCGAAGCGCGCGGTCCAAGTATTTACCGTTATGCTCATCGAATTCATTTTGTGCATGATCTTCTAACGCGAACCCGCGAATCACTGGCATTCCTTGTACACGTTCATGCAAATGCCCTTGCACCTCGGCTAAAGCTTGCGACCGGTCTCGCGTTAACTCGCGCAATCTAGAATAAAAATATTTCACAGAAAAACCATAAACTGGGAATAACACAATCGCCGTTAACGTCAATAACGGATCGAGCGAGAACATGATACCGAGCGCAATTAAAATCGTCGCCATATCAAGCCAAATATTCATTAGACCTGTTACAACGAATGTTTTCGTCTGCTCAACATCATGGATCACGCGTGAAATGATTTCACCCGTTTTTGTTTTTGAGTAAAACTTTAAACTTAAGCGCTGAATATGATCGAATAAATGATCGCGAATATCGTATAAAATTTTACTACTCACATACTGTGCTAAGTATTGGCGGAAATATTCAATCGGTGGACGTAAGACTAAGAAAACGAAGAATGCAAGTCCCATAATCCAAATTAATTTATCTAATTGTTCCGCTGTTGTTAAATCCTCAGCTCGCAAAATGTCATCAATCACATACATCGTGATCAGCGGCATAATAAGTGGAATCCCGAATTTAAGAATCCCGACTAAAATCGTCAGTGCAATTTTCCATTTATACGGCTTAACAAATTGCAAATACCGTTTAATACTATCCAATGCTCTCTCACCTACTTCCGTTACCAAATAAAAGACACTTGCCAAGCGACAAGCGTTTTGACTTCGTTATGACTATCATGTCCATATATTAACTTACTGATAATGTTTCCGGTAATAATCGTACCAGCTTTTCACAAATGAAGCATCGAACGGACCTCGCCGCTCTTTCACCCATTGTTCTAAAATCCGCAATTGCTTGTACAAAATTTGCTGCAACACATCAGGATAGTTCATCTTCTTGCGATGAATATCAAACTCATCTTCATCCAAAATCTTATACGACCCGTCCGCAAACACTTTAATATCTAAGTCATAATCGATATATTTCAATGCTTCGTGATCGACCACATACGGTGAACTAATATTACAATAATAATAAATCCCATCTTGGCGCATCATCGAAATAATATTAAACCAATACTCTGTCGTAAAATACGTGATCGCTGGTTCGCGTGTGCGCCATGTTCGACCATCACTTTCGGTTACTCTGACTCGATTATTCCCGCCGATCAACGTCGTATTATCACTATGTAAAACAACCGTTTTTTCCCAAACACGATGTAGTGATCCGTTATGTTTATAGCTGCGTATTTCGATTTCATCTCCGTCTTTAGGAATAATCATCGCTAACCCTTCTTTCTCTATCCGACTTAATCTGACAACACGTCTTCAATATCGACATTGTATCATATCACTTGCGCGAATTCGATTATGTTGCTAATTTCAACGAAAAAGAAGCACCCCTTGCTCAAACGGAGTGCTTCTTTCCGAGACATGTCAGCTGTTCATGTCCTTATTGATTGTTTTGTTGGTTCTGTTGCTGTTTCTTTTGCTGAGACTGTTGGTTTTGTTTCTTCACTTCTTGTGCGTTCGTCTCAGCCGCAAATTCTTGCTGGTACTGACCTTGCTGTGATTGTTGGTTTTGCTTCTTCACTTCTTGCGCGTTAGTTTGCGCAGCTTGCTGGTTTGGTTGTTGCTGCGCTTGACGTTGGTTCTTCTTAGCCATTGATATCACCTCCGCATTGATTAATCTAACCATAATCGCGGTGTGTTATCCAAAAAATCATTAACAAAAATATCTAATTAACCGAAAGCTTCTCAAGCACCTTTTGTTGCACATTCGGCAAAGGATATGTCGACAACGTGTTTAAATCAATCCATTCACCTTCATAATCGAGGGGTTTCGCTTCATTTAATTCAGCCACAATAATATCAACATGCCAAATGACGTGCGAATAGACATGTTTCACACGCCCAGGACGTGATGTTATCGTAATGGATGCGCCGTATTGTGTTTCAAAGTGATTGATCAAACTTGTTTCATCGAATTCCGACTGCGAAAATAACGGGAATTGCCATAAATTAGCTAATAATCCGTTGTCAGGGCGTTTTTCAATTAAATATCGACCATCTGCGCCACGCAATACTAAAGCAACATACGTTTCTTCCTTTTGCTTTTTCGCTTTTGATTTGACTGGTAAATCTGTTTGAACACCTTGAGCATAAGCCTCACAATGGGTTTGTACAGGGCATTCATCGCACTTCGGATTTTTCGGCTGACAAATTAACGCACCTAGTTCCATCAATCCTTGATTGTATGATGACGGATTGTCTTGGGACATGATGTCGCGAATAACGTCCTCAAAAACCGTTTTCGTTTTCGGCTTGGCAATATCTTCGTCAATCATTAGTACGCGAGACATCACGCGCATGACATTCCCGTCGACAGCCGGCTCTGCTTGGTCAAAGGCAATGCTTAAAATCGCACCTTGTGTATACGAGCCGACGCCCTTTAATTTTTTCAGTTCTTTTTTGTCACCTGGAACTTCGCCGCCATACGTTGCGACAACTTCTTTTACGGCTTCGTGCAAGTTTCGTGCGCGGGAATAGTAACCAAGTCCTTCCCACGCTTTTAACACGTCTTGCTCATCGGCTTGTGCCAAGTCGTAAACGGTCGGATAGCGATTCATGAAATGTTTAAAATAAGGAATAACCGTATCGACTTGCGTTTGTTGTAGCATAATCTCTGACACCCAAATGCGATATGGATCTTGGTTGTCTCGCCACGGTAAATTACGCTTTTGCTTTTCATACCATACGATTAAATCGCGAGAGAATGCTTGATGATCGAATAAAACGGGTATTGATATAGAAGATGTTTTTGACACATTTATCACCTAACTTAACTCGAGGAGGTATAAACCATTGGATACGGCAACCCACATTACTATGGGCATCGCGATAGGCGGACTAGCAACCATTGATCCTGCCGTTGAACAAAACCCTGACCTGTTTCAAGCCGTGTTTATCGGGGCTGTCGTTGGTTCACACGCTCCTGATTTTGATACATTTTTTAAATTCAAAGATAACGCGACATACATTCGGCATCATCGTGGATCGTCACACTCTCCATTAGCCGTATTGCTATGGAGTATCCTTATTACGCTTTCATTGGCTATCTTTTTTCCGGACGTTGCTCTCATGCACTTATGGGCGTGGACTTTATTATCCGTGATGTTGCACGTGTTTGTCGACATTTTTAACGCCTATGGGACACAAGCGTTAAGACCGTTTGTGAATCAATGGATTGCGCTCGGTTGGATTAATACGTTTGATCCGTACATGTTTGGCCTGTATTTAGCGGGGGCGTTTGCTTGGTTGCTTGGCGCTGACCCAGTCATTACGTACGGTACGATTTTCTTTGTCATATTCCTTTATTATATTAAACGATTTTTCGACAAAAAAGAAATCATCGATATTTTGAACAAACATTTTCCGAGCGCGACGAAGATTATTACACAGCCTACCATAAAACACAATACGTGGCGTGTAGTGATTGAAACGCCAAAATACTATTTCGTCGCTGATTGTGATCACGGCCATATTGATATTAAAGATACGTTTAAAAAGCGTGATTTTCCTGATTCAGCTGAAATGAACGCGGCATTTCAAGATGAAAATGTAAAATCGTTTCGCAATTTCTCGCCGGCGTATCGCTATGAAATCGAACGTCACGACGATTATATCGAAATTCGGTTCATTGACTTGCGTTACCGTACAGATGGACATTACCCATTCGTTGCAGTCGTGACGATGGATAAATTCTACAACATTTTAACCTCATACACCGGCTGGATCTATTCCGAAGAAAAATTACAAAAGAAACTCGAGTCCTTGTCGTGAATCTTTGCGTTCAATCGAATCGGTCGCTAATCATCAATCAATGGATATAAAAAACCGATGACCTGCAACAGGCCATCAGTTTGGTTATCCGTCTAATCGTTCAATTAAAAGTGCAATCGGCAAGGCTTCTTCTGCATTCACGATCTCATCTTGTTTCGTTTTGCGCGTGCCCCAAGCGAACACGCCGTTCATGTAATCAATTTCGAATTTTTCAGTAGGCGATCCATCAATCTCATACACATGACCACGACGGTATTCGCGCGGATTCATCATATAAGATTTTGCCATCACAATTTTGCGCTGGTGAACCGCATATTCGTTCACCATACCTAATTGCTCTGCTTTTTGCGCTTTCTCTGTAAGGTCGGCAATTTCTTCTCGTAATTGCTCGACCGTATATTGGCTATATCGACGTTGCATGACCATTCTCCTTTCGAGTCCATTTACATCTTATCAAATTCAAGGCATAATAAAAATACTTATGTCATGAAGGAGACAAAAACATGAAAAAAGCTTTAATTACAGGTGGTGGCTCTGGTCTTGGCCAAGCTTTAGCGTTACGTTACGCTAACTTAGGCTACAGCATTTACTTAGTCGGCCGCCACGAAGATAAATTATTAGATACAAAGCAACAGATCGAAAAACAAGGCGGACAAGCAGAATCGATCACAACGGATATTACGGACTGGGATTCGGTGCAATCATTAGCCAAACAAGTTGGCCCAATTGACTTACTCATTAATAATGCTGGTGTCGGTTTCTTCAATACGATCGACAAGCTCGAGAAAAACGAAATCGACACGATGGTCAACGTTAACGTCAACGGTTTAATTTACACGACAAAACATTTATTAGACCATGTATTACAAGCAAATGGTCGTATTTTAAACATCATTTCAACGGCTGGCCTTTACGGCAAAGTGCAGGAATCTGCTTATTGTGCGAGTAAATTTGCTCAGCGCGGCTTTACCGAAAGTCTCCAAAAAGAACTCGCCGACGAAAACATCGCGATTTCTGCTGTGTACATGGGTGGCATGAACACGCCATTCTGGGATGGTAGCGACTATATCGATGATCCGTCTGCGTTACCGTCACCTGATGATTACGCGAAACAAATCGTCGAAAAAGACGACGGGAGAGCCGAGATTCACGTCGACTAATCATAAAGCTGGAAGCGAGGTTACGTCTCACCTTCCAGCTTTTTTTCATCGATAAATTGTTGGACTAATTCTCCGGAAAACCCTTTTTGAAACAAGGCTGCTTTCACCTTTTGCTCGAGTTGGAATCCGTCGTGCTTGCGTGCGTGTTTTCGCCACGCTTTCTCGCCTTGATACTGAACCGCTTCTCGCTCTGCTTCTTCGTCGACTGTCGTATCAATCGATTGCATCGCCACATCAATGGCATCACGATTAAAGCCCTTTTGCATCATCGACTGTTTGATTTGGTTTACTTGTTCTTGAAATGATTTCTTTTGACTCGAGCGCATTTTTTTCTCGATAAGGCTGACTAATTTGTCGACTTCTGCTTCATGTGTATATTGTGATAACCCGTGCGCAATTTGGTCTTCGCTTAATTTCTTTTGATACAATTCTTGCTTCAATTTATTTGGACCGTTCGATGACGTGTTCATTTTCGATCGGACGAATGCTTCAGCAAACGCATGATCATCCAATAATCCTTCTCGTTCGAGCCTTTCCACAACGTAGTCAATATCTTGCTGGCTCGCTTCTTTTTTCGTCAAATAATCGATAATTTCTGATTTTGCCCGCATTCGGTAGCTTAAATAATTAATAGAAAGGGTATAGTACCTATACATGGCATCTTGCTTTTGGATATCGTTCATGTCGTCATCAGTTAGTTCCATCCCTTTTCGTAAGGCATAGCGCACTAATAGATCTTCATGAACACCAAACGCAAAGGATTCTTCTCCTTGTCGTTCAATAAAAATATTGAATCGATCTTGATGCTTTTTTTGTTTCGTAATTTTACTAATCGTAACCATCAAGACACTCCTAAAATAGTAATCCTTATTATTATAATACATGTTCTAAAGGAGGTACATCCGTTTGAAAATTGTCATAGCAGGTGGAACAGGTTTTGTCGGCCAGCATCTCGTCGACTATTTCAGTTCAAAAGACGATGAAATCATGATTTTAACGCGAAACCCGCACAAATATCAATCTGATCAAAACATCCATTACATCGAATGGCTAACCCCAGAAGGCCAACCAGAATTAGAAATCGGGTCTGCTGATGTGTTTATTAATTTAGCAGGTGAATCGCTAAATAGCGGCCGGTGGACAGAGGAACGAAAAAAACGCATTATCGAAAGTCGCATGACGACAACGCGAGAAATGATTCGGATTATGGGTTCGATGCAGCACCCACCTCACACCTTTATTAACGCATCAGCAGTCGGGTTTTACGGTACGTCGAAAACCGATATGTTCACCGAAGAAACGAAACAGCCAGGTAACGATTTCTTAGCTGATGTATGTGATATGTGGGAAAAAGAAGCTGACGAAGCACGAACATTAGGGATCCGGACTGTCAAAACACGTTTTGGCATCATTTTAGACGGGCACGACGGTGCATTACCGAAGATGGCTCTTCCTTACCAACTCTTTGCTGGTGGACCCCTAGGTGATGGTGAACAATGGATGTCTTGGATTCATATTTATGACATCGTCAAAGGCTACGACTGGATTATGGAGCATAGTGCTATCGAAGGACCAGTTAATTTCACTGCCCCTAACCCGAAACGCAACAAAGAGTTCGGCAAAGTACTGGGTAAAACACTTAGCCGACCACACTGGATACCCGCTCCATCATTTGCGATTCGAACAGCGTTAGGCGACATGAGCACCTTATTATTAGACGGACAATATGTGTACCCAAGTGTCTTAATCGACTCAGGATACACGTTCCAATTCCCGACGTTACGTGAGGCACTTGACGATATTTATAAATCGGAATAGAATAGCTTAATTTTTTTATAAAAAATGATCAAAACCTATATGCAAATGCAGTAGAATAGTGTAAACTTTGCTTAGTCAAAGTAAAGGGAAGGCAAATGGTGCGCCACTGCTCGACTATGGGCAGTTCTAGTGGGTTCGATTCCCACCCCGGATTTTTGTTTATGTGCATTGAATGCAACTCTTTTTAAGATGTGCAATTAATAAAAATTCGAGGGTGATCGTGCCCACTGCCTACGCCTGCCGTAAGCATCACCCTCGTAAACTATGTTGTTTAGGGGGTATTTTTTATGCTTAAAAAACGTGATTTACATGATGTACCGACACTTTTTCCGCTATTAGATGATGCTGCTGTAAAGCCATTTGTGCGGGAAGTTGCGAACTCCGCCGAAGAGTATTATTTCTTCATCAACCAGATGAACCAACGCGAAGAAAACGGCGAACTGATTTCGCGAACGATTGTCGATGAGTTCGAATCCCCTGTCGGTGCGATTACCCTTTATGATATCGATGATCACAAAGGGTTTTTAGCAACATGGTTGGGCAAACCGTATTTCGGGCTTGGCTACAATCAATATGCAAAAGAATTATTTTTATCCGAATTATTTTCACAACACGACATTGAAGTCGTTTTCTTAAAAGTGAATCGAGTGAATAAACGTTCGCTTAGAGCCGTCCACAAATTAGGGTACGCTGTTGAAGCGAACGACACGTATCCGCATATTTTTGAACAAATTAATGCCGGTGTGAAAGATTACGATTTATTCGCCATATACAAAGACGCGTTCATGTTCTCGATGTACGATCAAGAGCAGGCTGACGTCGATGAATTAGAAGCCTAAAATTGTCTCCTAGCGTTATCGTTAGGAGATTTTTTGTTTCATTGCAAAAATAATTGAAAATAGTCCGGCAATTTCGGTTATACTAAGTATAAAAGGGGAGATGAATATGGAAGGCATGATATGGCAACTCATTGTACCACTTGTTGTCTTACAGCTAATTTTAATTATCGTGGCACTAATTGATCTGCGACGAGTTGACGCCACAAACGGCCCGAAATGGCTGTGGGTACTCATTATTATTTTCGGCAATCTCGCAGGACCGATTCTGTATTTTATCGTGGGAAGGAAGGTGTAACATATGAGTCTTATGTCTGTTGAACAATTAACGAAACGCTATCAATCAGCAACGGTCGTTGATCATATTTCATTTCAGCTTGAACCAGGCAAATGTGTCGCCCTATTAGGACCGAATGGCGCGGGAAAAACGACGACACTCCGAATGTTGGCAGGCTTTATATCGCCGACTGAGGGTGAGATTCATTTTAATGAAGATCAATTCACGTACGATAACCGCCATCACGTTGGTTACTTACCACAATACCCTGTGTTCCACAATTGGATGACTGGGGAAGAATTTTTAATGTACGTCGGGCAACTAGCTTATTTATCGAAAGATGAGGCGAAATCGAAAGCACACGAACTGCTCGACCTCGTTCGTTTAAGCGATGATAAACAGAAACGTATCGGCAAGTTTTCGGGCGGCATGAAACAACGACTCGGAATCGCTCAAGCGCTCATGCACGACCCGAAGCTCGTCATTTTAGATGAACCCGTTTCATCTCTTGACCCGATTGGGCGTCGTGAAGTGTTGAACTTAATTCGCGAACTGAAAAAAGACGCGACGATTTTATTTTCGACGCATATTTTAAACGATGCTGAAGAAGTGAGTGATGATATTTTATTGCTCAATCAAGGTAAATTATTGAAACAAGGATCGATCGAGGACATACATAATCAACAAGACACAAAAACGATCTATCTTGCGTTTCAAGACGAGCCGAAGTTCATCGAAGAACGGTTAAAAGAAATCGACACCGTCTTTAACGTGACGCGTGAACATCGCGATTTTGTCGTCGCCGTTCATGACGTAAATGACGCAAGAGCACAATTGTTAACGATGATACAATCAGAAGGTTGGGCGTTAACGAAGTTCGAAATCGCTAAGTCGTCTCTCGAAGATATTTTCATAAAGGCGGTGAGTGAATAATGCAATGGCAAACGATTTTCAAAAAAGAAGTCCTCGAACATTGGCGCCATTTCAAGTGGATTTGGGTTCCGATTGTTTTTATTTTATTTGCCGTCATGGATCCGTTGACGTCTTATTTCATGCCGATTATTTTAGAATCAGTCGGTAACGTACCTGAAGGCGCGACGATCGATATTCCAACACCGTCTGCAGAACAAGCGATGATGATGAGTTTTAACCAAATGAATGTACTCGGCGTTTTAATCGCGGTCGTTATTTCGATGGGGCTCATTTCGCGTGAAGTGAGTAGTGGTGTGTACGAACTCGTTTTATCGAAACCAGTCCGATTCAGCTCTTATATTACAGCGAAGTTTACAGCTATGATGGTACTGATCAGTATTTCTATTGTTGTTGGCCTTGTGACTGGCTGGTATTATGTCACTGTTTTATTCGGTGATATCGCCTTCACCCAAATATTAGCAAGTGCTCTATTCTATTTACTGTACTTTATGCTAATTTTGAGTATTGTGATGTTGTTTAATAGTTTCTTAACATCACCCGGACTCGTCGCATTTTTATCAATTATTACGGTAATAGTGCTTAACGCAGTGACGACGATTTTCGACCACGTCTTAACGTGGAGCCCTGCGCTCATTTCGAATTATATTTCGGTCTATTTCTACTCAGGACGAATCGAAACCGAACTCTGGTTCAGCTCCCTAACAGCAGTTATGTTGAGTATCATTTGCCTCATCGCATCCGTTTTCTTGCTCAAACGCCAAGAAATGCACTAGTTTTTAAATAACTAAGCCTACTTATGAGATAAGTCGCTCGAGTTATGAAATAAGTAGTCGCAGTTATGAGATAAATCCGCGGATTTATTTCATAACTTTAGGTATCACACGACAAAAAGAAGGTTTTCGCCAAAACCACGGGCGAAAACCTTCTTTTTAATTATTCATCGGATACGCAAAAACAGACATCGTCAACTGGAATGTCACACTTGCCTCAGATTGTTGAAACTGCAGACCACTAATCTCAGCGAGTCGCGGATCCCGTTCGATTCGGTCGATAAATTGTTCAAACAATCGATACGATCCAGACTCACCGCTCAATTCCATCGTTAAGACATGTAAATTTTCATCAGAATCCATCGACGCAAAATGCTCGCTTGCGGGCATCGTCGCTTCTTCTGTGAAATTAATCGTCTGTACCGTTGTGCTCGTCGTATTACTCGCATCATTCAACAATTGAACGACATCATCTTCTGCTAGCGTTTCAGGTAACGCGTCACGCAACTGCTCAACGTCGGTTACATCTTGTTGTTCCTCGTTCTCAATCGAATCACGGAAAGCCGCTTCACGTCGCTCTTCAAATGCTAGATCGTCTTCCAACGTTTGATTCGACTGTTGCAAATCAAATATCACAAAATAATAAAACGCACCAACAGCCAATAACAAGACCAACAGCCATAACACTACTAAACGCTTACTCTGCTTCGTCATCGTTACCCTCCTCTTCAGCCTGGAGGTTCACGGTTATAGTCGTTAAATAATGCTCCTCCGATTCAATATAATCAATCGTGCGAATCATGACGCGTGGAAAACGTTCGACCTCTTCTAAGTCTTGATAAAAAGCGACCGCATCTGTATTCGAACTCGTCTCCACTGTTATTTCAATGACATCCTCTTGTTCCGCCAATGCGATCAACTGTCCATCAGCCGGGACGTTCCCCGCAATGTTTTGCATAATCGGTTGCATTTCGATGATCGCTTCTCGCACACGCGTTACGACTTGTTCTAACTGTTCTGCCTCTTGCTCCGTCGCGTCGCCTTCTATCTCAGACTGGAGCGCCGCATTTTGTTGACGTTGCTGCTGCATGTCTTGTTCTAAAGACGCTTCTTCACCTTGTAACAACCACATCCAGTAACCCAGTCCACCCGCAACCAACAGGGTTATGACAGTCATGATTATCGTCGTGTACAAGCCAGAACGATTTTTCTTCTCTTTTTTCGGGAGTAAATTAATATCAGCTAACATTATTGACCACCCTTTAACGCCAAGCCATACACATTATGAAAGCGCGACTCTACCGTCATGCCTTTAGGCCCTTGAATGAGCCCTTCTTTAATCGAATAAACAGGTGTTTCATAACGTTCTTCAAGCGTCGTCACAATCTCGGATAAATACGGGTGATCACCAGTGACGGCGATTTTCGTAAACTGTTGCTCATAGTTATTAATCATATATTGATAGAAACGCTCGACACGTTCGACCTCAATATTCAAATCTTCCAGCTCATCCATCACCGTCTCTTCATTGAAATCTTCTTTAGATAACGTTGGGCCGAGCTGATCGATAATCTCTTCACTCGATTCTAAATCAAACTCCTGCAAAAAGATCGGCGTATGAAAACGAAATGCACTGAACGTCACTTGATCCACGTCATAACCGATTAACAACAAATGGTCCTCGATTGTGACAATATCATGAGTATATAACGCACGGTAAAAACTTAACGGCGAAATATCAATCGCTTCGACACGCATCCCGAGGTCTTGAATAATATTGACATACTGATTGGCAATCCCTCGGTCCGTCGAGATCAAACTAATTTCATGCCCATCTTCAAGTTCTTGAATATAAACCGTTTCAAACACCGTCTGTTCAAACGGTAAATGAATTGTTTCCCCTAGGTGAAACTGAATATGTTGCCTGATTTCGTTTTTCGCGACATCATGTGGCAACACTTCACGACGAATAAACACGAGCGAATCCGGCATAAGCAAACGAACCATTTTACGCTTTAAACGCCATTTCTTCACACACGATTTCAAAATCCGCTCAAATTGTTCGCGGTCTTCAATGACACCACCTCGAACAATACCCGGAGGCAAAAAGTGCTCACCCATACGTTCAATTTGTGCCTTTCCTCGTCTGCTTTCTGTATATCGAATCACATAATCTTTTATTTCGAGATTCACGATCTGTTTTTTCTTCATAACTTCATCCACCTAAGCGATTAATGATAAATACCACGTGATTAAAGCGTCACCGTAAAAATACGCCACAAGCGCGCCAAACGCAATGAACGGACCAAACGGAATCGGCACACCTCGTTTTACACGTCCTACGACCATGAAACTAACACCAATGAATGCTCCAACAATCGACGCCACCATTAACGTCACGAGTATTTTTTCGACACCTAAAAACAAGCCGAGTACGGCAAACAACTTAATATCGCCACCACCCATGCCACCACGACTTACCATCGCGATAACGAGTAGTAGCATAAAACCGACGATCGCACCGAGAAAACTATCATACCAGGGATCCGTCGGTAGCCATATACGGAGTGCGATGGCTATAACCGCAAACACGATTAAAACACGATCAGGGATAATTTGATAATGCCAATCGCTAATCGTAATGATCACGAGTAAACTAACAAACACCCACGCGACAAACAATTCTAGTTGAAAGCCGATTTGTGTGAACGCGAACACGAAAAGCGTTGCTGTTAACGCTTCAAACAATGGATACGCAGTCGATATTGTCGTTTGGCATTGTCGACATCGCCCACGTTGCATGATATAGGAGAACACCGGAATCAATTCATACCATTTCAAGCGGCGATCACACGTCGGACAATGCGACGGCGGCTTCACAATCGATTCCCCATTCGGCACACGCAAACCGACAACATTATAAAACGAGCCTAATACAAGGCCTAACACAATTATGTAAAGATAGATTAATAACACCGATTATCAGTCCTGTTTTACTTTTGTTTCTGTTAAAGTCCGTTGTTGAAATTGTGATCCGCTAACGGTGGACGCTTTCCGCGGGCACGGCTCGAGCCTCCTCGGCCGAAAAGCGTGGCCTGCGGGGTCTCGAGACTCGTGCTGTTCCCGCAGGAGTCGCCACCTTCGCTCCTCACAAGTTCAACAACTAAGTGCTTAGCCAATGTGAAAAGCAACTATACCTTTAACAGAACCTTACTAAAAAATAGATTGTGGTAAAAAAGCGCGGGTAGCCCGCGCTTTGAGTGAGATCATAAATATTTATCCTTGATCACCGTCATTTTATCCTTCAGAAATAGTTGCTGGATCTTTTTCTTGTCCTCTTAAATCAGAGCCACTAGCACTATTAATTGTTTCAACAGAAGCATTTGTAAAATTAATAGATACATTTCCATCACTTAATGTACCACTTATTGTATATGGTGTTCCAGAAACATTTACAGATATATCATCATCATCATCATCATCCCCTTCAGAATATCCTGACATATCAATATAACCATTACTCTCTAATGTACTTAAGTCTACAGAGTCAGTCTCATCATTCGTAGTCGCATACAACTCAGCCGCTTCAATGACGTTAATCGCTGTTGACTTCACGGAGTCGTAACGTGAGTCTTCGATGACGCCCGCAATTGTTGGCACGGCAATTAACGCGATAATACCTAAAATAACAACAACAGCTAGTAATTCAATTAGTGTAATACCCCTCTGATTTTTTAAGATGTGTTTGAACATCGGTGAATCTCTCCTTTTTTCTTAATTAATTTGGTTAAATAAATCGAACATTGGAATGATAATCGCGAGGACGATCGTTCCAACGATTAGTGACAACGAAACGATGAGTAACGGTTCAAGTAATGATTTGAACTGTTCGGTTGCTGTATCGACATCTTCTTCGTAAAAATCGGCAACTTGTTCTAGCATTTCGGGTAGTGCGTTTGTTTGTTCCCCAACTTCTATCATTTGTGTCACTAAGTAAGGATACGCCCAATGATCACGCATGGGCTTGACCATTGACTGTCCTTTTTTCAAGGCCACTTGCGCCTCGTCAAGCGTTTCGCTAATAATCCGGTTGTTAATCGTTTGACCGGTTAACTTTAACGCTTCAATGACTGGAACATTATTATAAAGTAATGAACTAAGTGTCCGTGACAATTGTGCCATATTTGACTTCAAAACTAAAGTCCCAAAACCGGGCGTTTTCAACAAATAATAATCAATCCTATATCGACTACTTTCCCTTTTAAACGCCATAATAAACATTAAAACGACTAAAATCGAAATAAATAGTAATAGGAGCCAGTAACTAGTGAAAAGGTCACTTAAGCCTAACACAAATTGCGTGATAACCGGCAACTCCGCATCAAACTGTGCAAACATACTCACAAACTCAGGAACAACATACATCATGAGAAAGATCACAACGCCAATCGCGACCACTGATACCGTCGCAGGGTAAGCGAAGGTTGATTGAATCTTTTGTTTCGTCTTATATTGTTTTTGATAATAGTCTGCTAGTTTATCGAGCGTCTCTTGTAAAGCGCCGCTACTTTCACCGCTGTGCACCATATTGATAAAAATATTCGAGAAGATATGCGGTTGTTTTTTGAGCGCATTGGTTAACGAACTCCCTTGCCGCATATCAATCTCAATATAATAGAGCGCTTCTTTTAAATATTTTTGCTTCGTTTGTTCGCGTAAAATGCTGAGTGATTGTACGATCGTAAGACCCGCTTTTAAAAGAGCGGCGAATTGTTGTAAAAAGACGACGAAATCGCGATTTTTCACAGGACTGCCGAAGTAGATCTCTTTATTCCAAATCGTTTGGGGCACTTCTTCGATCGTTTCAACACGCAACCCTTCATCACGTAGACGCGCTTTCGCTAAGTCGAGGTTATACGCATCGAATTTGCCTTTTTGATAGTTGCCGTTGTAGTCTACTGCTTCGTATTTAAAAGAAGTCATGGCGATACCTCCACTTGCTAGTTATTCCGATGCGACGCGGTAAACTTCTTCTAGCGTCGTCTCTCCGCGCTCAACTTTACGCAACCCATCTTCAAACAGTCGCGTAAACCCTTGTTCCTTTGCGACCCGTTCGATTTCGACTTTGTTTTTGCCGTCTAAAATCGCTTCACGAACACGTTCATCGATTAGCAACACTTCATGGATCGCGGTACGCCCGCGGTAGCCTGTGTTATTACATGTTGCACAGCCGCTACCTTTTTTCACGTGATCAAGGTCCATGCCATATCGTTTGAACACGTCTCGTTCTAATTCGGTCACTTGCCGGGATGTCATACAGTCACGACAAATCGTTCGCACGAGTCGTTGTGCAACGATTCCATTCACCGACGTCCCGACTAAAAACATTTCAACGTCCATATTCACAAGACGATTAATCGCACCAGTCGAATCGTTCGTGTGGAGCGTACTTAAGACGAGGTGACCGGTGATCGACGCACGCACCGCCATATTCGCCGTCTCACCGTCACGAATTTCCCCGACCATGATAATATCTGGGTCCTGACGCAAAATCGACCGCAAACCGGATGCAAACGTCAAACCGACATTTGGATTCACTTGAATTTGGTTAACCCCTTCTAATTCGTACTCGACTGGGTCTTCCACCGTAATGAGATTCGATTGTTCTTCGTTCAAATGCGTCAACGCGGCGTACATCGTCGACGTCTTACCTGAACCAGTCGGCCCGGTTAAGAGCACAATGCCGTACGGTTTTTCGATCATCTCACGGAATTTATTTAAGTTTTCAGGTTCAAACCCAATCTGATCAAGACGATTCGACACCGACATCGTATCGAGCACACGAATGACGATTTTTTCGCCAAAAATCGTCGGCAATGTACTAACACGTAAATCAATGTCACGCCCTTCCACGAGACGTTTGATCCGCCCGTCTTGTGGCACTTTTTGTTGCGTAATATCTAAATTTGCCATGATTTTAATACGCGTTGTAAGTGACGATTGCACGTTTTTCGCTAAAATTTGTTCATGGCGCAGTGCTCCGTCGACACGAAGCCTGACAAGAACTTGTTCTTCTTGCGGGTCGACGTGGATATCACTCGCCCCTTCAACGACCGCTTGTTGAATGAGTTGGTTCATCAATTTAACGACTGGCGATGACTCTTCTTCTAACGATAGATCTTGGCGTTGCTCTGTCGGGTTTTCTTGTTCGAACTCATCGGCAAAATCTTCACGCTCGTACATTTTCATAATGCTTTGGCGAATCTCATCTTTAAGCGCGATCACTGGTTCAACTTTGAAACCCGTTTGTAGACGCAAGTTGTTGATGACGAAATAATCAAGTGGGTCTGCCGTTGCGACATAAAGGCGGTTGCCATCACGTTTCAGCGGGATGACATTGTTATCAATCGCAAACTGCTTTGGCACTAGATTCAAAATCGACCGGTCAAACGGATAATCATTTAACCGCTCATGTGTAATCCCGAGCTGCTGTTGTAGCACTTCGATTAATTGAAGCTCTGTAATATAGCCTTCTTGTATTAACTTGTCCCCGAGCTTTTGGTCAGGTGACTTTTCTTCTAACGCTTGGCTTAGCTGCTCGTCATTAATAAACCCTTCTTGCTTTAACAACTCACCAATCCGTAATCGTATTCTACGTGGCACAGACAACGTCCTTTCTATCGATCTAGGAAGTTCGTAATATATCAAAATGATTGTCATTTTACATTAAAATCGTTTATCATTCTAATTATATTATTAATCACGACAAAAATCGAGGAATGACGTCACATGATTCAAAAAATAATTAAAAATGAAGAGGGTGTTTCCTTAGTTGAGGTATTAGGAGCGCTCGTCATTCTATCCATCATTTTAATTGGTTTCTTCACGATGTTCACCCAAACATCCTCCATGCAAAATGTCACAGAAGATGATATTAAAGCAACCAATTTAATGAATATTGTCATAAATGACGTGAAAGACCTTTCGCTATCAACAGACGATATCGGTAACTACAATTCGTTTGATAACTTACCATCAGTACAATCAGATGGCACATTAACGAGTAATGACCAGTTTTACGTCGAAATTATGATTACTGAAGAACCCCAATCTACCAACTTGTTAAAAGCGACTATTAAACTGTTTAACGAAAATGACCAACAATTAACAAAAACCTATGCCTATGTTGAGGTGGACAACAATGACTAATCAACGTGGCTTTACTTTAATCGAACTTCTAGCCGTTTTTGTCCTTACGTTTGTTGTCGGTAGCTTAGTTTTTTCTATTTTAACACAATCTCTAAATAACTATGAGCAATCCGAGCTACGATCACAAGCGCAAACTGATGTAAATCGACTCATTTTTCAAATTAGAAACGTCCATCAATCTGGATCACCATACACAATCGATCAATTAAACCCATCAACTATTGCAATCACACCAGAGGACGACAGTGTATCGCCGGTCCAATTTAACGGTGAACCATTTCAATATGATATGGCAGTAAACGGTAGCAATATTAATGGATCAAAAACTATGAACCCACAAGACGTGTCAGCTTATTCAATAACCGTCACGGTGCGTCAACCGAGTAACGACCGATTCAATCCTATCGAACTAGAATCATCCATATCACGACTCCAACCGTCTGGAGGTGACGACTCTCAATGAGATATATCCAAGAAGAGCGCGGCGCTATTTTAGTCGTCGTCCTTTTGACTATCGTCTTTATGATGTTTTTCGCGACCGTCATGATGAACAGCGTCTTAACGACAGCAAAACAAAATAATGTCATTGAAGAAAACTACCGCGCGACCCATGTTGCTGAAATGGGTGCGATATTCGTAGAAGATCAAATCCAACAATACGTTGAACAAAATGATTTATCGACAGATTCAAGTTCATTAAATGATTTAGAAACTTATCTCAATCAACAAATTGCGAACGTCACCATCGATGAAGATCAACCTGAAGTTGAATACTTCATTGAAGAAGGCTTTACTGTAACATCTGATGGCGATAGTCAGATGTTATCTTTAAAGGTGAATGGACAGGATGAAAACGCGAATCAAATTATAACACTAACCTTTGCTTTATCTAGCGGTAGTGGAGCAGATAGTCTTGAAAGTTGGAATGAAGAAAGTAACACGGTACCCAATAGACCTGAAAACCCAGACGAAACCTACCCCAGACCAGTCGACTTAAAGAAAAAAAACTGTATTCAAAACAGTCAAACTGTTGTGTTAGAAAGCGGTGGCAACATTAAATGTAGCCCTAGCTTCAACGAACTTTATGTGAACGATGATTTATCGTTTGGAAACAACGATACATTAACAGTGGAACAGAATGCCAAGTTCGAATCATTAGATATGACTGGGTTATCGAAAGTACTTATTAAAGGTCACGCCCATTTTGAAGGTGAATTAACTAGTGGTAACAATCCGAATAGTAATTTTATAGCTTGCGGCAACGTCCGGTTAAAGGGCGGTGCTGACTACCAAGGTGGGTACCAAGTTAACCATTACACAGTAGCGGATGAGCTATTTTATAACAAACAGGGGCCGGTCATTTTCGGCGATGACACGTTGCTCAAAAGTGGTCTTAGTTTAGACAACACGTCAGCTACAGCCAACGGAGATTTAACAATTCAGCATGACGGAACTCAAAGCGCGAGCACTTATTTAAACACTATTGGTGGTAACATCAAAATGGCAGGTGGCACGTTGACCATCGAAAATGCCAATGGCGACCAAGTCACTCAACCTAATAGCAATAATGTTAATTATGACGTCCAACCAGCATCGATCCCTGATTGTGAAGGAGTTGAACCGCCAACGTCAGGTGGTGGACAAGGCGATTCAAACACATCAGTCTCTTTAGATGATATTGACTATTAACAATAAAACGAGGTTGGGACAGAAGGGTATTAAATTGTGCAAAAGGCGAATGTTTGGATATTATAACAGGTAAGCAATGATGAAGCGGAATCAAAACACGTAGACGCCTGCGGGAACAGCACGCGTCTCGAGACACCGCAAGCCCCGCTTTTGGGCTGAGGGATGCACCTGCGTCTTCTAGCAGCGCTTCGAAGCTTGCTTTCTCGGTGCAAGTTGCAAGGAAGCATTTTCGATGAGGTTGCCTGGCTCGAGCCGTGCCCCGGTAAAGGAAACACGGCGATTGCGCCAGCAGAGCCGGTGTTGAGCTTATGTCACGTAGAACCAAGCGAAGTGTTTTGATGGAGCGTCATTCAAGCAGAAAACCCGGACGATCTATTTTTTATAATTAAATCGTCCGGGTTTTACTTTACTGAATTAGGTTTTGTCCCAGGCTCGTTTTGTTATTATTACTCAATACTCCGCCAAAGCGTCAGGGTAGCATAACTACGATACGGGGACCATTCTTTTGCAGCTTCTTCAATTTCATCTTTTTTCGGTTTTTCTTCGCGTTTCCATGCGTGTTTCAGCGCATTCTGAATGCCGACATCGGCTGCTGGGAATAAATCTTCACGACCGAGTGCGAATAATAGCCAGTTTTGTACAGTCCACGGCCCAATGCCTCGTACTTTGCCTAATGATTTCATGACTTCTTGATTCGTCTTTTTCGCCATTGATTTCAGATCAAGGTCACCATTTACGATCGCACGTGACGTGTCGATGACATATTCCGCTTTACGTTGACTGAACTGTAAATCTTTCAAATCTTGATAATCGAGTTCAGCAACTTTCTCCGGCGTCGGGTAAAACCACGCGCCATCAATTTGTTCACCGAACGTATGAACAAAACGAGTTGAGAGCGTGAAAGCGAATGACATATTCAACTGCTGATGGATAATCACTTTCATAAGTGAATCGTATAAGTTAAAATCGCGCACAATTGGCGTCCCTGGATAAATTAAAAATAAACGAGCTAATCTCGTCTTGCCGAAGAAATCGACGACATCTTGAAGATCGCGGTCCCATTGGAATAAGTTGCGAATATGTTCAAAAATAACGTCTTGTTCTTCGTCTAAGTCGGACATAACAGAAAATACCGGTTTTTCTGTTGTACCTTCCCCTTTAACACGTACAACACATTGTTTACCACTTTCTAAACGGAGTGGCACGTCAACCCAACGCTCACGCAAATTCACATTAATGAGTGGGTCCATATCTAAACGTTCGAGTGAATAATCAAAATCATATAATCCTGCTGCATGGTAATACTCTTTCCACATCATGACCTCTCCCTTAGTTATGTCTCTAGTTCAATACTTACAGTTTACAACTTTCCATCCCGATTTCGCAAAAAATTGTGTTCACCCAAATGGAATATGTTTATTCCACACGAGTTGTTCGAGTGACTTGAATTCGTAGCCTTGATCACGCAATTCGTCAATAAGGTGACTCAGTGCTTCAGCATTATCTTCCGTCACGGTATGCATGAGCACGACAGCGCCAGGGTGCATTTGCTCGATTAGATCATCTACCGCCTGCTGCCAGCTCGTTTGTTGACTTTCTTCCCAATCGACGAGCGCAACACTCCAAAAGACATTCGTATAGCCTAATTCGTCCGTTAATTTTAACGTGCGTTCGCTAAAAATTCCTTTCGCTGGACGGAAAAATTCAACGACGTCTTGATCGGTCGTTTGTTTGATCTTATCATCGAGCCGTTTTAAGTCGCGTTTAATCTCATCGTCACTAGCCTTCGTGTAATCGAGATGATCGTCGGAATGGTTCCCGATGATGTGACCGTCATCGACCATTCGCTTCACGAGTTTCGGCTGATCGTCAATATAATGACCTGACAAAAAGAATGTCGCAGGCACTTGTTTGTCTTCTAATACATCAAGCATCTGCGTCATATAGCCTTGTTCATAACCGCTGTCAAAGGTGAGATAGACGTTTTTATTTGATTGATCACCGATATAGATGCCGTTGTATTGTTCAATTAACGGCGCGTAAAACCCTAAATCTGGCGGCTGTTCGTTGTATTGTTTTTTATAACCATAGCCGTACGATTCATTCGACACATCATCAGCATGTATCGTAAGCGGAATCAGTAGCACACTGAGTAACATGAGTATTATTTTTTTCATCAAAAGCCTCCCAATCGTCCTGTTATATACTTAATTTGCCATGATTTGACGCAAATTATGATTGGAAGGTTTCCCCGTTTTTATAAGGCGCACTCGAGTTATTCGATAATTCCTCTTACTTATTTCAAAACTTCGCGAAGTTTTGAAATAAGTACAGGCAGTTATTCGATAAATCCATGGATTTATCGAATAACTAAAAAACCTCTCCTTTGATCAAAAGGAGAGGTTGAACCATTTATAACAAGACGGCACCGATTAGACCGAAAATGAAAATCGGAATGTTAAAGTGCAAGAAGGTTGGCACACACGTATCCCAAATGTGGTCGTGCTTACCGTCCATATTCAGTCCTGCTGTTGGACCGAGTGTACTATCTGAAGCTGGACTACCTGCGTCACCTAACGCACCAGCCGTACCGATCAACACAGCAATCGCAAGTGGTGAAAAGCCGGCTGCTGTTGCGATTGGGACATATAAAACGGCTAAAATTGGAATCGTACCGAATGACGTCCCAATCCCCATCGTAATGAATAAACCGACGACTAATAAGATAGTCGCAATCATCCACGGATTACCTTCTAACATGCCAGATGACGCGTCTACTAACGCTTCAACTGATCCTGTCTCTTCTAACACGCCTGCAAAACCAGACGCTGCAAGCATAATAAAAGCAATCATGCCCATCATGCTAATACCGCGACTCATGACATCTTCAATTTGACGATACGGCACTGCAACAAGTAAGAACATGAGCACTAAACCGGTTAAGGCACCTAATACCATTTCTTCTGTGATAACCTGTACAGTTAATGCCGCTAAAATCGCGACAATCGTCATCGCGTGTTTGAGTTCAAACTTAAACGGCGAATCATCTTCCGTGATGTCACTCGGTTGCCCTTTTGGCTCAATTTGACTGTAGTCACGTTTCTTCCGGTACGTAAGACCAAGCGCAATCACTAAACCGATTAGCATACCTGCACCTGGTACAATCATCGCTTGCGTCACACTACCGAACGCAATGTCGACACCATTTTCAACCATATTATCGTGAACAATCCCTTGGAAAATAAGTCCAAATCCAACAGGTAACGTAATATACGGTGCTTTCAACCCGAACGTTAACGCTGTCGCCACACCACGACGGTCGATTTGCATACGATCAAATAATCCGAGCAATGGTGGAATTAAAATAGGAATAAAGGCAATATGCACAGGGACGGCGTTTTGTGATAACGATGCGATTAAAGCAATCAACACCATTAACGCAACGCGCTGACCAGACATCACGCTCCGAACCCCTTGGACGAGTCCTTTCGTAATCCCTGTCAATGAAATGGCAACCGCAAATCCACCTAGTAACACGTAACTTAATGCCGTATTCGCGCTACCACCCATGTTCGATGTAAAAATCGACACAATTTCTGTGAATGGTAATCCAGCAATCAGTCCGGCTGACATGGCAGAAATAACAATCGCCAACAACACATTTACTTTTAATAAACTTAATGTCGTCATTAAAATAACAGATATAATAACTGCAATAGCCATTGTTTCGTTCTCCCTTTCTTTCATCTCATTATCGCATTAACACTTTACCAGAATAAAATACACAATTAAAAAAATCAACCCCCTCACCAAAAAAATTTCTGAGGGAGTTGAAGGCTTATTGATTTAACTTTTCTTCCATCTCATTTAACAAATTCAAATAACGATCAACATCAGCCACCGTTAGTTGTTCTGGGTCAGCTGTTTCAATTTGATCGAGTAATTGTTGCAACCGGGCTTTCACCGATTCTAAATGGTTCTCATCTGTCATGTTACGACTCCTTTTCAATCGCTTCAACTGTCTCTGTTACATCGATTGTCGGAACAACAGATTGTACCATCGAGCAGTTTTTCGACGCTGTTTCTAAACTTTTTTGTAACTTCGCTTCGTTCAAATCACGACCCGAGACTTTGAAGTGTAGGTGGACTTTTTCGATTTTATTAACCGCGTCTTCACTACGTTGAACGTCCGCTTCAATCGTCATCTCATCGTAATCGACTTTCTGTTTGCCTAAAATCCGTTTATACACGAGTGCACTGCAACCAGCTAGTGATGAAACCATTAATTGAAATGGGCGGAAACCTTCATCTTCATCACCTGAAATCGTAAGTTGATCGTACGCTAAATCGGATGTAATATGTTGGTCTGTCACGTTAAATTTCATGTTTTCGCACTCCTTTTCCTTCAATATCTGCTTTTATTTTAACACGACTTTGCGGTACAATAACACCATCTTGACTCAAGTAAGGAGACCCTAGTATGTCAACACGTCAGCGATTTGCCGTTTTGGTCGCGTTAGTCGGGATTTCCGGCTTTTCACAAGGGATGCTACTGCCTCTTATTTCCGTTTTATTAGAGAGCGAAGGTGTATCATCGACGATTAATGGCTTGCACGCAACAGCTTTATATATCGGTATTTTAATTATTTCACCATTTCTCGAACCGCCTTTACGACGGTATGGGTATAAACCGATGATCCTAGTCGGCGGAGCGCTCGTCTTTTCGTCTATTTTCTTGTTCACCATTTGGGAATCAATTTGGTTTTGGTTCGTCTTACGTTTGCTCGTTGGGGTTGGCGATAATATTTTACACTTCGGCACACAAACGTGGATTACGACGACGACGCCTGAGTTCAAACGCGGGCGCTCGATTGCGATATATGGCTTGTCCTTTGGTTTCGGCTTTACGATTGGACCACTGATGACACCACTCGTTGAGATTAACCCAGCTTTACCATTTATCGCTAGTTCACTATTATGTATCATCGTGTGGTCACTTATGTATTGGGTGAAGAATGAATGGCCTGAGACAGACCCTGACGTTCAACTCACAACGACGAAAACAACGAAACGATTCCAAGGGGCGATGAAATACGCTTGGATTGCGTTACTAGCCCCGTTTACGTACGGTTTTTTAGAAACGACGTTACATAGTAATTTTCCCGTATACGCTCTAAGGCTTGGACACGACGTCACAACAATTTCGTATATCATCCCGTTTTTCGCAGCTGGGAGCCTCATATCACAAATTCCACTCGGGATGTTAAGCGACCGAATTGGCCGACCAATTGTCCTTAAAATCGTCCTAGTTGGTGGCAGTATCTCATTTTTCGCAGCAACGTTTTTCGAACAATCCGTGCTCGGCCTTATCCTATGCTTTGCAGTCGCAGGCATGCTCGTCGGTTCACTTTATTCGTTAGGCGTCTCTTATATGACCGACTTATTACCGAATGCGTTACTTCCGGCGGGTAATATTTTGTGCGGTGTGATGTTTAGTTTCGGTAGTATTGCTGGCCCACTACTCGGCGGTAGTTATATCGACCTTTTCCCTGAGCTAAGCTTTTTCTATATTATCGTTGCCTTCATCGGCTTAATCTTTATTTTAATGCTGACACATAGCTTATTGCGACGTGAAGCGACATCATAAAAATAATGCCCGGTCAGAACCTCTCACGTTCTAACCGGGCATTGTCACGTTCGAAATAATATTCGTTTTTGATGCTTATGCAATATCGCGTTGATCTCGCCACCGATTAAAATCATCATCCCTGATAAAAATAACCAAATCATAAGTACGATAACACCTGCTAAACTACCATACGTCGCTGAATAAGCGCCAAAATTAGTGACGTAAAATGAGAATCCGAGTGATACAAGCTGCCAGCCCACCGTCGCAACGACTGCTCCAGGGATTGCATGACGCAACCGCACGCGTAAATTCGGCGCCAGCATATAAAGTAACGATAATACAAAAATCATCATCAACGCTGACACAGCAAACCGCAATGCTTCCCACGTGGCTAAAAAGGCATCAGACACACCGAAAAATGAAAAGATATACTCCCCGATGACGCGACCAAATATCGGTAACGCTAAAGCAACGGCGATCGCCAATACGAGCAAAACCGTCAACAAGACCGACAATCCTCTCGCTACAATAAACGACCGCTCTTCATCAATTTCATACGCTTGGTTAAACGCACGCATTAATCCGTTCACACCAATTGAAGCTGACCAGACCGTCCCGATTAAACCAATCGATAACAAACTGCCATTTTGATCTTCCATTAATCGATCAATGTTATTGTAAACGAGCGATAAAGAATCCGGCGGTAAATAAGCATCAACAATCCGGAAGATTTGCTCCTCATTAACTGGCATAAAACCGATTAACGTTAATAAGAAAATTAAAAACGGTAATAAAGATAATAAGAAAAAGTAAGCCAAACTCGCTGCTAACGTCGGCACTTCATCATCCATAAAACGTTGAAACAATTCTTTCCAAAACGTTTTTTGAAAGATCAATTACTTCACCTACTGACTGTTTTTGTCATCCGTTTTTTGGTCAAGCTTCTGTTGCACCTGATCGAGTTGTTGTACGAATTGATCGACATTTGTCATAACGTCATTTAATTTTAGACGCAACTGTCTAACCGATTCAGAAGGATTTTGGTAAATATGTTTCACTTGTCCTGCTGCTCGTTTCGACTGACCCAATACGTGTTGACGCTCATCTCGTTGAATTAAACTTAATACAAATCCTGATAATGCTCCAATCACAAGTCCTTTTTGCCATAATCGCATGTTAATGCCCTCCTCTAATTTGATACATCATGTTCTGTCAGTATATCATCTAATAAATGCTTACAAGCTCGTTTCACCAAATCATACGTATAATCAAACCCACCTTCAAAGTACGGGTCCGGGACATCGGATACGTCCTCTTCCGGTAAATAATCGAGCAATTTCTTAATCACTGGTTGGTGGTCCCCGGTTTGCCGACTAATCACGTCTCGCAAATTCTTCTCATCCATGACCATGATATAATCAAAATACTTGTAATCATCCGACTTGATTTGTCGACCAACCATGCCATTTGAATTAATATGATGCTGCTTTAATTGGGTAATCGTTCCTTCGTGGGGCGACTCACCAATATGGTAATCACTCGTACCAGCTGAATCAACGACAAATTGATCATCAAGCCCTTTACGACTAACCATATCAGCAAAGACCGCTTCAGCCATCGGCGACCGACAAATATTACCGAGGCAGACAAATAACACTTTTATCACGCTTCATCACCTACACTTATGATTCATTTCATATTTTTATACAATTACCGATTTGCCACTAAATTAAACTTATCCTATGGCCTCTACCTTTCATTTTACCGAAAAAATGACCAAATGAGTAGTTTTATGCGTTAATATATTAAGTGAACCTTATAATCTATGATAAAATAATGACAAACGATGCTAAGAGGTGACGATATGAACCGCGAATTTTTAGAACAACACAATTTAATGATTTTTGATCTCGACGGTACTTTATATGAAGGGCGAGAGCATTTCCGTCTACATACAAACAACTTAAAAGCTAACCTCGATGAGTCAGAGCAAGAACAATTTGAAAATCTTTATACAGACGTCTTAAACGGCAACCATCCACTGCAAATCGGTAAAGTCTATGACGGCAAACGTGACTTAATTTGGACGTGGGATCCGTTTACTGCTCAACTAACAGAAGCACATGATTGGAATGGCGAGAAAATCAACGTCACGGATGCACCGAACGCTATACCCGCAAGCGACTTTGATTTCATGAACTGGGTTCCAATTGGCGACGGTTGGTGGACGCCTTATGCGATTGCTAGACATTTCGGCATTTCACCTGAGGTCATTCAAGCGTCCTATGTTCAAACAAAAGATCAAATGTCGAACGAAAAAGGATTTTTACAACGCACGCCTGGCTTAAAAGAGTATTTAGAATCGATCGTGAATGATTATACGCTGATCGTTTGCACAAATAGTGACGAAGTTGATGCGCAACGTTTATTAGACTTTTTAGGTTTGGAACAATATTTCACCGAACTCATTCCGAGTGCGCAAAAACCGGTTTATACGAAGACGATCTTCGAAGACGTCTTACATCGCTTCCAAGTCAAGCCAGAAAATGCTGTTTCAATCGGCGATAATTTCATGAACGAAATCGCACCTGCTTTGCAACTCGGCATGTCCGCTATGTGGTTAACGGATGCGCAAATAAAACCAGTCGATGATGACCGTCTCGTCTTAGTCGACACACTAGCCCAATCTTAATTTTAACGCTCATCCATCCAACGTTTTAAAAAGACAGGTAATAGGTTATATTCAAATAGATCGTCAGGATAATCTATAACATCGTCGTTCGCCGTAGCGACTTCTTGCGCGATCTCATTTAAATTACCCATATAATCTTGATATAAAAATTCAAAACTAACGGTCTCCTCAGGTACCAACTGATTCTCGCAAAGTTTAGGATCCATGTAATTCACATATGTTCGGCACGGAAGCGGTCGCGATTCGTACGCCATACACGTATTCGTTTCCGTGTCTAACAATGGACACGGAAGCCATTCTTTGCGGTAATCATATTTCATTGACTCATCATCAAAATCAAGCGACTCCACTTTTTCCAACTTATCTTGATAATCATGAAAATACTGTTTCAAATGCTGCTTAATTCGGTCACGTCTTTCTTCATCCATTCGGTTAATCGCCGTGATAAGAATATCTGCTTCAAGCTTCATAACGATAATCGGGAAGTAACAACAAAACGCACAGCCCATAAAACACGTCGGCGTCATACCCATATGCTCATCCATCTGGTTCATTTGTTCTGACACTTCACCTAACAATTTGTGATAACCTGCAATTAACTGATCTTCTGGTTCACTCTTATCTAAAGCTTCATCCCGTCTTTCCTCAAATTCACTTTCATCTAATTCAAATGTTTGTAATGTTTCAAGCCGTTTTTGCACGTCTTCAAGTGTACGATGTGACATAATCTAAAACCTTTCGTATTTTTTTATTTTCAACTCGGGCGAATCATGTTATAGTTTAATTTGGTGTTTGATTCTTTCATTATAACGAATCAGACGACACAATTTCTAATAAATTCTACGGTTTAGTCTTTTGTCTGTAAAGATTTGATGGTAGAATAATTTCAGCATACTTTTAACGTGAAAAAAGGAGGGCTTGATCATGTACGTAGGCACAAAAGGTTGGTACGTATCTGAGCTTAAGAAATTAGGCATTAGCAATTATGAAGGTCGTAAAATAGAGAAATATAACGCATCTACACTTGCGAACGTATTACAAAGCAAACAAAAATAACAATGTTACAGAGGTTAGAGCCTCTGTAATTTTTTTGTCAAAATTTCTTAAACGCACAGGCTCATAAATCATGATACACTTACGAAATGTATAGAGAGAACATAAATAGAGAGATGGAGGCATCATCATGTTTGCTAACGCAGAAATAGGCATCGATTTAGGGACTGCTAACCTATTAATATATAGTAAAAGTAAAGGCGTCGTCTTCAACGAACCATCTGTCGTCGCCGTTGATTCGAAATCCGGAAACGTCCTCGCTGTCGGACACGAAGCGAAAGATATGATCGGTAAAACACCGGCGAATATCACATCCATCCGCCCGCTTCAAGACGGTGTGATTGCTGATTATGAAGTGACAGCTCAAATGTTAAGTGAAATGCTCAAAAAAGTAAGTAAAAAGCTCGGCATGTCCATGCGCAAACCTAACGTCATTGTTTGTGCCCCAACAGGCTCAACATCTGTCGAGCGTCGAGCGATTGAAAACGCGATTAAAGAATATGGCGCAAAAAACGTCCATATTATTGAAGAACCACTCGCTGCCGCAATCGGCGCTGGCCTCCCTGTAGACGAGCCATTATCAAGTGTCGTTGTTGATATTGGTGGAGGTACGAGCGAAGTGGCGATCATTTCATTCGGTGGCGTCGTATCCGCACAATCAATCCGTACAGGTGGCGATGATATCGATTCAGCTATCATTCAATATGTCCGCAAACAATACAATGTATTAATCGGTGAACGGACTGCCGAAACCATAAAAATGGAGATCGGCTACGCGCTAGTCGACCATGAGCCGATCATTATTGAAGTTCGGGGCCGTGACCTTGTAGCAGGACTACCGAAGACGATCACGCTCGATTCGAAAGAAATTCAATCAGCGATCCGCGAACCACTTGAACACATTTTAGAAGCGATTAAAACAACATTAGAGAACTGCCCGCCAGAATTAAGTGGTGACATTGTCGACCAAGGTATTACGGTTACAGGTGGTGGCGCACTACTTAACGGCATGTCTGAATGGCTAACAGGCGAAGTCGATGTTCCCGTTCATATCGCCGAAAATCCATTAGAATGCGTCGCAATCGGGACAGGTAAGTCGCTACAAATGATCGACAAATTACAAAAAGCGAGTAAATAGTGGCATTTACCGTCGTTTTTGCACCAAACTACAGTCTGCTTAAATCAACTAATTAACGTTTTGAACCAAACTAAGTATCGCTTGACTCACATGACATTTTTCTTAAATCAAACTAACATGCCCGCAATCTTCCTTTGAGGATTGCGGGCATGTTTTATCATCAATCTCAAATCACCTGTTTAAAATGCTTTTATGATAAAATAATAAGTAATATAAGAGACAGGGGGTAGGCGATGTTTTTTTATTCTTTTGGAAATGACGGCGTTATATTTCTCGCCGCATTTTTACTGCTTAGTGGCATAGTTGCAGCTAAATTTTCTAGTCGTTTAGGCCTGCCATCACTCGTTCTTTTCATTGCAGTCGGTATGATGATCGGCAGGGACGGTTTAGGACTTATTTATTTCGATAACGTTGAATTAGCTCAGCTCATTGGTATCTTTGCACTTATTATTATCCTTTTCGAAGGTGGTCTTCAAACGAAATGGGAGACCGTTCGATCTGTTGCTTTCCCTTCCATATCGCTTGCAACATTAGGGGTTTTAACAACTGCCTTATTAACGGGCGTTTCCGTTTATCTTGTTCTTGATGTTAGTTGGCTTGAAGCATTTCTATTTGGCGCAATCGTCGGTTCTACAGATGCCGCAGCCGTTTTCGCGACACTTAAAGAACGGAATATTAAAGCGAAAATGGGCGCCACTCTTGAAGCTGAATCGGGTACGAACGATCCGATGGCTATTTTTCTAACCCTCATGTTTATCGAATTGATCGCGAATGAATCCGTCAGTATTTGGCTCATGATCCCTTCTTTTTTCTGGCAAATGGGTCTCGGCTTAGCGCTCGGACTCATGTTAGGCAAAATCGCCTTGTTTGCTATTAACCGGATTAATTTAGAGTCAGGCGGTCTCTATCCTGTCTTAGCAATAGCCTTCGCGCTTATTACGTACAGCACCGCTTCAGCCATTGATGCTAGTGGTTTTCTCGCTGTGTATGTGGCTGCACTCGTTATCGGAAATTCTGAGCTCACCTATCGTTATTCCATTTTCCAATTTAATGAAGGAATCGCTTGGACAGCACAAATTATGATGTTCATCATTCTTGGATTATTGTCATTTCCTGAACAAGTATTCCAACCGTCGAATATTTTTGCCGGATTGGTCATTTCATTTGTCTTAATTTTTCTCGCACGACCGTTTGCCGTGTTCGTTTCCACCGTATGGCTTAAGTATTCATTTAAAGAACGATTATTTTTATCATGGGCAGGTTTACGCGGGGCTGTTCCGATTGTTTTAGCGACCTTCCCGATCGTCGCAGGGATAGAAGGTGCTGAAGAATTTTTCAATATCGTTTTCTTCGTCGTCTTAACATCCGCTCTTGTACAAGGGTCAACGATTTCAAATGTGGCACAAAAGCTAGGGCTTATGGGACCTAAAAAAGACACACCACACCATTCCATCGAGCTCGTGTCAATTGCTAAAGCAAACGCCGAAATGGTCCAATTCCAAACGAACCGTCACAACGCTATCGTTGGCTATAAATTACACGAAATTGATTTTCCACAAAAAGCTTCCATAGCCGCGATCGTTCGAGGCGACGATCTCGTCACACCTTATGGCGATACAGAGATTAAAGCGGGGGATTTCCTCTATATTCTCGTCTCCAAACGAAAGCACGATGAGCTCATGAAATTATTAAACGAAAAGAATAAAACCAAAAACAAAAAATAAGCAAGTGACCGTCACAATTGGTCACTTGCTTATTTTATCTTATAGGGAGATAGTTACGAACTCTATAACTAATATAACACGTTCCATAAGCTGCTGTGGTTACACACCCATTAATTGTTTATGACAAATGTTACAATTTACACAATAATCAAAATGGTTATGATGAATGCCGCTACTATAATAAATAAGCCGATGTAAATTTTAATCAAGTTCGGAATATTACGTGCTAGCGATTCAGATTCATAGTCGTGTGAGCGTTGTATTTCATCTTCCGCCGTCACACCACGTTGTTCACGTGCTACAATTTCGTCGTTCTGTTCTTTCCCAATACGTAATGTCATGACGAGCGCCACTACGAATACGACAGCTAACATAACTAATGATATCGATAACAATGTATTAACTCCCTTCAGCTACTCAAACAAAAAAAGACGGTATCAAACGCTATGCTTTACGTGATCACAGTAAATTGATACGTGTCTTTTCCTAATGCTTTCGCATCGTATAAAGCATTATCAGCTAATTTAATTAACTCTTCATCTGTAACGGTTTCATCATCTGGAAGAACGATCCCTACGCTCGTCGTCAAACTAATGTGCCGATCAGCGATTTCCCACTCTTTTTCGAGTACTTTTTGAATCCGTTGAACCACTTCTAACGCGTCTTTTTCTGTTTGAATCCCTGTTAATAACGCAATAAACTCATCGCCACCCATACGAGCGACTAAATCGTGGTCTCTTAAACTTGATTCAATTCGTCTACCGAACTCTTTAATCACTTCATCGCCGATGTCATGTCCGTACGTATCATTGACAGCTTTAAAATCGTCAATATCAAACATTAAAACGGCGTACTGGCCAACGTCTTCACTTTTATTGACATGATCAAGTAATTTTTGTTTAAACTTGCGACGGTTCGGTAAGCCTGTTAATGGATCGTGAAAGGCAAACGATTTCAATTCATTTTCATAAGCTTTTCGATCTGAAATATTACGTGTTACGACGACCATTTGGTGGAACTCATGATTTTCATCATAAATTGGTTTCGCTTGCAACTCAAACCATAACCAGTCACCATTTTGATGCCGTTGACGAAATTCAATCGCAACCGGTTCACCAGTTCGTTTCGCATGTTCAAAGGCACTTAAAATATCAGCACCGTCTTCTTCGTGTAATTTATGCAACAACGATTCACCAATAAATTGTTCTGGGGCAAAACCTAGAATCGTCTTATATGATGGTGAAGCATACTGAATAATCCCATTGTCATCCACTAACGTAATCAGATCGTGCGAGCTTTCAGCAATCATACGGAACCGTTCTTGGTTTTTCATTAACGTCCGTTCAGCATTTCGTTGGTCGGTGATGTCTTTTAAGATTACATAGACGCCAATCACGTTATCTTCAACAATAATCGGTGTCATCGTAATATCAACATCAACGTTGTAACCATTAAAATGTGTGTTAAGTTCAAAGGCCTGCGCATCACCATCTAATACTTTCGCAAACGCTTCACGACCATATTGTGTCTGCTCATCATCAGTAATCGAACTTGCCGATTTACCTAACAAATCGCCTTTGCGGAAGCCAGTTAACTGTTCAAATGCTCGGTTCACCTCGACCATCATGCCGTCCCGATCTATTGATACAATGGCATCTGTATTATCTGAAAACAATGATTTATAACGTTGTTCACTTAATTGGATATGTTGTTTTGATTGTTCTTTTGCTAGTTCTGCACGTCGATAATCTGTAATATCGCGTACAGATGCTAGAATATGCGTACAAACACCTTGTTCATCTATAAGTGGCATTAATGTTGATTCACTAATGAGTTCACGGTCTTTCATGGAATGGAAATAATCTTCATATACAACTTTGTCTTTCGTCTCGACAACCTTCACGTACTCAGGATATAAAACGTGATAATGATCTTGAGGCATCACATCATGCAATTCTTTTCCGATATCGTCATCCGTTATGCCTGTCCGTTCTTTCGCTAAATCATTAACCATTTCATAATAAAACTTTGTATTCCCTTCAACGCGCATTAAAAAGACCATGCAATCAAAACCACTCTGAACAATTTGTGCTAATAGCTGTTTATCAACCATATAAATCCTCCAGCCTTATGACGAAATTAAACATCTCTCCTCGAACTGATACTCTATTCTATTAGTTAATACTACCTATTGTAAAATAAAAATTATGAATTCGCTACCATTTAATCTAATGCCTATTCAAACCATTCAACAACTTTCGACAGCGATTTACAATTTGTATAAAATAACCCTTTTTCGTCAAAGATAGTAGGTATATAGAATTAGAAAGGACTGACATGATGACACCTTTATCCGAAAATCGCAACCACCCCATTTGGACAAGCTCACGCACGACGAAACATTTCCCTTCCTTAGAACGTGACGAAACAACCGATATCGCGATCGTTGGCGCAGGTATTACAGGGATTACAGCTGCCTACCTATTGCAACAAGCTGGTAAAAACGTCACATTAATCGATGCTCATTCATTTTTAACTGGGACAACTTTGCATACAACCGGAAAGGTAACCGCCCAACACGGCCTCATCTACGACCAACTGTTAAACGATATTGGCTATCAAGCAACGGATCACTATTTAAAATCAAACCAAGAAGCGATCAACCTCATAAAGACGATCATTGATAAAGAGCACATCAACTGCCAATGGGAGCAACAAGACGCCTATTTATTCGCCACATCAGACAAAGGTCGAAGCCAACTTGAACGCGAATACCAAGCATACGATCGGTTAAATATTGATAGCGCATTAACCGATTCCATCCCTTTTCAAGTCGATGTCACCGGCGCACTTGCCATGAAAGACCAGTACCAATTCAACCCAATTACGTATTTAAGCCAGTTACTATTAGCACTTGATAACGGCACGACGAAGCTATACGAGAACACGCCAGCTATCGATATTGATGCCTCAGAAAATAACCCTGTTGTCACCTGCCAAAATGGGTACCATATTAAAGCTCAACACGTTCTCATTTGCACCCATTACCCATTTCACACGGGACCAACACGTTTCGCTACGAAACTTCACGCTGAACGGTCTTATGTCCTAGCCTTTCAAGATCCCAACCCTTACCCAGGTGGCATGTATTTAAGTATCGATCAGCCGACTCGTTCTATTCGAGAGGCCACCATTGATGACCAATCGTACATATTATTCGGTGGCGATGGTCATAAAACAGGACAAGGCGAGTCAACAGAGAAACATTACGACAATTTAAAACGGGATGCCTACACGTATTTTTCACATCAACCGATCACGCATCATTGGTCGACTCAAGATTTAGTGACACTCGATGACCTACCTTACATCGGCCCGATCGAAAAAGACGAACCATCAATATTACTAGCGACAGGTTATCGTAAATGGGGCATGACGAATGGAACAGCAGCCGCTAAACTGCTAGCCGATTATGTTTTGCAGAGAATGAGCCCACATCAACAGATCTTTCTTCCTACTCGACCTGCAACGAGTCAAGGTGTCGCGACTTTTCTTAAAGAAAACACAGACACAGCTAAACACTTAACCAAAGGAAAAGTATCAGCAGAAAGTCGCGAACTCAATCAACTCAAACCAGGTGAAGCGACAACATTCAAGCAAGATGGGCAACGAAAAGGCGCATACCAATCGCATGACGACACGTTATATATTGTCGATACAACATGCACTCATGCCGGCTGTGAAGTTAATTGGAACGGCGCCGAAAAAACGTGGGATTGCCCATGTCACGGGTCTCGATTTTCTTACACTGGTGAAGTCATCGAAGGCCCCGCTCAAGAGAACTTACACCGTGAGAAGTTTACGATGGGACAGGCGTTGAGAAAAAATAAAGGTGATAGCTAAAAAAACGCTTTTCATTTTAAAACGTTTATGTACAATAGCAATTAACTTCATACAAAACGCACGGATTTTTGGATAATCATTAAAAATTATCGATAAAGTTATCACAAACCATTTGAAAGTAAACCGTCCAAATAGTATAGTATTTAATTAGATGAGTGATATTGATTAAAAAGAGGGATGATGCTATGGGGAAAAACTCTAGAAAAATTGACATTTTGAACGCGGCTTCTCGGATCGTTGAAGATAAAGGAATCTTTAACTTAACACTTGAATCGGTTGCTAAAGAAGCAGGTATTAGTAAAGGTGGCCTCCTTTATCATTTCCCCACGAAAGAGGCTTTAGTTCAAGGAATGGTTGACCATTTAGCCCACAATTATCGTACTAAAATTGCCCAAAACGTCGAAGAAGATCCACTAGATAAAGGCAAATGGACACGCGCATTTTTGAATGTCACGTTCAATCAAGGTTACCCAAACAAAGAAATGCATTCAGGATTACTAGCCGCTAAGGCCGTCAAACCAGAATTGCTTGAGCCACTACACAAAGCGTATGAGGAGTGGCAAACGAATATTGAAAATGACGGTCTTGATCCTATCGATGCTACTATTATCCGATTAGCTACGGACGGCATCTGGTTATCAGAGCTATTTGAAACGTATCAAATTGAACCAGACCAAAAGAAAGAGGTCTATAAACGCCTTCACAAATGGATACAAGATATGTACATTTCGACTGAACATAATCCATAGTCTGACTGTAAAGGAATGAGCCACTGCATAATTGCAGTGGTTTTTTTAGTTATTTTATCCCTTCTCAAATCCCTTGCAGTACAACGCTTCACGCAACATTTTATTCGACAATATTCCCGAAAAATCCAAAACAGCTGTTGATTAAAAACCGTCCAGATGGTAAAGTACATAACAGAGTTACAAACCGTCTGGGCGGTAAAGTAAAATAAACGTTTATCCATCAACACGCATAGGAGGAATCATTATGGCTAAAAAAGTGATGTTAACAGCTGCTGTCACTGGGGCAGGCGATACAACAGAGAAAAACCCTCATGTCCCTGTCACCCCAAAAGAAATTGCAGAGTCAGCGATTGAATCAGCGAAAGCCGGGGCTACTGTTGCTCACGTTCACGCTCGCGACCCCAAAACAGGCGGGATTAGTCACGATATCGAGCATTATCGTGAGATTGTTGACCGTATTCGCGAATCCGAAACTGATGTCATTATCAATATAACGTCTGGTGGTGGTGGCGATTTTATCCCGAGTTTAGATACCCCTGCTGCTGGTGGCGACGGAACAGATATTCAAACACCACAAGAACGCCACGAACCTGTTGGCGAGTTACTACCAGAAATGTGCACACTCGATTGTGGCAGTACGAATTTCGGCAACATGATTTACATGAGTCCAACTGATTGGTTACGAGAACAAGCGCAACTTGTCAAAGATAGTGGTGTGAAACCTGAACTTGAATGTTTTGACACAGGACATATTCGTTTTGCTAATCAACTCGTCGATGAAGGATTAATCGATGGCGACCCAATGTATCAATTTTGCCTAGGTATTCCTTGGGGTGCGGCATCAGATGTTGAAACGATGAGTTACATGAAGAGTCGCATTCCAGAGAACGCACATTGGTCCGCGTTCGGAATCGGTCGCATGCAATTACCAATGGTGACACAAACGGCTTTACTTGGTGGTAATGTCCGAGTTGGTTTAGAAGATAATATGTATTTGAAAAAAGGTGTCTTAGCCACTAACGAACAACTTGTCGATCAAGCCGTTCAACAATTACAAACCAATAGCATTGACATTATGACACCACAAGAAGCGCGGGAGTTATACAACTTAAGACAACCTAATGGAGGCAAGTAATATGACGAACGAACAGACATCTAGAACAGTCGCGATTGTCGGTACTGGTGTTATCGGCAACGGCTGGATTACACGTTTTCTCGCAAACGGCTTTGACGTCGTAGCATTCGACCCTGCCGAAGGAGCAGAAGAGCGCGCTCGTCAATCTATCGATAATGCATGGGAATCAGTCGAACAATTAGGCCTTCATGAAAGTGCAAGTCGTGAGCGATTAACGTTTGTATCGACTTTAGAAGAAGCTGTACAAGGTGCAGACTTAATACAAGAAAACGTGCCAGAACGAACGGAGCTAAAACAAAATGTATTAGCCGAGATTGATCATCACGCCGACCCAACTGCGATTATCGGCTCAAGCACGTCAGGGATTAAACCGACTGAGTTGCAACAGAAATTAAATCACCCTGAACGATTTGTCGTTGCACACCCGTTTAACCCTGTTTACTTATTACCACTTGTCGAAATCGTTGGTGGCGAGCACACATCACAAGAATTCGAACAAAAAGCGTACGCATTTTATGAGTCCGCTAGTATGAAACCAATGATCATCGAAAAAGAGATTGAAGGATTTGTCGCAGATCGTCTCATGGAGGCATTGTGGCGCGAAGCCTTACACTTAGTAAACGATGGTATCGCAACGACTGAAGAAGTCGACAAAGCCATTACGTATGGAGCTGGTTTACGTTGGGCTCAAATGGGACCTTTCATGACGTTCCATTTAGCTGGTGGCGAAGAAGGCATGCGCCATATGTTAAAACAATTCGGTCCAGCTCTAAAATTGCCATGGACTAAGTTAGAAGCACCTGAACTCACCGAAGAACTACAAGAACGTGTGATTACTGGTTGCGAAACACACGCAGGCGACCGTTCTGTAGCTGAATTAGAACGAAAACGAAACGAATTTCTCGTTAAACTAATTGATTTAGTCGAAGATTATTGGCCATAAAGTGAGGTGAAACGATGCAACCATTTCAATATACGGATCACGTTCACACGGAATGGGTTGATTACAACGGTCATATGAATGATGCGGAATACGCTCGAATGTTCAGTCATGCTGTCGATGCTTTCATGGCCTACATCGGTTTAGATCAAACCGTCATTGAACAAGAAGCGTATACCATTTTCACGCTTGAAACGCATCTATGTTATTTAAAGGAAGCCCATGAAGGTGAACCTTTGAACCTGACCGTGCAATTAATCGATTATGACGCTAAAAGGTTACACGTATTATTTTCGATGTTAAACAAACACGGAGAACTCATTGCAACGAGTGAGCAAATGCTGATGGGCATTGACCAATCGAGCGGAAAACCTGCTCCGTTTATCGACTCAGTCCAAGCAAATATCGAATCAATTTGGCATGAGCATGAACATTTAGACAAACCGAAACAAATAGGAAGAACCATCGGGATTAAACGCCAATCTTAATCCCCTCTTCCCTTTCGAAAAAGGAGAATGTTTATGAGTAAAATTTCAGTAAGTGACATTACAAAAGTATTCGGTCCTAATCCTAAACAAGGATTGGAACGCTTAAATCAAGGTTATTCAAAAGATGACATATTAGCTGATACTGGTAATACAGTGGGCGTTAACCGCGCTTCCTTCGATGTAGAAGAAGGTGAGATTTTCGTCATTATGGGCTTATCAGGTAGTGGTAAGTCGACATTAATCAGACTCGTTAATCGTCTGATCGAACCAACGTCTGGTCACGTTTATATCGATGATGAAGAAATTACAAACATGAACAAAGATGAGCTTATCGAAGCACGACGCCAAAAATTAGGAATGGTGTTCCAAAACTTTGGCCTCTTCCCACACCGCACTGTAATCGGAAATGTGGCGTATGGTTTGGAAATTCAAGGCGTAGAAAAAGAAGAACAAATTGAAAAAGCTAAACAATCGATCGCTGACGTTGGTCTTAATGGTTACGAAAACAGTTATCCTAGCGAATTAAGCGGTGGCATGCAACAGCGTGTTGGTCTCGCCCGCGCCCTTGCTAATGACACCGATATATTACTAATGGACGAAGCCTTCAGTGCACTTGATCCACTGATACGTAAAGACATGCAAGACGAACTGCTGCGCTTGCAAAAAAGACTCGGCAAAACCGTGTTATTTATTACACATGATTTAGACGAGGCACTTAAACTAGGAGATCGAATTGCCATTATGAAAGACGGCCAAATCGTACAAATCGGTTCTTCTGAAGAAATTTTAGAGAATCCAGCAAACGATTACGTCAGTAACTTCGTTAAAGACGTCGACCGTTCTAAAGTATTAGATGCATCACAGGTCATGAGACGTCCAGAAGTTCTAACAACATATAAAAACGGGCCGCGTACAGCCGTCCGTAAAATGGAAGAGTTCGGTGCATCGAGTATTTTCGTTGTCGACCGCGACGAGCGATTCCAAGGTTTATTAACGATCGATGATGCAATCCGCTCTTACAAAGAAGACATACCTATGGAAGACGTATTAAAGCGAGATGTTCATACTACTACGCCAGATACGGCATTGAATGATTTAATTGGAATTGCCGTTGACACGAAATACCCTATTGTTGTCCTCAGTGAAGATAACAAATTACTAGGCATTATTTCACGTGTCTCGATTCTTTCTGGACTCGTTCTAGGTAAAGAGCATGACGAGGAGGTGACTGAAGCATGAATTATTTCTACTTTCCATTAGAACAATGGACGAATACCTTTGTGAATGAATGGTTCTTACCTACATTCAGTAGTGCCTTTGAATCAATCAGTGTGGTATTAAATAGTTTCGTTGATTTCGTAACTAATACACTGTTATTCATCCCTGCTGAGCTGTTTACGTTAATTCTTGTCCTTATTGCTTGGCGTTTAGGTGGAAAAGGCCTAGCCTTCTTCACCTTGATCGGGATGCTTTATCTCGGTTCTGTCGACATTTGGGAAGAATCGATGAATACACTTTCAATTGTGATTGTTTCCACCTTTGTTTCACTAGTGATTGGAATTCCAGTCGGTATTTTTAGTGCTATGAACAATAAAGTTCAAGCCATTGTAAGACCGACATTGGATTTCATGCAGACATTGCCAAGTTTCGTTTACTTAATTCCCGCGGTCTTACTATTCGGCTTAGGTGGCGTGTCAGCTGTCATCGCGACATTTATTTTCGCAGCACCACCAGCGGTACGTATGACAAACTTAGGAATTCGTCACGTGCCGAAAGAAGTAATTGAAGCATCTAAAGCATTCGGTTCTACATCGAAACAGCTTTTATTTAAAGTTCAATTACCACTTGCTGTCCCAAGTATTATGGCCGGCGTTAACCAAACAATTATGCTATCACTATCGATGGCCGTTATCGCTTCGATGATTGGTGCGCCAGGACTTGGAGCGACTGTATTAACGTCGATTTCACGCGTTAATATCGGTCTTGGTCTAGTCGGTGGTTTAGGAATTGTTGTCTTAGCGATTATTTTAGACCGAATCACTCAAGGTATCGGTCAAAATACTAAATAAAACTTAAAAACTATTAAGGAGAGAATTTTCATGAAAAAACTACTTATGACATTAACAGCTTTTGCTTTAATCGCTCTTGCTGCATGTGGCGGTTCTGACGATAACAACGGAGAAGGAAATAGCGAAGATGGTTCTTCAGAAGAAAAAGGTACAGTAACAATGGGTGTGACACCTTGGACAAGTACAGTCCCTCCTACAAAAATCGCAAAATTAATCATTGAAGACATGGGTTACACAGTTGAAGAAACACAAGCAGATGTGAGTTCTATTTTCATGGGTCTGTCACGCGGTGATATCGATGTATTTATGGATTCTTGGATGCCTGTACACCAAAACTACTTTGATGAATATGAAGATTCGATCGAAAGTACATCTATCAGTTATGAAGATGCATCATCAGGTCTAGTCGTTCCAACGTATGTTGACGGTATTGAAACAACTGCTGATCTTGAAGGTAATGAAGACATGTTTGGTAACGAAATCTATGGTATTGAAGAAGGCGCAAGTGCAACAGAAGAAATTGATAACTTTATTGAAGCGAATAACCTTGACTTCGAACAAGTCAATTCATCTGAAGGCGGTATGATTGCACAAGCCCAGCGTAAAATCAGTAACGAAGAACCCGTTATTTTCTATGGCTGGAGACCACACACGATGTTTAATGAATTTGACTTAAAAGTTGTTGAAGACGAGTCAGGCGAATTTTTCGAATCATCAACAATTCATGTTGTCACAAACAACCAAGTATCTGAAGATAAAGAAGACGTTTATGATTTCCTTTCTAACTGGAGCATTGCCATTGAAGATGTAGAAGAAATGATTGTTAAGATTGAAGATGGCCAAGACGAGGAAGAAGTAGCACAAGAATGGATCGACAATAACCAAGATAAAGTCGATGAAATGTTAGGTAACTAACCCCCCCTTATTATATATTGGTCTGCCTTTTAAATATGAAGGCAGACCTTTTACTATACATAGATTGAGGAGTGATAGTATGTCCGAGCAAGTGATCATTGAACGTGATGTGCCGTGCGAATTACGTGATGGCACAACCTTATACGCCAATGTTTATCGACCAAATCAAACAGGGTACTACCCCATTCTTTTAACGCGGTTACCTTATAACAAAAACTTACCAAACTTTTCACATCGTTATATTGACCCTATTCGTATGGCCTTAGCAGGCTATGTCATCATCATTCAAGATGTACGAGGTCGTTTTTCATCGGAAGGTGAGTTTAAGCCATTTCAACAAGAATTAAATGATGGTTACGACAGCGTTGAATGGGCTGCTTCATTACCCTATAGCAATGGGGATGTTGGCATGTTTGGTTTATCGTATTACGGATTCACGCAAATGTTTGCCGCTATGACGCAACCACCATCTTTAAAAGCAATATTTCCAGCGTTCACTGGACATAACATCAACGAAGAATTTTCTACTCGGCAAGGCGCCGTGGAATTAGGGAAATTACAAACTTGGATATTAGATTCGATTGCGCCAGATTATTTGAAACGCAAACAATCAACGGATGCGTTTAAACAGACGGAACAAGAATTGGTTCATGATCTGGATCATATTTTAAATTGGCATCAGTTCGCACCATACAGCGAATGGCCTCCCATTATGAAACATCCAGAGTTGCAACAGCTATATACAGATTATATGAATCACGATTTGATCGATGAAACGGAAAATAAGATTGATATACGACATGTCCATGTTCCAGGGTTTCATATGGCGGGTTGGTATGATTGCTTTTTGAATGCGACGATTAATAACTACACAGAGACGGTCAAAAATAATTCAGACCAAAAACTCATTATCGGACCATGGGGGCACGGCGTATTCACACCGTACTTTGGAGAGCGTTATTTCGGATTAAAGGCATCTGGAGACAATATTGCAGGCGTTGACGACGTCACCTCTCTACATTTGAAGTGGTTTGACTATTGGTTGAAAGGTAAATCATCGGATGCATTCGATGATAACGCCCCTATTCACTTGTTTACGATGGGACGAAATGAATGGCGGAAAGAATATGAATGGCCGTTAGCTAGAACGCAGTATCAGCCATTATATTTAAACGCTGATCAAACATTAGCGTTTGAACAACCGAAAGAATCTGAAGGGTATTCGGCATACACATATGACCCGAATCATCCCGTCCCAACAAAAGGCGGCCCATCATTATTGATTCACGGCATTAATACGGGACCACTCGACCAAAGAGAAATCGAACAACGAGATGACGTGTTAATCTATACGACTCAACCACTTGATAAACCTATCGAAATAACCGGTCCTATTAAAGCTTATATATATGCGTCAACAGATGCTGACGACACAGATTTTACAGTTAAGTTAACTGACGTTTTACCCGATGGTACGTCCATCAATATTACAGAGGGCATTGTCCGCGCAAAACATCAATATCCCGATTTAAAGCCGGGCGATGTGACTCTTTTTGAGATTGACCTGTGGGCAACAAGCATTGAAATGTTAGAAGGTCACCAAATACGCATACAAATATCCTCAAGCAACTTCCCAATGTATGATGTGAATCCAAATACTGGGGAAAGCTTAAAAAATACAACAGAAACAATTAAAGCTCAACAAACTATTTTCCATAGTGAAACTTCCCCATCTTACGTATTGTTACCTATTATTGAGTAATAAAACCGAACTGATTCATCATGTTGCGTGGTGAAGCAGTTCGGGCATTACTTTAATCTATTATTTATCGTTATTGTTTTTTAACATAAACACGTCTTTTTCAATTTCATTCACTTTGTTTTGCAAAAAACTCATGTCATCGATTCTAAATTTATTAGTCTGCTCGAATTGAGCACCTACACCATCTAGCTTCGCATCGACTTCATCAAAACGTCTATTCATATCGTCATTCATATTCGTTATCGCCATTCTATTAAACTCAATACTCTCTTGCATATCCTGAATCGCCACTGTGTTTGAACGGATATCCGTCTTCACGGACTCTATATCACTCTTAATAGAACCTACTTCTGTTTTCAGCGAACCTACATCACTTTTGACAGAACTCATTTCTTCTTTCAGTGATCCTATGTCACTTTTAACAGAACCCATTTCTTCTTTTAGTGATCCTATGTCATTTTTTACAGAACCCATTTCCTCTTTTAGTGATCCTATGTCACTTTTAACAGAACCCATTTCCTCTTTTAGTGACCCTATGTCACTTTTAACAGAACCCATTTCCTCTTTTAGTGATCCTATGTCACTTTTAACAGAACCCATTTCCTCTTTTAGTGACCCTATGTCATTTTTTACAGAACCCATCTCTGTTTTCATATCCGACATATCGTCACTAATTTTAGAAAGTAATTCATAAACATGACCATCCATTTAAATCACCTCGTAAATTTAATTACCTTTAAGGTCAAAGAGTACTACGAAAATAATACAGTCATCATATTACGTGGCATTATCAACATATAACAAGTTCTCTCACCACCTTGTTCAACGGTGTATTAGAAGTAAATATATATTACAACGAGAACGCACGTTCGTCAATTGATTTGCACATTGAGAATGTAGTGTTATTTTCCTATAAACATTTGCGTCCAGTACGTCTGATGACTGTCTTTTACATAACCGATACCGATCTCTGTGAAACCATCGTGCAAAATATTTTTTCGATGGCCTTCACTATTCATCCACCCTTCCATCACTTCTTCTGCTGTTCGTTGACCTTTGGCTAAATTTTCGCCTGCTTGCCGGTACGTTAAGCCAAACTGGTCCATCATCTCAAAAGGCGTGCCGTAAGTTGGTGATTCATGAGCGAAATAGTCGTTTATCGCCATATCACGCGACTTTTCTCGCGCTACAACACTCACTTCTTCGGAAAAAGTTAAAGGGTCCAAGCCATGTTCTTCACGTCGTTGATTAACAAGTTGATGCACTTCAGTCTCTAAATCTTGAGCCTCAAAATCACTCGTGTCTATCTCTGTCGTCCGTCCTTCGTCTTCTAATTCACTCGGATTGTACGTTGGTGATGCTTCGCGGTCATCTAGATTTAGTAAAGACTGAGCCATGTAATCCACCGCATCAATAACATGCACGGCCATCGCTTCAAAATCGATTGACGACACACGTTCTGTCACATCATCAACGACATCATTAAACGAAAATTCTCCTTTCTCATCCGTTACGAGTTGTTGGACTGGTACAAAATACAATATACCAAATATAATCGCTCCAACTAAGAGTAATCTGACCATCATTCTGGCTCCCTTATGATTTCATTATTAGTTTCATTATACGCTAAAATCACTTTTATTTAACATAGGCAATCGTAGCCAGGTTTTTTGATGTTGGTTTATCGGCGATTTCTCTACTAGTATCAGCGAATTTCGTTGCGTTATCGGCGAATTCCGCTCAATTATCGGCGAAATGCTGAATCGATCAAAAAAATCACAAACTGACCTTTCAGTTTGTGATCAATATGGAGCATATCGGGCTCGAACCGATGACCTTCGCGCTGCCAGCACGACGCTCTCCCTACTGAGCTAATGCCCCTTCTATTTAAATACCAGCCATATTATAGCATATAGATTAACCTATCTAAAAGACGTGCGCCCACTTTATTTTTTAAATAATTCCCTCTACTTATCTCAAAAATCGCTCATGTTTTGAAATAACTTAAACGACTTATTTCAAAACTAGCAGCACTTATTTAATAAATTGAAATGATGTCTATAGTCCGTGTTATGATAAAGGTATCGAAGTAAAGGAGTGACCATTGATGTTTAAAACATTTCACGTTAAAACAGACCATCATGATCAAATGATCGATGTAACGGATCAAGTCCAAAGTTGGATCAAGGAACTCGGGGTGCGTGATGGCATCGTCGTTGTTAGTTCGATGCATACCACAGCTGGATTGACCGTGAATGAAAACGCCGACCCTGATGTCAAAACGGATATGCTCAGACGTTTTCGCAACGTTTACCCGTGGGATGATCCGCAAGACCGTCATATGGAAGGCAGCACAGCATCACATATGAAAACGAGTACGGTTGGTCATGCACAGACGTTAATTATTGAGCAAGGTCAACTCGTCTTAGGGACTTGGCAAGGCTTATATTTTTGTGAATTCGACGGACCGAGAAGCCGGAAATTCGTTGCAAAAGTCATACAGTAATACAACAAGCGTAGCTGATTGACTACGCTTGCTCCACTTCTTTTTTCGCTTCTGCTTCAACACGGTTCATGAATTTCGTCAACACTTTATCATTACTTTTACGAGACATCATTTTCATCATCAATTTGCCGAACCAATTCGTCCCTTCATTTTTACCTTTATAAATGAATAACGTTTCCGAATCATTTTGCTTTTTTAACGTATATTCGGTTTCGATCTGAAACGCGCGACCAATCGCAAACTTCATCTTCCAATGCTTCTCATTTGGTTGATCATCATGCTCGAGCGTTTCAACAATATACGTCTCGACACGTTTGCCTTGTTGGTACGATTGTTCGTATTTAGCACCAGGTTCACCGTGATTCCCTTCAACCAATTCGTGTTTCACGACATTCGGCATAATTCGATGCAGTTGATCTGGTTGAAATAGCGTCCATACATGGTCGATATGTACAGGTATAACTTGTTCTTCATGCCATGTTAGCATAAACATCCGCCTTTCTCGTTTTGATAAATTTATTGTTACATAATTGTTATGACATCACAACGTTTATCAATTGACTAGCAAGGGAACATACAAGCTTAACGAGGTGATTATATGACACAGTCTATTTATATTATTCGTCACGCGCAAGCGATGGGCCAGGAACCAGAGGCACCACTTACGACGGTTGGAAAACAACAAGCCGAAAATCTCGCCGCATTTCTTAACGAATACCCGATTGACCGGCTCATCGCAAGCCCATTTATCCGAGCGGTAGGAACGGTTGAACCGTACGCCAAACAGTATGGTAAGCAGATTGAGGTTGAAAGGCGTATCGGCGAAGGTTTGATCAAATCCGAACAATATCCTGCATGGCTCACCCATTTGGGCGATTTGTTTCCGAACATTTCGTTAAATGCGATCGAATCTTCATCACCGACTGACAAACGCGATCGTGCGATAAACGCCATAAACGATATCATCGAACATCCGAGCCAACATACGGCCATTGTCTCACACGGCGGCATCATCCCAATATTGTTTCATCACTTCGGTTACGGCGCCGCATTCACACGACTAACGAATCCAGACGTCCACTTATTAACAATTGATGAACAAAACAATTCGACAATCGAACGGATTTGGCAACCACAATGACCTCTACCCACCTCAGGTAGAGGTCATTTTCACGTAAAAGACGAACATTTTTGAACAAATGTATAAAAAAGTTCATTTTTAACTCTTGCGCTTTTCATCAAAATTCGTTACAGTTTTATGTGGAACGAACAAATTTATTAAATCATTCGAAAACATTCGTTTTTTAGGAGAGATTAGTATGACTTTACAATTTGATTATGAAGATGTGCAACTCATTCCGAATAAATGTGTCGTCGAAAGCCGTAAAGAATGTGACCCGTCGATTCAGTTTGGCCCACATTGGTTTCGCCTTCCAGTGGTCCCAGCCAATATGCAGACGATTATTGACGAAGAGCTTGCTGTCACACTAGCAGAAAACAACTATTTTTACGTGATGCACCGCTTCAATCCTGAACGTCGCTTTGAGTTCGTCCAAACAATGCACGAGCGCGACTTAATCTCATCGATTAGCGTCGGGGTTAAACAAGATGACATCACGTTAATCCATGACTTAAAAGAAGCATCACTAACACCCGATTATATCACGATCGACATCGCGCACGGCCATTCAGACGCTGTGATTGATATGATCCGAACAATCAAACAAGCGCTTCCGACATCCTTTGTCATCGCTGGTAACGTCGGAACCCCTCAAGGTGTGACTGAACTAGAACAAGCAGGCGCAGATGCGACCAAAGTTGGGATCGGACCGGGCAAAGCATGTATTACGAAACTCAAAACCGGCTTCGGTACTGGCGGCTGGCAACTAAGTGCGATCGAATGGTGCGCACAAGTCGCAACAAAACCCATCGTCGCAGATGGCGGCATACGCACACATGGCGATATCGCGAAATCGATTCGGTTCGGCGCCTCTATGGTCATGGTCGGTTCCCTGTTCGCAGGCCATGACGAATCGCCAGGCGAACTCATCACCGTTGACGGAGAACCTTACAAAACATACTTCGGCTCGGCTTCTGAATTTCAAAAAGGCGAACGAAAAAATGTCGAAGGCAAAAAGCTTCACGTTCCTTACAAAGGGGCATTACAAGACACGCTCACAAGCATGACTGAAGATCTGCAATCAGCGATTTCTTATGCAGGTGGCACTGACCTTGAATCATTAAAAACAGTAGATTACTGCCTTGTTAAAAATACGATTCGAAACGGTGACTAATGCTTTGACAACATCGAAGTCGTATCGGTTATACTAATAAGACATAGTGTTAACCGAGAAGGAGTGACTTCATTGTCCAAACAATCGATCCATACACAAATCGTCCATCAAAAAATTGACCAAACCGAAGCAACGACGTCTAAAACGACACCCATTTATCAGACGTCCGCTTTTACATTCCGCGACCTCGATCATATTGAACAATACTATGCCGGTGAGGTTCCGTATTTATATACACGCGAAAACAATCCGAACACTGCCGAATTAGGCCAAACGATTGCAGAGCTAGAACAAGCACCAGCCGGCGTCGCGTCGTCATCCGGGATTTCTGCAATTATGGCAGGCATTCTTGCCGTCGCTCAAGCTGGCGATCATATTGTGGCAGCTGAAGACTTATATGGTGGAACACAACAACTTATTACAAAACAACTCGCTAGTTTAGGCATCGATTATACGTTAGTCGATTTCAGCTCGAACGATGCCATTACTGACGCGATCCAACCAAACACCAAACTGTTGTACACTGAATCCATAACAAACCCTTTTTTACGCGTTGAGGCGATCGAAAGCTTAGTCCAAATCGCTCGTGATCATCAAATTAAAACAATGGTCGACAACACATTTGCAACACCGTACTTATTACAACCTTACACACTTGGTGTGGACCTTGTAGCTCATAGTGCTACCAAATATTTAGGCGGTCATAGTGACGTCACATCGGGCGTTATCGTTGGTGATCCAGACTTAATTGCTAAAGCGAATCAGAAAGTTGTCGGACTCGGCATGAACTTAAGCCCTTATGAAGCATGGTTGACAGTCCGAGGGGTTAAAACGCTCGCTTTACGGATGCGCGAACAATCCGCCAATGCGAAACAAGTCGCAACGCATTTAAGCGAAAACAACGGCGTTAAACACGTTTACTACCCTGAATTCGTTTCACATCATGGTAACGGCGCCATTGTCACGATCGAATTGGCGCACAACCTTGATGTTACGACATTTTTTAAGTCACTTGGCTGGATAAAAATCGCACCGACATTAGCGGGGGTTGAAACGACAGTCTCATACCCTAGCAAAACGTCGCACCGCGCCCTTACAGATGAGGAGCGAAATAAGCTTGGCATCAATGATTACGTCGTCCGAATTTCAATTGGCATCGAAGAAGGCGATGATATCGTCGACCAACTCAACCAAGCCATCACTGCGGCTAAAACAGTATAAAAATAAAGCGAAGGCTATTAAATCAGCCTTCGCTTTATTTTATATTAACCCTAATCGCTCTAACCCCTGTTTAATTCCATCATGATCAGCTTCTGCTGTGACATAATTGGCCGCTTCTTTTGCACGATCATGACCATTTCCCATCGCCACACTTTGGTCGAATGACGATAACATTTCTAAATCATTAATCGAATCGCCAAACACAACAACTCGATCACGCGGCAAGCCAACGTCTTCTAACACATAGCCAATCCCTTCAGCTTTCGAACCACCTGACGGAATGACATCAACTGAATAAGCATGCCAACGCATAAAATCAAAATCCGGATAGCGTTCAACGTATTCTTTTTCCTCACCATCTTCACAAAACAATAACGCTTGATAAATGTCACGGTCTTTGTAGGCTGGATCATAATCAGCTGTTTGCCCAAGCTTAAGGGTCGCCATACTCTCAGACACAAACACACTTGATTGAACATTCGCTTTCATATTTTCATGATCTAAATACACAACAGGATGATCATTTCCAACGGCATGCTCAACCAAATGATGTAGACTATCCGGATTTAACGCATGACGATACACCGCTTCACCATTTGAGACGGCATATTGCCCGTTAAAACTAACATACGTCTCAATACCTAATTGTTTTCGAATATGTTCATACATAAACGGCGCGCGCCCTGTTGCAATCGCGACGATATGACCGTTATCTTTTAATGTTTGCACAGCTTTGACCGCTGATTCAGGTACTTGTTTTGATGAATTAAGTAATGTTCCATCTAAATCAAAAAAGATAATATGTTGTTCCATGTTGTCTCCTCCATTTTCGTAATCATGACGTTTCCAATCAAATTTTAACATAGGAAAGCAAACCACAGGTGGCCGGTGCAAAAAAGTTAGTCATTCCTAGCAAATAACTTGTTATTCGTGCGTAATTTTGGTACAGTAAAGTTACAATTAAAACAGTTCTTATTTTAAACTTTTAAAGTAAGGATAGAGGCGCAAACACCATGAGTACTTATGTTGAGGAGAGTGAGCTCTTGCGACGCATAAGGAAAGGGGGATTTGCCGAAGCTTTATGGTTCTCACAACCGTAAAGCTGGTTCTGTGTTAAATAAATACAGAGCTGTCATATAGGCGACTATATGGAGGGCTATCTCTGACTTAGAACAAATTGACGTTCTAAAGCAACAACGAGCCCCGTCGCTTCGTTGTTGCTTTTTTGGTCCTCCACACCTAGAAGGACACAATAAATAATTTAAAAGGTGTGTGATTAGATGAATTTCGGTCAAGTGATTACAGCGATGGTAACGCCATTCGATCAACAAGGCAATGTTGATTTTGAAGCAACACGAACGCTGATTAACTACTTATTAAACAACAGAACAGATGGGTTAGTGGTTGCTGGAACAACAGGCGAATCCCCGACGTTAACACATGAAGAAAAATTACAACTATTCCGCTTTGTCACAGAAGAAGTCAACGGGCGGGTGCCAGTGATTGCGAACACAGGATCAAACAACACCCGCGCATCGATCCAACTGTCACAAGAAGCAGAAGCAATCGGTGTCGACGCCATCATGCTTGTTACACCTTATTACAACAAACCGTCACAGGAAGGCATGTATCAGCATTTTAGTACGATCGCAAATAGCGTCGAACTTCCAGTCATGCTTTATAATATTCCTGGACGTAGCGCTGTTGGAATGAGCGCAGATACGATCATTCGCTTATCACAAGTCGACAATATCGTATCTATCAAAGAAGCAAGCGGCGATCTAGATCAAGTCACAACAATTATTAATCAAACAGATGATGCCTTCACACTGTACACAGGTGAAGATAGCCAGACGTTACCGACGTTTGCTGTCGGCGGTGCAGGTGTTGTGTCTGTATCATCGCATATCATCGGTAATGAAATGCAAGACATGCTCAATGCTCATCGCAACGGCGACACAGCCTATGCTGCTAAAATGCACGGCTATGTCATGCCATTTATGAATGCGATGTTCTCAGCACCAAGCCCGACACCAGTTAAAGAAGCTCTTAATCAAATTGGTATCCCAGTCGGAAATGTGCGCCTGCCACTCATACCATTAAATGATACAGAGCGTGCATCCTTAACACCACTCATTCAAAACTACACGACGAGTCAAGACGTCGGTTAAATACAAAAAATGAGCCAAAGTTAGTGTCTTTGGCTCATTTTTTGTATTTATATGATTAATTAATAAACTGGAGGTAGTCTATGCTCATGTTTTATATCATTCTATTTATAATGACATTTGTCTTGTTGACTGAATTCGTCAAATGGTCGGTTCGCCGTGCATTAAACGTTCAAAACATCAAACGTAAACCGTTCTCGTTTGAACCATATAAAATCAATGACTTACACTATAAAATCAAAACGTGGATGCGAATAGGTTATGCATTCTGTCTATTCTTCATCCTCCCAGCCACCATGGCTATGGCACAAGACTCATTACTACATATATGGTTAGTATTTATTATCGGCATCAGTTTAGCTGGACCTTTGAGAGATGCCCACTTTGAATATTGGCATTCCGATACACCAATGCGTGCTTTCGTGACACTAAGTGAAGGTGGCATGATTCTATTAGCTGGTATATTCATATTTGTGTTTAATGTACCTGAGATTGTTATGTCTGTTTAGCTACCATTCCTACGTGTTTTTTGTCGTCATATTTCATCTGGTACATTGCAGCGTCAGCACGTTGTAATAACACATCACCATCATGGCCATCATTAGGATAAAAACTCATGCCGATACTCGGTTTCATTCGCAATGTTGCGCCTAATATATTGAACGAATGTTGAAATTGTTCTTCAACCCGGTCGGCAATCCAATCAGCATCAACTTGTGTTGCTCGAGGGATCAACGTGACAAATTCATCACCGCCTAATCGGTAAAGAAACGCTTCTTCACTCAAACTATTTTTAAGCCGGTTAGCGACTTGTTTTAACAATTCATCGCCAACGTGATGTCCATAACCATCATTCACTGACTTAAAATCGTCTAAGTCCATCATAATTAAAGCTAAGGATTCATCATGTGCTGTCGCTTTTGTAACATATAACGATAAATCGTCGTTAAACTTCGAACGATTGTACAACCCTGTTAACACATCATGGTAAGCCAAATATTGATATTGCTTCACGAGATGCATGTTGCGTCTTATTAAATATACATTTCTAATCATCATCATGATCATAATAAACGATAAACCCAAGCTTAAACTATTTAACTCCCAGCCATAACTGTTGATCACAAACAATACAAGTAATATACCCACCACATACGAAAACACTTCTTGTCGTAAAGAAAACTGGTGGCCGTATCGTGACAACTTAATATCATCATGATTTTTCGCGAACGTCCCCGCATGCCCAATCAATAAAACACCCAACAACCACAACGAATGAAGATAACTACCAATTTCAATGCCTTCTATCACCGACAAATAAAAATACAATGAATCTGTTAATATTAACGTCAAAAAGCCTAACACGATATACCATTTCACCTGCACCGTTTGCCACGTCAAATTCATTAACACTACAGCCACTACAACAATGATTAAGTCAAGAATGGGATACACTAGCTCAACACTTGCGCCCCCTGCAGAACGTCGGCTTAAATTGAGCATTGGCATTAAAATATAATGCAGGCTAAGGGACGTTACAAATGTAATCAATATAATTATATTGAAAATTAATTGCTGACTCGCCCTGTAATTCGTTAGGATCAGCATTTTATATATTAACGCGATAAAAAAGATTAAGTAACTGAGCACCCACAACCAATTAGTAGCTGACGTAAATTGATCGACAGGAAGAATGAATTTCTCAATGAAATAATAAATATTCGTCAAACTAAACAACATCATACCTAAGCTTAGTAGCAACCAGAAATATTTATTCTGTGTATCTAACATCCAATATTGGCGGAATAACCAAAACGATACAGCGACAGAGCCCATTGCTAAGACACCAGGTCCCACAATAGATCGTATTTGCGGAGCATTATATAATGCCATCATAACTATAAAACTCAACAACACGACGGAAGCAATTTTAACGATTCCGTGATTCTGTAGCTGCATCATCATCCCTGCCATTCATCACATATTTAATCCTAAGGAAATGGTTCTATTTTACTATAACAACTTTCATATCATTCGTCTACGCACTCTGACAAATGTTCACAAATGATTTTGAAAATTAACACATGCCCGTTTGGAACAATCCACAAAAACGGACCTAAATATGATAAAATAAATAGATATGCGAATTTAAACGGTTAAAGGATGAACGACAATGATTACGACCCCTCAAATAAAAGACACATTTAAGCCAAAAACCTATTCTCGCGGGTTAGGCTATTATATCAACGGAAACGTGATCGACCTTGAATATGACTTTACTAACTCAATATATCACGCCAATGTAGCTGGTTCAGACATATATCACGTACGCATTCAAATCGACAATCGTGTATGGCGTTGCGGCTGTAATTGCCCAGCATTTGCGGATCATTCGGAATGCAAACATATCGTAGCAACGCTCATTTTAATTGCACAAGACGATTCCGAACTAATAAGACGAGGCGGTAAGTTAATACGAAAGCAAGATCAACGCGATTATTCGGGCGAATTAATTCATGCATTGTCCAACGTTAATCATCAAACGAAACATGCCTATACAAAAGAAACGTTAAACGTCGAATTCACACTACGCCACTTCCAACGAGGCGTTGACAACCACTTAGCAGTTGAAATGAAAGTAGGAACGAATAGACTATATGTCGTTAAAAACATGCGTCAATTTCTTAAAAACTTAGACAACGGAGAAGAGCATGAATTCACTCCAAAATTTCAATATAAACCGGAAGACCACGCGTTTTCTGAAGCAGATCAACGTGTCATCGATTTATTGTTGGATTTATACCGTAATGATGTGTTTTATGATGGGCATTTCCAATCACCACCGACCCCAAAAGGCATTACCATTACACCAGTCGTCGCTCATTCATTACTCAAAGCATTATCACAATGTCGTTGTCGTTTAGAAACGACGGTCAGTTCATTCGATCAAATGTATTGGGAAAATGATAAGGTCCCATTTCAATATCATATTTACGAAGAGAATGATGATTACGTTTTTAATTTCGATCATTTTAAAAACATGACTCTGTTTCAAGACCATTACTTAATTCAATATGATGAACAATTTTATCCTGTCGATCGTTCACAAATGGCTATTTTATCAGAAATGCATAGATTATTACGATTTAACCCACAACCGTCATTTACGGTGCCAGAAGATCAAATGACGTCCTTTATGTCCGGTGTCGTCCCACAATTAAACCAAGTCGGAGAGGTTAATTTATCGGAAGAAGTTAAATCTAAATCGAACCAACCGCCACTCGAGGCTAGCATGCACATGGATTTAGATGACGAACGATTAACGGCCACTCTCACATATGATTATGACGGGCAAACTTTTGACCCGTTAACGAGTAGTGGACCGAGCGAAACCGATCAAATTTTAATTCGTGATACCGTAAAAGAAAATGAGATCATGTCGATGATCGAAGGGTCTGCTTTTAAATTCAACGGCGAGGATTTATATTTAGATGAAGAAGATGAGATTTTCACTTTTTTATATGACCAATTGCCGTATCTGCAAGAAGAGATTAATGTCTATTCGACACAACGAGTGAAAGGATTGCTGAAAGACGACTTACAAACACCAACGGTCCAAGTCGATCTTGACTCCGGAGAAAATTTATTAGATGTACAATTTGATTTCGGTGATATTAACCCTGATGACGTTCGGCAGATGATTCAATCTGTTCAAGAGAAAAAACGGTATTACCGCTTATCTGATGGGGCTTTCGTGCCACTCGATGATGACCAATTATCGCAAATGTCATCGATTGTGAATGAATTAGAACTGAATCAATCCGATTTAGAGAAGGAATCGATCCAATTACCCGCTTATCGCGGACTCCAAATTAACGAGATTTCACAAGGCTTGAAAACGCGATACAACGAAGCGTTCCAACAATTAATTGAAGATATTAAACATCCAGAAACATTTGAAGCGCCGATTCCTGAATCGATCCAAGCTGACTTGCGCGATTATCAGCGATTCGGCTTTCAATGGATGAAATCGCTCAGCCGCTATCACTTCGGCGGCATTTTAGCAGATGATATGGGCTTAGGTAAAACATTACAAAGCATTACCTTCTTAGCATCAGAGCAAGATGAGCGGAAAGGCGAGCATAAACCAGCACTGATTATCGCACCCGCTTCACTCGTCTATAACTGGCAAGCAGAGTTTGAAAAGTTCGCACCACATATGCATGTCGCCGTCGCACACGGCCCTGCTCATGAACGGGAGAAAGTGTTAAATGATGTGGCTAGCTATGATGTGATCGTGACATCCTATCCATCTGTTAGACAAGACGAACCTTTATACCGCGACATCACGTTTTCAACGATGTTTTTAGACGAAGCACAAGCGATTAAAAACCATCTAACGAAACAAGCGAAAGCCGTTCGAACGGTTCGTGCACATCAACGGTTTGCGCTAAGCGGGACACCTATCGAAAACTCACTCGATGAATTATGGTCGATTTTTGATGTGTTATTACCGGGATTATTCCCTGCAAAAAAAGCCTTTCGCCAATTACCAGAAAAACAAATCGCCCGGATGAGCCGACCGTTCATCATGCGCCGCTTAAAAGAGGACGTATTAAGCGAGCTACCGGATAAAATCGAATCTGTGCAACATTCCGAGCTAACAACGGAACAGAAACAACTATATTTAGGGTACTTAGAACAAATTCAAAGCGAAGCAGCTAACGTCTTATCGGCAGAAGGATTTCAACAAAACCGGATGAAAATTTTAGCCGGATTAACACGCCTGCGTCAATTATGTTGTCATCCGTCATTATTTATTGACGGCTATGAAGGCGAATCAGGTAAATTAAATCAGTTGCTTGAGATGATTGAAACTGCACGAGCTAATAATCAACGAATGCTTATTTTCTCGCAATTTTCGAGTATGTTACAGATCATCCAAAACAAATTAGTCGAATCAGGAATTGATGCATTTTATTTAGACGGCCAAACACCTTCTAAAGAACGCATCGATATGGCGAACCGATTTAATGATGGAGAGAAAGATATTTTCTTAATTTCGTTAAAAGCAGGCGGCACTGGACTTAATTTAACCGGCGCGGACACGGTCATTTTGTATGACCTGTGGTGGAATCCAGCTGTGGAAGAACAAGCAACGGGCCGCGCTCACCGAATGGGCCAGCAAAACGTCGTTCAAGTTTTCAGGTTAATCACAAAAGGAACAATCGAAGAAAAAATTCACAATCTGCAACAACGAAAACGCGAACTCATCGAAAATGTCATCCAACCAGGCGAATCATCGTTCCAAAACTTAACCGAAGACGACATCCGCGAACTTCTAAACGTTTAAGTTATTTAATAACTCCGCGGATTTATTAAATAACTGCTCTCATTTATGAGATAACTTCGCCAATTTTTGAAATAATTGCGATTAGTCGTTAAAGTTATTCGATAAATCCGCTAACTTTTGAGATAAGTTAGGGAACTTATGAAATAACTCGGTCGAGTTATTTCATAAATCCAATTTTACATGCAAAAAGGGTGAGCTGAAGATTACACTTCAGCTCACCCTTTTTCTCATCTATCATGTTCCACAATACGTCACAAAATCATCGTCTGATTCATCAGGTGGCTCGGTGTAAGCCTCTTGCTCGTCGGAATACGCATAAGGATTCGATAACACCCGCAGTAAGTCATCCATCGCCGACAAATCACCTTCTTCTTCAGCCGCACGGATCGCTGCTTCAACATGATTGTTTCGCGGAATGATGGCCGGGTTAGATTGACGCATCAATTCCGCCACATCATCACTCTTAGCCTCTTGACGCGTTAACCTCTCTTCCCATCGACTCTTCCACTCTTTAAAACCATCCATTTGAAATAGAGCCATCCCTTCATATTCACTTAACGTCAGGCCACGGAACGTATTGGTGAAATCCGCTTCATGCTCTTTCATCAACGTTAATAAATCATCAATTAACGTCTCATCAGCGTCTTCTTCATTGACTAAACCGAGCTTCCGCCTCATACCTCGCATCCATTCATCACGGTAATAATCAATAAACCGGTGCACCACTTCTTCTGCACGCTTTAACGTCTCATCATCATCACCAATCAACGGCAGTAAACTTTCCGCAAATCGCGCTAAATTCCAAGCGGCGATTTTCGGTTGATTACCATACTTATATCGCCCGTAAAAGTCGATCGAGCTAAACACCGTTTCCTGATCATACGTATTCATAAACGCACACGGCCCGTAGTCAATCGACTCACCACTGATCGTCATATTATCTGTATTCATCACCCCGTGAACGAATCCGATTAGTTGCCACTGACTAACCGTTTTTGCCTGACGTTTCACAACTTCTTCAAGCAAAAACAAATACCGATTGTCTGCTTCTTCATACCCTTCAAAATGTCGTTCAAGCGCATAATCAGCAAGTGCTTTTAAATCGTCAACACTTCCCCACTGCCTTGCATATTGAAACGTTCCGACACGTAAATGACTAGCTGACACGCGCATTAACACCGCACCGATTTCTGTCTGTTCACGTCGGACAGGCTCTCCTGTCACCGACACAGCTAAACTGCGATTCGTCGGTACACCTAAAGCATGCAACGCTTCACTGATGACATATTCGCGTAACATCGGTCCTAACACCGCACGCCCGTCACCTCCGCGTGAATATGGCGTTTGACCAGATCCTTTTAACTGAATATCAAATCGTCTACCATCTGATGTAACGTGTTCACCCAGTAAATGGGCTCGGCCATCGCCTAACATTGTAAAACTGCCAAACTGATGCCCTGCATATGCTTGCGAGATCGGTCGAGCACCATGTGGCAATTGATTACCGACTAACTGCTGCACACCTTCTTCTGATTGCAATTTATAAGGATCTAACTCAAGCGATTGCGCTAAATTTCCATTTAGAAAAACAAGCTGTGGATCCCGAACAGGCTCAGGTTCAATCTCTTCATAAAACTTATCTGGTAACTGCATATATGGCTGTTGCAAACGCCAACCGATTTCACTCATATTATCCCTACTTTATATTAATGATTACTTTCATATAAACACATTGCTGACGATTCTGTCTAAAATATAGCTTATGCGCATTTCGACAAAAACTATACAAAATTCGACTAAAATCACCACAAAAATAATTCGAAATTCAATAATTATTAACAATTTGTTGGATTTAAATAAAATTATTTAAACTTTCGTTGAAAACGCTGGACTTTTTTAAATCATCGTGTATACTAATGAAATGAATCACGATTCATCAACACGACAATCCCATCATTGTAAGCAGGAGGATTAAACGTGTACGAACTAAATGATACGACATTAATCGAAGCCTACCGTGAAGCTATTAGGTTAAAGTTAGATAACGATTTTATTCAATTAATCGAACGCGAACTCACCTTAAGAGGATACAAGCCTCATGACCTTAAATCTTGATGCACGAACGTTTAATTTGTGACAAAAGGGGTATACTATTACGGCGAAAACGCTTGAAAAAAGTTCCCCCTTTTTTCTTAAATGAAGCCTTGGTTATGTGTTGATACGCACATACCAAGGCTTCTTTACTTATGAAAAAAGCTATGTTAAAGTCCGTTGTTGATATTGTGATCCGCTACCGGTGGACGCTTTCCGCGGGCACGGCTCAAGCCTCCTCGGCCCAAAAGCGTGGCCTGCGGGGTCTTGAGACTCGTGCTGTTCCCGCAGGAGTCGCCACCTTCGCTCCTCACAATTCAACAACTCAGTGCTATATCATTTAAAATCAACATTAGACTTTAACAGATCCTGAGAAAAAAACAAAACGAGATGGACTTTATATCCATCTCGTTTTGTTTATACATCATTACTTTAATTTAAATTCGCGCACAAGACCGTTTAAGTCCTCAGCTAGTTGCGCTAGCTGATCAGAACTTGCGGCTACTTCTTCCATCGTCGCTGCTGATTCTTCAGCTGATGACGACGTTTGCTGAATACCTGCTGCCGATTCTTCAGAAACTGATGCAATTTCTTGAACACTTGAGTTCATCTCTTGCGTCTTCGATGCAATGTCAGATAAATTTTCTGTTACTTGTTGGATCTGATTTGACATTTCGCCTACAGCACCGGAAATCTGATCGAATGTTTCTCCAGTTGTCTTAATTTGTTCCGTTCCTTTTTCAACTTCACTGTAACCAGACTGCAAGGAGTTCACAACATTCGATGATTCATTTTGGATCGAATCGACAATGCCTGTAATCTCACCAACCGAATTGGACACTTGCTCAGCCAATTTACGAACCTCATCCGCTACGACCGCGAAACCTTGACCATGCTCTCCAGCACGCGCCGCTTCGATTGCTGCGTTTAATGCTAATAAATTCGTTTGTTCAGCAATATCTTGAATAACGGATACGAGTTTCGAAATTTGTTGTGATTGCTGATCTAAGCTATCGACTTTCTCAACCGCATCTTTAACAATTTGATCCACTGTCGCCATCTGTTGAACAGATTGCGTCATCATGTCTTGTCCATCGCCAGTCAATTCTAGCACTTCTTTCGACGATTCATGAATCATTTGGCCACTCTCATTCGATTCTTGCACTTGTTGGTCAAACTGCGTCATATTCTTAGATAAATCACTCGCATTATTCGCTTGTGATTCAGCACCAGATGACAGCTCTTCCATCGTCGATGAAATTTGTTCTGCGCCTTCTTTGACTTCATTAGACGACTGATTCAACTCTTCACTTTGACTACTAACTGTCTCAGAAATCTCTGAAATACGTCCAACCATTTCTTTCAAGTTATCAACCATCGCGTTCGTTGCTTCAGCCATTTGACCAATTTCATCATTACCATCGTAGTCAATTTTCTCTACGGCTAAGTTATTTTGCGCAACTTGATTGCTAACATCGACAACTTTCGTTAAATTCGTCTTCACAACACGGCTTATCGCTATAACGATAACCGCTCCAATCACAATGGCAACGACGATCGCTGCAATCAAAACAATCATCGTTGTCGTCTGACTTTGCTTAGCGTCAGCAATGGCCTCTTGGCGATCTTCGTTAACCGTGGTTTCTAATTGGCTGATTAAATCTATTGTAGTAGACCTAACTTCTCCAGCTTCATTTGCCACCGAAACTTGTTGTGCATTACTAGATGCATTTACAAGTTCATTAAATAATTGATCCATTTGTTGCTTATTATCCATAATTTGCGTAAATAAATTTTGTTGTTTCTCAGTGTCTAATCTTGCTTCCATCCCATTCGCAATGTCGTTAAATTGGCTGGCACGATCTTCATACTCAGTGACGAATTCATCATTTTCCTCACGTGCATAAGCCTCAATTCTTATACCTTGCGAACGTGTTAAGGATCCCATTTTCTGTATATTTATCGCACGATCGCCTCGGCGTTCTAATGCATCAACATCTTGACCAATACCTTGTACTTGCCAAGCTACAGCTGCGGTCGCTATTCCAAATAATAAAAACACGATAATTAATGCAGAACCGTACTTCCAACCTATGTTCATATTTTTCAATCTCAACTTCTTCATAAGACGTCCTCCTCATTAAGCCATACGCCTAAAATACTATGAAATTATTATAAGCTTATTAGTCATAAAAGTAAATAAATTTAGACAAAATATGTCGATAATTGTCGTCATTATGGTTTATAGCAATAGTTGTTTAAAATAATGTTTAAGTCTAGAACGGATGGGTATATAGTTTTAAAAGGACACTTTGGAGGGATTAACGTGCATCAATTGGATGACTTAAGCCTCATCAATGCGTATTTAGAAGCGATTAACTTAAACATATCAGCTGATTTCATCTTCTTAATCGAAAAAGAGTTATCTTACCGGGGCTTTATCCCGAAGAACTTGTTACACAACCACATTGTTTAGTGATGCCTTAGTTAAACACGTTTTTCAAGTCATCCTTTTAGCACTTGGGCATGATTTACTGTTGTGTTTTTAGATGCAAATAACAATGTTACATCGCCATGATTTAACTGTTCGCTCAAATGACGAACCGCTTCATCAACGTGATCGTCCTGTTCTAGTTCATCGCGATATGCTTTTTTAAATGACTCCCAGTCAAGTTCGTCGTTATGTAACGACTGTCGCAATGACTTGCTTGGCGTTAATTCTTTGGGCCAGTAATCAACTTGCGCTTTTTCCTTAGACACACCACGAGGCCACAAGCGATCGACTAGCACGCGGTAGCCATCTGTTTCAGCATAGTCATCATAAATTCGTTTCAAATGAATAGAACCCATATCACCATCTCCGTTATGCTTATTTATTCAACGCATCTAATTCGTTTACTAACTCATCAACAGACTTCGGCTTATCTAAGAAAAAGCCTTAAAAATACGTCCCACCTAATTCTTTTGCCTGACCCAACTGCTTAGCGGTCTCGATACCTTCAAAACTACGACTGGTGTGACACGTTTACAATAGGCTATTAATCTTTCAAGTTGTTTCATATTCCCCATTGTGCGATCTGCTAACGTATAAGTTAATTCTTTATCAAATTTAATTAAATCAGATTCTAGTCTCAAAACCCGTTGGAATGACGAAGCATCTTTTCCAAAATCGTCAATGGCTATTCGAACACCAATTGATTTGATGTCTTGTACAACATCCTGAAATTCAAAAAGATTCGGAATAACCTCTGCCTCATTAATTTCAACTACGATCTGTTCCGGTTTAATTGCCGATTTTGCAATTAATTGATGAAAAAATGATTGAAACGCATTGGGTAACAAAGTCGAAGGATAGATATTCACAAATAACGACGCGTTATCGGCTAAAGACGACCCCCGAAAAGGATGTTATCGCTAACTCAATCGATTTCCAATCTAAATCGATTAAACGATCAGTTTCTTGAGCCATATCGAAGACTGTCTTCGGGCTATCACACAACGTTGTACGCAACAATGCCTCATATCCTATAGCCGTTTCACCATCTTCATGATATATGGGTTGAAATGATGAACAAACTCACCTTCATCAATCACACGACTGATTAAATCTTGCATTTGCGCCCACTCCTTTACTTTGACAAGTTCACTTGTCACATATCTTCACACAATTGTCTTGTCTTAAGGACGCATCATAGAGGCCCCTAACAATGAAATCTCATGTTTAGGAAGACTCAGTTATTACATGCCTTTACATCGGAAATTTAGCCATCATAGCTTATGTGCCTTAGTTCTGAAGCTTTGCGTCCTAACTTTTCAGTAAGTTTGCCGTTTGTCGTTAAAGGTATGACGAATTAACTAAATATTCAGATATATTGTAACGCAAAATTTTACATTTTTCTATACTTTTTTGAAAGAACGATGTTATCTTTGGCCAAAACGATCATGCACATCCGCCTATGACAGCCTTCAAGTAACATTAATTTTTTGATCGACTAGCAGGATATTCACAATCGTTGTCGAATATTAATAACGGAGTAATCCCATATTTCATAAAGGAGCTGTACCAATGAAAGAAAACAACATCTTATCTTTCACCCAATCACTCGAAAACACGAAAACGTATCGGCATGAGTATTCAATGTCAGACAACTTAAGACAAGAATTATTGAGCCATGTCTACCTAAAATTCGTCCATAACATCATAGCTCAATTCCATGATGCAAACGGCGATGCTTTAGACAATTTTATTAACGAACACAATGTCACAAAGGAAAAAGAATTGACCGTTAGAGGGCTCGGATTCTGGACCCAAATCTTATACAACATTCAACACGATCCCGATCATACGATCTTATCCGATTTCGAACGTGACAACGCCGACTATTTTAATAAGTGGCCGATTCTAAGGTCCTGGTTACAAGAATGGCGAAACGTTCAGCCTAGTTTTTATTACATTTACGAACCGTTCGGTGGTAACGCGCATGTCGCAATCGATATCCTCACCGAAACACCTCTCGAAATCTTCTATCCCGTCCCTTCGTTTACAATGCCTCAAGAAAAATCGATCGTCACCGGTATACTTCTCCCCTTCTGCGACGGCTTATACTTCCCATTAACTGATTTATACCCATTTGATATGGACGTCAGAGACGATATTATTAGACATGCACGCCCAATCTATGACCAATTAAATCACGAACCAAATCATCTCGAACGTTTTTTATTAACGTTTTCCTCCTTGTTGCGTTTAGAGCATTTAATACGACACAATCACGCAACATAAAAAAGTCTTTTCCCGACTACGAGAAAAGACCTCATCATACGCTACCACTTATTATATACTTTTTCAGCAAAACCAAAGACATCATTCACGGCTATTGTAACGCCTTTATAAACCAGTTCTCTTCAGCCAAGTTTATTGTTCATTTGGTCGATCTTATTCTTCCAATAAAGATAATGACCAAGCCAAATCGCAATGAATATCACCGTATAAATTAACGAAACGCTTAAAATGGCTCCTCCATCAAACGGAAACCATTCAGCCCATATGCCTAAGAGTATAAACGTCGTGATCGCCAACAAGAAGTGTAAACCGACGATAACAAATGGACTGACATCCTTAGAATAAAACCACCCAAACACTGTATTCACGCCCACAATTACAATAGCTGAAACCATATTTCTAAACAAGTAAAGCGGACTAATCAACTCGTAACCCATGGCGTCTGTAATAAACCAGGTGACAATCACCATGGCATTAGCTGATAAAGACATAACGAGTATAAGCGTTAGCAATCTCTGTTTCATCATAATAAAAAACCTCACTTTCTAAATAAAATATTTTTTATTTTCTTTGTGTAAGATCTCGTTGTATAAAGTGTTTCATCATTTTTAAGGTGAAGAATAATCCGACCACCAAACGTATATTCAAACCGTTTAACCCATTGTAAATTGACAATTTCAAATCGTGATATCCTTACGAAATGACTAGGAAGACGGGATTCAATTTCATAGAGCCTTTCCTGAACCTTTTGTTTACCAGATTCAGTGTTGGCATATACTGCTTTGTTTTCTGTAAAAAAGAAATGAATTTGATTTAATTCGATCGGCGAAAAACTTGATCCTTCCTGGGTAATAATCATATTCGACGGAAATGGATCCTCAAATAACTGACTGACTTTATCCACATACGAATGATGGGATTTAGTCCGTAAAATCGTTAAGTCATCAGGTAACGAATCATCGTACTCAACTTTTAATTCCATCAACTCATCCTTTCTGTGAAACATGTTTAATAATGTATTTAATTTAATTCACATTATATAAAAGGCATTAATATAACGGAAGGCAATTCAGATGAAACGTCCATGTGAAGTGACGAAATGCAAAGTGATTCTGATGAAGATACCTCTATCACAATTAAATGATCCAATCAGTTATTTAAATCAGTTTCACCTTGCGTTTAGTACCAGTTAATGGAATAATTTTATGTACACGCTGGCGTTCAAAAGTGTCTCTCATAGATGATAGGAGGAACGAGATGGATCACGAAGCTTTGTCCCAACGGTTCGAACGATTTGCTGAAGAATGCAATGGATCAAGTGAATTAGTGGAGGATTAGATTAGCTGTCATAAACAGGTGCTATTTCAAAATAGGCGACCCAGGCTTTGAAATCTATTAACAAAAACTTATCGTAAGAAGGAGTTTAAATGTGATTATAAAGGAGACTTTTTTTGATTGCAGACATGTATAAGCGCAGAGAAAAATTAGGTTATATTTTGTTAGCAGTTTTGTTACTTATTATAATAGGGTGGTCTCTTTTTCACCCACCTAAAACGACAACGCAATGGCTGGAGATGTTATTCTTTCTTTTTCCCATCGGCTTCATCTTCTCGGTCATTTTTATAAGTCGTTCACAGTACAATAAGGTGAAACACTTCGAGTTGCCAAATTCTGATCAAGAGCTTTTAAATCTCGATCACATCGTTATAAAAAAGGATGCAACTTTTATTCCTAGATTGTTGTTGTTTGAGAAAAATGGTAGGTATATTGGTATGATTAAACCAATAAAAATACCGTCATGGCTTTACCCATTAATCTTTTATCGGGATTCGTTTATTGAATTCATTCCATTATCATTTTCGTTTGTAACCCATGACGGAAAAACCCAATTCACCTTCCATAAAAAAGGTTGGCTTAAGCAAGTTAACCTGAATATCACAAACCAAGAACAGAATGATATCGGTACATATATACAGAAGGAATTAAATGCCCTATTCCATATAAAGGGACAATTATTTAACGAAAAAGAAGAACCCATTCTCTCAATTAAGGCATCAGGATTTTCTGGGAATTTTAGTTGGAAAGATGAAGATGGGAATCAGTGGGCTTACTTTTATAACGGAAAGTTTCCTCACGAATACACAAATGTATTTAGAGATATACAAAATGACATCGTGGAATTGTCGGATAAGTTGAACGAAGATGATAAGACTCGACTACTTGCAGTGATTGGCTATTTATTTATAGCGCGAGTGAAGCAATAAAGCTGGGGCCTTTTTTGAGATTCTAAAATATAAATTAACCGCTCAGATAATTTCTGAGCGGTTAATTTGATAATTGATTAAAACAAATCAAATTGAGATTTCCTTTTTGAACATAAAGTCACTTTATAATGGCCGTACTCTAGCCACGACTATTTCGTATTCGTAAATCCACCATCAATACGAATCACATCGCCATTCACATAACCAGCATTAGACGTCAGTAAAAACGTCACAAGTTCTGCGACTTCTTCTGGTGTGCCTAATCGTTTTTGTAGAATACCTTGTTCAGCGTTCTCCTTCATTTGTGGATTATTGTCGAAATACTGCTTAACCATCGGTGTTTCAGTTGGACCTGGTGCAATCGCATTCACACACAGACCATCTTTTGCATATTCAGCAACCATGCTCTTCGTCATACCCACAATGCCATGCTTTGTAGCGGAATAAGTAACGACTGTATCTTGTCCGATCACACCTGCGCTTGATGATGTATTCACAATCGATCCACCACCATTTTTCACCATGACATCTGCTACGTAATGCATGCCATAAAGGGCACCTAATAGGTTAATGCCGACGATCTTATCAATTTCTTCAATGTCTGTATCTAAGAAATACTGTCCACTTCCGGAAATCCCGGCGTTATTAAAGAAATAATCGATTGAACCAAATTGTTCAACGGTTTGATCGACATAGTTTTTGACCTCTTTTTCTTTCGACACGTCCGCTTTAATAAAGGTTGCATCAGCTCCCGCTTGTTTGACGATTTCAACAGTTTCCTGTCCACCTTCTTCATCAATATCGACGACCGCAATATTAATACCTTGTTCTGCTAGCTTTTTCGCAGTTGATTGACCTAAACCACTGCCGCCACCAGTAATAATAGCTGTTTGACTCATGATTATACCTCCTCTAAATGACTAATTTAGTATTCCATTATTTTGAAGAACTAAAACAAAGTGAGTCAGTTTGTTGTGACGAATATATGAAGCGTTTAGTTATTTCTTTCCCAAAATTATAACTACTTGAGATTCCTTTAATATGGTACAATGACATAAAATAAATATCCATTTTTTTCACAGTGAGTATGTCGATGATGACATAATCATGATTGGTCCATTGGAAGGAAGATTGATTTGAAGTTATTATCAAAGGGATTGTTTAGAGGGCTAATACCGCTTGTTTTATTATTCATCATTTCTTTATGGAATAGATTACAAGGGCAAGTAGAGGAATCAAATGTCTTCTTCTTTTACGGAGTCATTGCTTTTTTCTTAGGACTCAGCAGTGTCATATATGAAATCCCTCAATGGACATTTTCAAAACAAATCCTGGCTCATTATGGGGTCATGCTGTTTACGGTTTTCCCAACTATACTTCTTAGTGGTTTTTACCCTCTGAATTCCGTTACGAATTTTGTAAAAGTTTTTATTGAGTTTAATATGGTAGGAATTATTTTGTTTATCGCAACATACTTCGCTTCTAAGCTGATTAGGAAATTTAATCATGTGAAAACAGAATGAGTTTGTTATTGAACAATCGAGAATAGCATTTTTAATTGTGAAATAATGTTTAAGTAAGGAGGGATTTTGATGATGGTTGCAGCGCCTTTCTTAATGGCATTAATACCAGGGATTATTATTATGACACTTTCGTGGTGGTTCAATAAAAAAGATTTTCACCAATTTATAAGGATGTTACCTGGAATCTTACTAATTATAGCTGCTGTCGTTCTCTTCTATATCGGTTTTGTTACCATTAGAGGTTTCGAAGGGGCAGCTTATGGTTTACTTAGTTTCTTGTTAATTATTTTTGCATTTTTTTCTTTTGCAATCGGTAATAAGGACACTGATAAACAGTAGTTAAGCAGTTCATGCGTTAACAAGTGAGCTAATTGAAAAAAGTGAACATTTTCCGCTAAGAAAGTTGCCCTCTTTTTAGTTCAAATCGCATTAGATTATGATGAATTTTTCCAAAAGACTATGTCATCAAAAAAGAGGAAAGCACTCAGCTTCCCTCTTTAAGTAAAATCTATTCAATTTGACACCGAAAACGCCTGGTCTTCTTTGATACCTTGCGTTTCTTGAAATTCATCTAGTAATGCTCTGACTTCATCAGTCGATTCCGTCTCCATCAACTTGTTTCGAAGCGCACTTGCTCCGTGAAAGCCTTTGACATAGATTTTGAAGAAGCGACGTAACGGCTTAAAAATGCGTGGCTCAAGCTCTTCTGAATACTTGTCATGCAAATCAAGTTGCAATCTCAGTAAATCCAGTAATTCTTCACTCGTATGCTCTTGCTTTTCTGTTTCAAATGCGAATGGATTATGGAATACACCACGTCCAATCATAACCCCATCAACGCCGTATTTTTCAACAAGCTCTAAGCCTTTTTGTCGATCAGGAATATCTCCATTAATCGTTAGCAATGTATGCGGTGCTACTTCATCACGAAGTTTCTTAATCTCAGGAATGAGCTCCCAATGCGCATCATAGTTACTCATTTCTTTTTTCGTGCGTAGATGAATTGATAGGTTCGTAATGTCTTGCTCAAACAAATGCTTTAACCAATCATACCATTCATCTACGTACGTATAGCCTAAACGCGTCTTAACGCTAACAGGAAGACCACCTGCTTTGGCTGCTTCAATAAGGTCAGCCGCTAACTCAGGACGTTTGATGAGGCCACACCCTTTGCCTTTCGTCGCGACATTTGGCGCAGGGCACCCCATATTAATATCAATACCACGATAACCCATCTCAGCCATACCAATACTCATTTGGCGGAAATATTCCGGTTTATCGCCCCAAATATGCGCCACGATCGGCTGCTCGTCTTCGGTAAACGTCAAACGACCGCGCACACTATCACGTCCGTCTGGGTGACAATAGCTCTCTGAATTCGTAAACTCCGTAAAAAACACATCCGGCCGGGCCGCTTCACTAATCACGTGACGAAACACGACGTCCGTCACTGCTTCCATCGGCGCCAACACGAAAAACGGCTTCGGCAACTCATGCCAAAAATTATCTGTCATCATGCTTCGAACCCTTTCCTTGCGATTTCATTTATAAAATAAAGTCATTTATAATCTCTTTACTAAAACCATTATATACTTTAATAGGTTCAGGCTCAAAGTGCAAGGGAAATGCGACTGGAAAATATAAATAGCATATAATTGGTTTAATCATCTGACCTACTATTCGTTCTCTGCTTTAATATGCGATCGATTAACCAATAAAAAAATGTAGCTAAGGTCGTCGTAATGATGATGTCTAATAAAGTTTGATAAGATGAAGAAGAAATCAAAAAGTTATAAATCCAAAGACCCATTAACATAACTATAAAGAACGTCAAATAAAATAACACTTACTTTAAATCCCCCAAGTCTAGTTAGTCTAATTCAACAACTCGAGCAACATCATTGCCACATGCTTGACATTTACCTAGCAATACAATGCCGAGATCATGACCTTCTACCTTGAAGTCCGTGATCGTTGCATTACCTCTACATTTTGAACAAAAGACATTCGTCATCAACTTCTCTCGAATATCTTCTGGTATTGATAACCATTTTTTATTTACTTCCATCATTAACCCTTCTTTTCTAATAACGTAACCGACTCGACATGACTCGCCTGCGGGAACATGTCAACGGGTTGGATTTCTTTCGTCTCATAGCCTCCCTCAGCTAAATAACTCAAATCGCGTGCTAACGTCGATGGGTTACATGACACATAGACGATGCGCTTTGGTTCCATGTCGATCATCGCTTGTAGTAAGTTTTCATCACAGCCTTTGCGTGGTGGATCAACGACGACGACATCAGGATTGAGGCCTTGCGCTTTCCACCATGGCATCACTTTTTCTGCTTCGCCGACGTAAAATTCCGCATTATCAATATGGTTGCGTTTCGCATTCGCCTTCGCATCATCAACGGCTTGCGGGACGACTTCAACGCCGTACACTTTTTTCGCATGTTGCGCTAAGAAAAGCGAAATCGATCCAATGCCGCAATAAGCGTCAATAACCGATTCCTTCCCTGATAACTGAGCGTATTCTAACGCTTTATCGTACAGTTTCTCCGTTTGTTCAGGGTTTACTTGATAAAATGATTGCGCTGATATCGCAAATTCTAAATCGTGAATCTTATCGACTATCACGTCTTCTCCCCATAACGTATGGGAGGTTTCACCCATAATAACATTCGTTTCATCAGCATTAATATTTTGAATGATACCCTTAATATTCGGATTGAGCGCTTTGATCCGTTCAACAAAAGCATCCTGGTAAGGTAAATCTTTCGTTTTCGTCACGATCACGACCATCATCTCATCAGAATGGTACCCCGTCCGTAAAACAATATGGCGAATCACACCATCATGCGTTTCTTCGTCGTACGGTTCAATACCTAACTCAGCAATGATATCACGAATGCCGCGCACGACCTTATCATTATCATCGCTCTGGACAGGACACGTATCCATGTCGATAATGTTATGCGTTCGTTTTTGATAAAAGCCGGTCATCACTTTTCCGTATCGCTTACCGACTGGTATTTGAACTTTATTACGATAGTTCCACGGTTCTGTCATACCAATCGTTGGGTGGACTGGCACATCTGGCATTTGAGCGATTTTCTTCATCACATCTTGGACTTGTTTTTGTTTCATCGTTAATTGACGGTCGTAAGTCATATGTTGCAACTGACAACCACCACATTTGTAAAACACGTCACACGGCGGTTCTATACGATCGTCACTCGACTCATAGCGTTCAATCAGTTTGCCGAACGCTAAGTTTTTCTTCACTTTAATTACTTTGACCTTCGCTGACTCGCCTGGCAATCCGTACGGCACGAATATTGGATAGCCATCAATTTTCCCGACACCTTCTCCTTCGTGAGTCAGATCGCTAAACGTTAAATCAATATAGTCGTTTTTCTTTACTGGTGCATTCGCTTTTCCCATGGTCACCCGTCCTTCATGTTATCTCTTACCCATTATAGCTAAAACAAGGTAAGCTTTAAAGCTAAAATCCTTATCAATTTTTTGAAAATTTAATATATTCCGCTTTTCACTCCTAATGCCTAAAAAAAGAGACCTACAAAGAGGCCTCTATTATTCTTCTGGTAAAAAGAATTCAATATGTCGATATAAATTAGTAAACGTCCCAGGCAATTGCCCACCGTGTTCACCGTCCAAATTCAACTGGACGTCTTCATCTGATTCCACTGTAATCGATTGAGCGCGTGTGAAAATAATATGGTCATCATGAATATGATTACCCCGCAACGCTTTGTTAGCAATCATGACGAGTTCAGCTATATTCGTCGCTTTCATAATGAGTAAATCAAAATAACCATCATCCATCTCAGCTTCCGGGGCTAGTTTTTCAAAACCACCAATCGAATTTGTGTTGGCAATTAAAAATAACATCGTATCGCCTTCATACACTTGACCATCATAGTCTATTTTCATATGCGTCGGACGGATTGACGGTAACATTTCTATTCCTTTTAAGTAATAAGCGAGTTGTCCGATTGCGGTTTTGAGCTTGCTAGGCACTTCATACGTCAGTTCAGTCAGCTTGCCACCACCAGCAATATTCATGAAATGTTTATCGTTCGCTTGGCCGATATCGAGCTTTTTCGTAAAACCATTTAAAATAATATCTAGTGCAGCATGGACATCACGCGGGACACCAATTGCTCTAGCAAAGTCGTTCGTCGTCCCCATCGGAATGACGCCTAAAGCAGGTCGATACGATTGTCTCGCCATACCATCAACGACTTCATTGACTGTGCCGTCACCGCCAGCTGCAATAATCACATCAAACTCACGCTGACACGCGACAACAGCAGCGTCCTTTGCACAACCTTCTCCTGTTGTCGCATGAGCAGATGTTTCAAACCCAGCTTGCTCTAACCGTTCTAATACATCAGGAAGTGCTTTGCGCATCGCTTCACGCCCGGATGTTGGATTGTAAATCAATCGTGCTCGTTTTACTGTCATACCTTCACCTTCGTTTCTATTAACCGACGTCATAGCATCGTTTAATCGAGCCATTCCAACACTTCTAAACGATTGCCGAACGGATCGTGTACATAAATCCGTTTCGCACCAGGCAACTTCTGATCTTCTGTATACGTGACGAGGTTATCATCCAAGTGCTGTTTAAACGCATCCAAACCTGTTATCTCAAAAGCTGGATGCGCCTTTTCCGCAGGGTAAAATGACTCCTCGACACCAACGTGCAATTGCTGATCACCAAAAGCAAACCAGACACCACCGTTCGCTTTTAAAGCGTCTGGTTTCTCGATTTCGTCAAATCCTAATACACCAGCAAAAAACTGACGTGCTTCAGCTTCTGACTGTCTTGGGGCTGCTAATTGTACGTGGTCAATCCGTTTAAAGGTAAACGACATGTGACCACCTCCTCTCGCCTCAATCGCGTGTTATCGTTTGTCCATTTCTTCTAAAATAATCTTATTCACCATTGGCGGGTTCGCTTGACCTTTTGTTTCTTTCATCACTTGACCGACTAAGAAACCGAGCGCTTTATCTTTACCGTTCTTATAATCCTCAATTGACTGTTCGTTGTTATCTAAAATTCCTGTAATGATCTCGCGTAATTGATTTTCATCGGAAATTTGCACTAAGCCTTTATCCTTCACAATTTGTTCTGGATCGCCACCGTTTTGGACGAGCTCAGTCACGACTTTCTTCGCAAGTTTTGATGACAATGTACCTTCTTCGATTAAATCAACCATTTTGGCGAGGGCTTCAGGTGTGATCGGTAATTCATTTAACTCCAATTGCTGTTTGTTCATATAAGCCGAAATATCACCCATCAGCCAGTTCGTTGCTTGCTTCGCGTCAGCTCCGTGTTCAATGGTTGCCTCGAAGAAATCGGACATTTCTTTCGTATTCGTCAACACACTTGCGTCATACTCATCTAATCCGAGGTCATTCACGTAGCGATGGCGACGAGAGTCAGGCAACTCTGGGATTGCTTCACGAACACGCGTTTTCCAATCGTCATCAATATAAAGCGGAATTAAGTCAGGCTCTGGGAAATAACGATAGTCATCTGACCCTTCCTTCACACGCATTAAGACCGTTTCTTTCGTCTTCTCGTCATAACGGCGCGTTTCTTGAAGCATTTCGCCACCTTGACGTAATACTTTTTCCTGACGCTTCTCTTCAAACTCTAACCCTTTTTGCACGAAGTTAAACGAGTTTAAGTTTTTAAGCTCTGTCTTAACCCCGAACTCGTCTTGCCCGTATGGACGTAATGAAATATTCGCGTCACAACGGAGCGACCCTTCTTGCATTTTTACGTCAGATACGCCCGTGAACTGAATGATATTACGCAGCTTCTCTAAATAAGCATATGCTTCTTCAGGTGTACGAATGTCTGGTTCTGACACAATCTCAACCAGTGGGGTACCCTGACGGTTATAGTCAACGAGTGAGTAACCGTCATCACCGTGCGTTAATTTACCCGCATCTTCTTCTAAGTGAAGGCGCGTAATGCCAATTCGCTTCGTTTCACCGTTCACTTCTATTTCAATATAACCATTTTCACCGATCGGCTGATCAAATTGTGAAATTTGGTACGCTTTCGGGTTATCTGGGTAGAAATAGTTTTTCCGGTCGAACTTCGTGTTCGTAGCAATGTCGCAGTTCAATGCCATCGCCGCGGTCATCGCGTAATTGACTGCTTCTTCATTTAAAACAGGTAACACACCAGGGTAACCAAGGTCGATTGGGTTGACGTTACTGTTTGGTTCATCGCCAAATGCGTTCGGACTCGGGCTGAAAATTTTTGATTTCGTTTTTAATTCAACGTGGACTTCTAAACCAATCACTGTTTCGAAATTCATGACTTGGCACCTCCTAGTTGTGGTTGTTGTTTGTGATGATCAGTCGCTTGCTCATACGCATGCGCCACGCGGTACACGGTCGATTCATCGAAATGTTTACCGATAATTTGTAACCCGACAGGCATTTGATTCTCTGGATGGAAACCACAAGGCACTGAAATACCCGGAACACCTGCTAAGTTAACTGGGATCGTCATAATATCGTTCGCATACATGGTCAGTGGATCATCAATTTGATCACCAATCTTAAATGCTGTCGTCGGTGCTGTTGGGCCAATAACAACATCGTAGTTTTCGAAGATTTGGTCAAAGTCTTGTTTAATTAAAGTACGTACTTGTTGCGCTTTTTTATAATAGGCATCGTAATACCCTGAACTTAACGCAAACGTTCCGAGCATGATACGACGTTTGACTTCATCACCGAAGCCTTCGCTACGAGATTTCATAAACATATCCATCATATCTTCTGCATTCTCAGCACGGTTGCCGTAACGTACACCGTCGAAACGCGCCAAGTTGGCAGATGCTTCTGATGAGGCGATCATATAGTACGTTGCCACAGCATATTGAGAATGTGGAAGTGAGACTTCTTCCCACGTCGCGCCTTGTTGTTCTAGAACATTTAACGCTTCACGGACGCTCGCTTTCACGTTTTCATCAACGCCATCAGCAAAGTATTCTTTCGGTACCGCAATTTTCAAACCGTTCACGTCACCTGTTAACGCATCACTGTACGAAGGAACGTCAACGTTTGCACTCGTTGAATCCATTTTGTCTTGACCCGCGATCACTTCTAAAATACGCGCGTTGTCTTCAACAGTACGCGTTAATGGACCGATTTGATCAAGTGATGATGCGAAGGCAACCAGTCCGAAACGTGACACACGGCCGTATGTAGGCTTCATGCCGACAACACCACAATACGACGCTGGCTGACGAACCGAACCACCTGTATCAGACCCTAAGGCAAACGGTACTTGTCCAGCTGCAACGGCTGCGGCCGAACCACCGCTCGAACCACCTGGTACATAATCAGTGTTCCACGGATTACGCGTCACTTGCATACTCGAATTCTCTGTTGATGATCCCATCGCGAATTCGTCCATATTTAATTTACCAACATTAATCGCTTTAGCATCTGATAAATGTTGAACGACCGTTGCATCGTATAACGGATCGTCCAAATTCGATAGCAATTGGCTGGAACATGTCGTGCGCAATCCTTTCGTTACGATATTATCTTTAATTCCGATCGGCATACCGAAAAGCGGTAAGTGTTGTTCATCTTCGACCGCTTCATCTAATGCTTTCGCTTCCTGTAAAGCATTCTCTTCATTTAACGTCACAAACGCTTGAACGTCATCGTCCGTTTCACGAATTCGATCATAAACAGCTTGAACGAGTTCCGTTACAGTTAAATCTTTTTGATTTAGTTTCGTTTGTAACTCTTTTATAGATAAGTCTAAAACAGACATCGCAATTGTCCCTCCTTATTAGTCTAAAATTGATGGCACACGGAATTGACCATCTTGTTGATCCGGCGCATTTTTAAGTGCGTCTTCTTTAGAAATCCACTCTTTTGGTTCATCTTGACGCATCACATTTTTCATATCTAACACATGTGTCGTTGGCTCAACATCTGTTGTATCGAGCTCGTTTAGTTGTTCGGAAAAATCGATAATCGCACTCAATTGCTCACTATATTTCTCAGATTCTTCCTCAGAAATGGCGAGACGAGCAAGATTAGCGACGTGTTTTACTTGATCTTTTGATATTTTCGACATCCATGACACCTCCGTCCATATTTCACTTCACAATACTATTCATCATAGCAAATTTTCCATCACAATGGCAATATTTTCACCACGCTTATTATATCATTTATTGCCCGGGAAATATGAATGATTTTGCAGGAAATGATCGAAAATGTGCGATAAATTTCTAAAGATAAATTGTCAGATTTATATGACAAGGCAGACAATATCATATATAATATTATTTAGACTTACGAAATATTTTATTGGAGGTTTTTGAATCATGGCGAATCGATTAACGAGACAGGAAGTCCCAACAGAACAAACGTGGGCATTAGACGATTTATTTCAATCAAATGAAGAATGGGAACAAGCGTTAAGTGAATTAGACCAATTAACACCTAACGTGACTCAATATAAAGGACGCCTTAACGAAGGGGCCGATGTGTTAAAGGCATGTCTTGACGCCCAAGCCGAATTGCAAAAGAAAATGATTCGCGTTGGAACGTATGCGAACTTGCGCTCATCTGAAGACGGCACGAACCCAGACAACCAAGCAATGTCAGCGAAAGTGTCTTCTGCATTTGCGAAAATCCAATCAGAGCTTGCTTTCTTCGACTCAGAAGTATTGACTTTACCAGATGGGACGATCGAACAATATTTAAACGAACACGATGAACTGAAAATCTATCAAAACACATTAGAAGACTTGCTGAAACGTAAACCTTATACGCTAGCACCTGAAACAGAAGAAGTCCTCGCATCATTAGGTGAGATCCACTCGGCACCTTATATGATTTATCAACGCAGCAAATCATCCGATATGGATTTCGAATCGTTCACGACAAGTGACGGCACCGAATATACGAATTCATTTGCGTTGTACGAAGACGAATACGAAATGTCAGCCGACACTGAAGTTCGTCATAAAGCCTACGAATCGTTTGTGAACACATTAAAGCAATACGAAAACACATACGCTGCGACCTATGCGACGCAAGTAAAAAAGGAAGTCGCATTATCTCGAGCACGCGGTTATGAATCAGTTACACAAATGTTACTGCAACCACAAAAAGTAACAGAAGAGATGTATCACAACCAACTTAACGTCATTCAAGAAGAACTCGCGCCCGTGATGCGTCGTTTTGCGAAACTCAAACAAGAAGCATATGGATTAGACAAACTCCATTTTGCTGATCTAAAAGCACCTTTAGATCCCGAATTCAATCCTGAATCATCTTATGAAGACGTCTCCGAGACAATCTTAGAAGCGCTAAAAGTAATGGGACCTGAGTATACAAGTATTATTGAGCGTGGTCTAAATGAGCGTTGGGTAGATTATGCTGATAACGTCGGTAAATCAACAGGTGCATTCTGCGCAAGCCCTTACGGTGTTCACCCGTATATTTTATTAACCTTTACTGGTCAAATGCGTGGTGCCTTTACATTAGCACATGAACTCGGTCATGCAGGTCATTTATATTTAGCTAATGAAAATCAACACCTCTTCAACACCCGTCCATCGACTTACTTTATCGAAGCACCATCGACGATGAACGAATTATTATTGGCTGATCATTTGCTAGAGAACACTGATGACCCGCGCAAACGTCGTTGGATTGTCCTACAACTATTAGGGACGTACTATCATAACTTTGTCACACACTTGCTTGAGGGCGAATTCCAACGCCGTGTTTACGCTCTAGCAGAACAAGGCGATCCGCTAACAGCGAGTACGTTAAAACAACAAAAAGGAGAAACACTTCGCAACTTCTGGGGCGATGATGTCGAAATCGATGAAGGCGCTGAGCTCACATGGATGCGTCAACCGCACTATTACATGGGCTTATACCCATACACTTATTCAGCCGGCTTAACCGCTTCAACTGCTGTTTCACAGTTATTCAAAGAAGAAGGCCAACCTGCGATTGATCGTTGGTTAGAAGTATTGAAACTTGGCGGATCAAAAACGCCACAGGAACTTATGAAATATGCAGGCGTTGATATGACGACACCTGAACCAATTAAGAAGGCTGTTTCATACGTCGATTCACTTGTGACAGAAGTCGAAAAGAGTTATCAAACACAATAAAACCGTTCTATCCCCGTTTGACTTAAGATCAAACGGGGATTGTTTGTTTATAAAGGTTTCAATTATGTTATAGTATGGCTAAACTATGACATATAGGGAGTTGTCTTAATGAAACGCGTAGCAATATCGCATAGTGGCGGCAAAGATTCAATGCTAGCTTTGCACTATATGTTAAAACGAGATGATGTTATAGTCGATCGTTTAATGACAACAGTCGACGAAAACGACCATCGTGCAAGCGTTCACGAAACCGACGAAGCATTACTCGACCTACAAGCTGAAGCACTGGGGCTCCCACTACAAAAAATATACTTACCTACATCACCTTCAAATGAAGAGTATCACGCCCGCATGCGTGAAGGGTTAACACAAGCTGAGCAAGATGGTATCACACATATCGTATTTGGCGACATTAATCTATCCGATGTACGCACCTTTCGCGAAAATCAGTTAGAAGGGTTAACACTCGAAGCAATCTTTCCACTTTGGCAACAATCAACTGCTCACTTAATCGACGACTTTTTAACGTTAGGCTACGACACATGGATCACGACGATTGATCCGAATCGTGTTCCTAAACCATTTTTAGGGAGGTCATTAAATCGTCAGACGTTACAAGCATTGCCGGATACAGTCGATCCATGTGGCGAAAACGGCGAATTTCATACATTTGTCGTCAGTGGCCCTTTACTCAAACGAGCATTACCGGTTCAATTAAGCGATTTTATGTCAGAAGGGCCTTTTTATCATTATCGTGATGTGTATATTAAAGATTGATTATGGCAGGAATTGATGTGGTTAATAGCGAATGACTAAAGACAAAGGAAAAAAGAGGAGTGATTCAAGTATGGGAAGCATTGAGCTTGATATGGTAGTCAGTAGTAGTTTAGACGCTTTGAAAGTATATGAAAACGTGTTTGACCTCGAAGACGTGAAGGCAACCGATTTACCTGAAGGGCAAAATGAAGTACTATTTACTTTATATGGTATGCAATTTCATTTATTAGACGAAAATCGTGAGGCCTTTTTAGTAGCGCCATCTTCAGAAAACCCCAACACTAGTTGGGTAAATATAACCGTTGATGATATTAACAAAACTTATCAACTAGCTATGGATCAAGGTTGCATCGAGATTCAACCTGTTACTGAGATGACTGATTTTGGCTTATCCAACGCCATTTTCATGGATCCATTTGGGTACATGTGGATGTTACATGAAGTGCATGAATAAACGACATTCGAAGAACGCGCTGCGATGTGGGAAGAATCACAGAAATAGTAATATTTTATTTTAAAAAAGCCTTAAGATTGTCCGGACAATCTTAAGGCTTTTATAAATCACTTCAACGCTTCGCTCACATCATACTGTGTTAAATCTAAATCAATCTCTTCCCCTAATGCCAAATCAGCTAACACAGACCCAAGAAACGGCCCTGCGGTTAAACCCGTTGCGCCAAGTCCATTAGCGACGAATAAGCCTTCGTAGCCAGGCATCGGTCCAATGATCGGCAAGAACCCTGGTGTGTACGGACGAAAGCCTACACGCGTTTCTAAAATCGAGGCGTCTTCTAAGCCAGGCGCAATCGTTAAGGCTTGGTCAAGAATATCGCGAATCCCACTTGCGGTCGTACGGTAATCAAATCCAGCATAATCCGTCCGTGTCGCTCCTGCGACGATTCGACCGCCTGCAAATGTTAATAAATAGCCGTTGCTTGGTGGCATAACGACAGGCCAATCACCCGTATCTTCACCGACTAAATCTAAGTGAACGATTTGTGCGCGTTGTGGTGTGACGTCGTAATCAATACCGACGGGTTTCACAAGCTGTTTCGACCAGGCACCGGCTGTATCGATCACTTGGTCCGCATCAATGATGTCACTTTGTACGCCAACTTGTGTGATTCTATCCCCGTCCGCAATTAAACTCGCCTCACCGGTGCGAACCGTTGCGCCATAATGAATCGCACCTGATAACAGAGCATCGCGCATCGCACGACCATCGACGCGTGCACCGCCGCTCACATAAACGCCACCGTAAGCATCTGAAATCGGCGGAAACATGTCGCGTACTTCTTCTGGAGATAGTCGCTTAATCTCACCAATTTCCGGGGCACCTTCACGTCGTTTTTCAGCACGTTCAACCATTTGATCAAGCTTATGACCATCCGTATGTAAACTAATCGTGCCCACTTGTTTATAACCTGTTTTCCGCATACCTTTTGCCTTTAGTTGTTCGACAAGGTCTGGATAATAACGTGCCCCTCGTTTGACTAATTCGTACCATGCTTTATTTCTACGTTGTGATAACCACGGGCAAACGATACCTGCTGCTGCATCCGTTGCTTGACCTTCATCTTTTCGATCTATAATGGTGACGTCTTCACCTTTTTTCGCTAAATGATAGGCAGTAGAAGCACCTAATATGCCACCGCCGACAACGACCGTCGTCATATGCTCAATCCTTTCTCCTGGCTACTAAAATGGTTTCGTAATCATTAATATTATAATAACAATAAACAGTGTGTTTTCGAAATATTCCACGCGATATAATTTGTTCGCTAAACGGTGGTATTCTTCAGTAATTTGCTCGCCTGTTGCCTGTTCAAGTAACTGTTTAACCGGCTTCGAATACCATTTTAAAACAGTCGGCCCCATGGCTAAAGCAATCAAATATAAACTAAGGCTTATGACATACCAACCTTGTTGAAACAACGGTGGATTAATCGCTCCCATCCAAAGGCCTGTGATTAAGAGTAATGTGCCACCAGCCATCACAAAATAGTGGAGTTGCCGTTTAATCGTGTAACCATGCCTGAGTTCTGGTAGAGTTGTAGCAGATTTCGTTACTCGTGTTAAAACAAACCCCGGCCCCATTCCGATAATAGCTGATACAATATGGGTTAAGACAAGCCATTCATACAACGACATGGTAACACCTCCACCCTCATTATAGCGCAAATATATTTGAACCGCCCGTGACAAATCGTGACAACAAGCGTACAATTTAAAGTCATAGGAGTGATTAACATGCAACGACTCATGTTCGAACCTAAATGGGATAAAACCATTGCCGACCAAGACCGAAAATGGATTAAAGCCCAATTCAATCAACTTATATTTGCCGATGATTCAAGTATTCAATTCACTATCTTGAAACATGCTTATAATCATCGCAACCATTTACTCGTCACGGTTTTAATTCATAACCTAAGTGATCAACCTGTCAGATTAGATAGCACAATCATTGATTGGGCAAACCAAGCAACAGGCACGTTCACCGTCCCCATCGACATCCAAGCTAAACATTCAATGCCTTGGACGTTCATCTTCACCGATTATAAAACGCCGATTGATGAAGACGATGAGCTAGTTATTCGCGGTTGGTGCAAGAAATCCTGATTTTGAATCAAGGCTCAAAGAGTTTGAGTCAAGGCATAATAAAAATGATGCAAGCCAATAAAAAGTTGATGCAAGATTCTCAAATTATGATGCAACACTGTAGATAAAAGTAAAACCTCTCGAGAGACATCAGTCTTCCGAGAGGTTTTTTTGTTGATTTATAGCATTTCAGACACTGTCTTACCTTGCATAAAGTTGTAAAGGTAATCAGGTCCGCCTGCTTTTGAATCCGTACCAGACATGTCAAAACCACCGAATGGGTGATAACCGACGATTGCTGCTGTACAACCACGGTTGAAGTAAAGGTTACCTACGTGGAAGTCTTCGCGAGCAATTTCTAAATGGTTACGGTTGTTCGAAATTACCGCACCTGTTAGACCGTAGTCTGTATTGTTCGCAATGTCGATTGCTTCGTTAAAGTCTTTCGCTTTCGTGAAGCCAACGACTGGTCCGAAGATTTCTTCTTGTTGCATACGTGATTGTGGATCTAAATCAGCGAAAATGGTTGGATTCACGTAATAACCATTTGTATCGTCGCCGTCACCACCGACAACTAAGCGGCCTTCTTCTTTGCCAACGTCCATGTATCCCATAATTTTGTCGTAAGCGCTTTGATCAATGACAGCACCCATGTAATAGTTCTCTTTCGACGTATCACCAATCGATAGACCTTTTGTGATTTCAGCGACACGTTCAAGCACTTGGTCATAGACATCTTGATGCACCACTGCGCGCGAACCAGATGAACATTTTTGACCAGAGAAATCAAAAGCTGATTGTGCGATCGATTGAGCAGCTAATTCTAAATCAGCTTCACTGTCAACGACGATCGTGTCTTTACCGCCCATTTCAGCGACAACACGTTTCAACCATTTTTGACCTGGTTGAATCTTCGCTGCTTTCTCATGGATACCAACACCTACATCGCGAGATCCTGTAAAGCTTACAAAACGTGTTCTAGGATGCTCAACTAAGTAGTCACCCACTTCACTACCGCTACCTGGGATGTAGTTGATAACACCTGATGGCATGCCCGCTTCTTCTAACACTTCCATGAACTTATACGCAATAACAGGCGAGTTCGATGCAGGTTTTAATAAGACGGTATTACCTGTTACCATCGGCGACACAGCTGTACCACACATGATCGCGAACAATAAGTTCCATGGTGAAATCACAAGACCAACACCTAGAGGAATATAAGTAAAACGGTTGTTTTCGATTGGGCGACTGTTTACTTCGCCGCCTTTTGCGATTTCTAACATTTGACGACCGTAATATTCTAAGAAGTCAATGCCTTCTGCGACGTCACCATCTGCTTCTTTCCACGCTTTACCAGACTCTTTAATGGCCCATGCGTTGAATTCATATTTACGTCGACGAACAATCGCTGCCGCGCGGAATAAAATGTCTGCGCGCATTTCAGCCGTCGATTTGCGCCACCATTCGAACGTTTCATCTGCTACGTTCATCGATTTTTCAGCTAGCTCTTGGTCTGCTTTTGATACGGTTCCGACCACTTCTTGTTTATTGTTTGGATTAATCGATGTGATCTTTTTCTCTGTATAAATACGTTCTCCACCAATAATAAGTGGATAATCTTGACCGAGTTCTTGTTCCACTTGGCGAAGAGCAGCTTCTTGCTTTTTAGCGTTTTCTTCAATTGAAAAATCTGTGAATGGTTCGTGCTTGTAAGGTTGTACCATGAGAAATGCCTCCTATTAACGATTTTACGCCATGTAATAGCGCTTCCATAAACCATTTTAAACGAACACGTCACGCTAATCAAATAAAATTGCAGTTTTTTCAGATAAAAAAAGCAACGTTCCTTGCCATATGTTGCAGGAACGTTGCATTCGCTTTGAAATAACTTGCAATACTTTAATCATGATAAATGTGATAAGTGATATCTTCTTCACCAGCTTGTCTGAACAGCACAGCTTCCTGACGCGATGGAGATTCAACAGCCACTTCGACATCAAAGTATGACGGGAAGTGCTCCATCATAAGCGAAGCCGCATGTTGGGTGAATCCGTTAATTTCTTGTTTGCCGTGAAATTCAACCGGGATATTAATCGATAACTCTTGCAATTCACCGTCTTTGTAAAAGCCTCGGCCGATGACCCCAATATAGTTCGGAAAGAAATCGGATACGTCACGTCTAAAGCCCGTAAACATCTCAGAATCTTCGTAGTAATCACTTTCAGCTTCACTTGACGGGAATAAAACCGTCTTTTCATCAAGCGATTGCCAATCACTTACGAGCATATCATTCGGTTCTACGACCGCTTTCGATACATAAGACCCTGGAACTGACGCGTTAGGGCTGTTTTCACGATATAACGCGACCATAATCGGGATGTCTTGTAATTCTTCATAGTCTTCCCGAATACGTTGGACAATTGTATCGGCTGTTTCCTTTCCAATCGTCAGCATTTCTTCTTCACTAATCTGAACGTCATTTGTCGGGCCATAGTCCACACTAAATTGATATTTTGATTTAAGCGCAATCCCAATTGACATACCTGCAATCTCAACGCGGTTTTCTTCTTCGCGCGTTAAAAAGTTTTGCTCTAATATATGCGACACCACACGCGGGTTTTTTTCTTGATACGTTTCTAATTCATCCCTAATGGCTTCTATGTCATCTTCAGCTTCAGCATTGTCTAATTCGTCTCTTAAATCATTCGGTTTATCGGGATTGACGTCATCAATCCAATCATAAACCGTATTCTCAGCTAAATATTGACCTTCTTGAAACAAATAATCGTCAGGGGAAAATGTGTCCTTCGATAAACGAGTTAACCCTTGTTCGAACTCATCAATATCATAACGATTCGAAATTTGATTTGTCACTGTTCCTCTTGCTGCACTCAGTTGATACGGCAAGACCATGCGATAATCGTTTGTATCTAATTGATCAGGAGAGACAATCATTTGTTGTTCTTCTTCCGTTTGCGTTTGCTGTTCGTCATTATTGTCTTGCACCACTTCTTCTTCGGAATTAAAGTTTGGCGTACAAGCTGATAGTATAATGACGAACATAAGCAGGGCAAACCCTTTCTTTAATAATGCCAATTCTTACGCCTCCAATGTCTCTAACAATTGCGCTTCATCCCAAATGGACACATTTAAGTCAACGGCTTTGTCATATTTTGACCCAGCATCGTCACCTGCGATTAGAATATCCGTTTTCTTACTGACACTCCCTGTCACTTGACCGCCTAATGCTTCAATTTGAGCTTTAATGTCTTGTCGGTTCATATCAGTGAATTTGCCTGTAATGACCACTGTTTTATCATAAAACGGCGAATCCTCACTTGCCTCAACGATTTCACCTAAATAGGTCATGTTTAAGCCGAGCGATTTCAATTCGTCAATCAATTGTTTAACTTGGTCTTGTTCAAAATACGTCGCAATCGAAGCTGCCATTTTGTCACCAATATCAGGTACCGCTTCGAAATCATCCTTATCCGCTTCCATAAGAGCATCCATCGTACCAAATTGTGCAGCTAATGTGTCCGCGGCTTTACTACCGACAAAGCGAATGCCGAGACCGAATAATAATCGTTCGAGCGAGTTATCTTTCGACGTTTCAATCGCTTTCAGTAAATTATCAACCGATTTCTGTCCCATACGTTCTAGTGGTAATAAATCATCTGGCGTGAGCTTATATAAGTCAGCAATCGTTTGGATTAATTCATGATCAAACAGTTGCTCGATGACTTTTTCACCTAAGCCGTCAATATTCATCGCATTGCGTGACACAAAGTGAATCAATCCTTCTTTCAGTTGAGCCGGGCAGTTTGGGTTCACACAACGCCAGGCGACTTCACCCCCCGGTTGCTCAAGTGGCTCACCGCATTCAGGACAGTTTTCAGGCATGCGGAACACTTGTTCATTGCCTGTTCGTTCATCTGTCACGACTCTGACGACTTCTGGGATAATGTCACCCGCTTTTTTAATAATGACGGTATCATGCAAGCGAATGTCTTTTTCAATAATTAAATCTTCATTATGAAGCGACGCACGTTGTACAGTTGTACCCGCAACTTGTACTGGTTCTAAAATAGCAGTCGGTGTCACAGCACCTGTACGTCCGACGCTTAACTCAATATCGTGTAACGTCGTGACCGCTTCCTCGGCAGGGAACTTATAAGCGATCGCCCAGCGCGGACTTTTCGCGGTGAAACCGAGCCGTTCTTGTAAATCAATCGAATCAACTTTAATCACAATCCCGTCGATCTCATAATCAAGCTCGTGTCGTTTCACTGTCCAATCTTCCGTAAATTGAATGACGTCTTCGATCGATTCGAACGTCTCGGTTTCCGGGTTTGTTTTAAAGCCGAGTTCTTTCATATACTTTAGCCGTTCACTATGCGAAGCGGTCGTTGCGGCTTCCCATTCACCAACACTGTATAAAAAGATATCTAAATTACGGCGTGCTGCAATTTTCGGATCGAGTTGTCTTAAGGAACCAGCGGCCGCATTACGCGGGTTGGCAAACGGTTCTTCGCTATTCGATTCCCGCGCTTCATTCAATGCTAAAAACGACCGTTTCGGCATAAAGACTTCCCCTCGCACTTCGATCGTTTCTTCTTCACGAATCTTAAGCGGGATACTTTTGACCGTCTTTAAGTTTTGCGTAATATCTTCGCCCGTTTTGCCGTCACCACGCGTGGCCCCGCGGACGAATTGGCCATTTTCATACAATAATGAAACCGCTAAACCGTCAATTTTAAGCTCACAAACATAACGTACTTGATCGCCGACACGTTCTTTGACGCGGCGGTCGAAGTCTCGTAGTTCTTGTGCGTTAAACGCATTTCCGAGGCTTAACATCGGCACGTTATGATCGACTTTCACGAATTGATCAAGCGGCTCCGCGCCTACACGTTGAGTCGGCGAATCAGCCGTTTGAAATTCCGGGTACTCGTCTTCTAAATTGATCAGCTCGCGGAATGTCTTATCGTAATAGTCGTCTGAGACCGTTGGGTTATCGAGTACATGATATTCGTAATTATATTGATGTAGTTCGTCTTGTAACGCTTGAATGCGTTGTTTTGCTTCGTCACGTGTCATATCCACGCCACTCCTCGTTATAATTTTTCGACTGGGGCAAATTGGGCTAACAAACGCTTAATGCCAACAGGAGCAGGGAATGCGATATCGACTTCGGCATTGCCGCCTGTCCCTTCAACTTTCACAATCGTTCCTTCTCCCCACTTTTTATGCTTCACTTTATCGCCGATTTGGAACGTTTCAGGGTCGTTTGGTTGCTCCTTAATCGTCTTCGCACGACGCTTCGGCTGCGGTTGTTTCGGTTCATTTTTCGAATCAGCTAACGCCTGGATCGCGTCTTCAAATGATTCATTCTGTTGTCCAGACGCTTGCTTAATTTCGCCTTCCACTTGGCGTAGTTCATCCGGCACTTCGTCAATAAAGCGACTGCGCTGGTTAAATTGCGTTCTGCCAAATAGCGTTCGCATCGAGGAATACGTTAAAAATAACCGCTGCTCAGCCCGCGTTATACCAACATACGCAAGACGGCGTTCTTCTTCCATTTCTTCTTCATCGAACAACGACCTGCTGTGCGGGAAAATATTTTCTTCGAGTCCTATTAAGAACACAACCGGGAATTCAAGCCCTTTCGCCGCATGGAGCGTCATTAGTGTCACTTGTTCTTGCGCGTCATCGTCTGATTGATCGAGATCACTCACGAGCGCTAAATCGGTTAAAAAGGCAAGTAAACTTGTATCGTCATTCGCTTCTTCAAACTGACGCGTTACCGTTTTGAATTCTTCTAAGTTTTCTAGGCGACTTTGCGATTCGAGCGATTTGTCTTGCTGTAACATATCTTCATAGCCTGATTTTGATAGTACTTCATCAACGATTTCCGTTACACTTAGAAACTGTTGTTGCGACTGCCAATTTTCAATTAAGTGGCGGAATGATTGTAGTTGCTGACCAGCTTTTTTGCTAACGCCGACTAAGGCAATATCTTGAACCGCTTCAAACAGCGATAAATCATGCATTTCGGCATGCATTTGCAGTTTATCGATCGACGTTTTTCCTACCCCGCGCTTTGGCACGTTCACGACGCGTAGAAAACTGATATCATCATTCGGGTTCGTAATTAAACGCAAGTACGCGAGCAAATCTTTAATTTCTTTACGGTCGTAGAATTTCGTACCGCCGATGATTTGGTACGGGATGTCAGATTTCACGAACACATCCTCCATCGCACGCGACTGGGCATTCGTACGGTATAAAATGGCAATATCGTCATAACTAAAGCTGTGCTCTTGCGTCAATTCTTGAATTTGATCAAGTACATAACGCGCCTCTTGCTTCTCGTCACGCGCTTCATATAAGCGAATACGCTCGCCACCATCATTCTCCGTCCACAATTCTTTCGGCTTGCGCGACGTATTGCGCTCAATCACATCATTCGCCGCCTGCAAAATCGTCTTCGTCGAACGGTAGTTTTGTTCTAAGAAAATCGTTTTCGCATTCGGATAATCATTTTCAAACGACAAAATATTATAAATATCCGCTCCGCGCCACTTATAAATCGATTGGTCGGAATCGCCGACGACGCATAAGTTTTCGAAACGATCGGCTAATTTTTTGACGAGCTGATACTGCGCTTTGTTCGTATCTTGGTACTCATCAACGTGAATATATTGAAAACGGTTCTGATAATATTGCAGCACGTCAGGTACACGGTCAAATAAGAAAAACGTTTCCATAATTAAACTATCAAAATCGAGTGCACTATTTTTACGCAAAATGGTTTCATACGTATCATAGACTGATGCAACCTGCTCTTCATAGTAATTATTCGCTTGTTGCTTCATCTGTTTTGGCGTGATGAGCTGGTTTTTCGCCTGGCTAATCGCCCCTTGCATCGCGCGTGGTTCATACTGCTTCGGGTCCAAGTTTTGAATGCGTAGCGCTTCTTTGATCGCTGTCTTCTGGTCGGTCGCATCGTAAATCGCAAAGTTACGATCAATGCCAATACGGTCACCATCTCGGCGTAAAATCCGCACACATAACGAGTGGAACGTTGACATAATGATATCTTTCGCTTCTTCGCCGACAAGTTTCTCGACACGATCCTTCATTTCGCGCGCTGCTTTATTCGTAAACGTAATCGCTAAAATATTGTAAGGCTGAATTCCTTTTTCCGCGAGTAAATACGCAATACGGTGCGTTAATACTCGTGTTTTACCACTGCCTGCACCTGCCATAATGAGAAGTGGTCCTTCTGTATGTTTAACCGCCTTCTGTTGTTCGGGGTTCATCGCGTTTAATATATCGTTCATCGTCATACTCATGACATTCCCACCTTTTATCGTTCTACTTGCTTGACGGCTTCTACCGTTTCAATCGCTCGGTCAATATCGCGGTAAATCACATCACCGACGACGACAATTTGCGCATGTTCAGCCATGGCCTGAGCTTCTGCTTTCGTCTCGATGCCGCCCCCGTAAATAAGCGTCGTTCGGTTAAGTTCATGACTAACACGTTCGACCAAATCCACGTCGCCATAGGTCCCGCTGTACTCCAAATACATAATTGGCAGCGGCATTAAATGCTCAATTAACCGTGCATAAGCGACGACATCATCTGTCGTCACAGGCTTTGCGTTTGTATATTGATACGCTTTAGAAGCTGGATTTAACATGACGTAACCTTCCATATACAGCTCGTCCCACTCAATCCAGTCGCCGTATGTTTTGACCGCTTCGTGGTGTAAATCAATCATCCACTGTTTATCGCCACTGTTTAACACAGTCGGAATCACATAATAATCAAACCCAGGGGTAATCGAATCAAGGTTTGACACCTCTAATAAACATGGCAACTTAAATCGTCTGACGCGTGCTAATAAATTAACTACATCGTCTAGCGTCACGCCATCCGTCCCGCCAATCATAATCGCATCTGTCCCTGATTGGCACACGTGATGTAAATCGCTATCTGTTATGTATTTGTTCGGATCTAACTTAAACACGTGACGCCACGCGTTAAACGGATCAGTCACACTTATTCCTCCATCATCGTTCTAACCTTATCTATTATACCAAAAAACACCCTCACCTTTCATCGACCAGCCTAAGAAAAGTGATAATCTGTTAACGAAAACGTTGAGAAAAGATGCATGGTATGCTACTATATATGAGAATAAATGAATAAACGTATGATGACGATGAAGGATTAATAGTAGCATAACCCGCTACCAACGAGCGATTCAGGGATGGTGTGAGCCTGGAGTAAGGTGATGTGAAACGGCAATCTGGAGTGATCGCCTGAAAGTGGATGCAAATGCATCAATCAGGGTGGAACCGCGGGAAATACACTCTCGTCCCTGAGCTATTCGATTAGCTCAAGGGGCGGGAGTTTTTTAATGGATTAGCAACAACTATAGGAGGTTTTTCTAATGGCACAAGACATGGAACATATCGTGAATCACTGTAAACATCGTGGTTTTATTTTCCAAGGCTCCGAAATCTACGGTGGCCTAGCAAACACATGGGATTATGGCCCACTCGGTGTTGAACTGAAGAAAAATTTAAAAGACGCATGGTGGAAAAAGTTCGTCCAAGAATCGCCGTACAATGTCGGACTTGATTCAGCAATTTTAATGAACCCGAAAACGTGGGAAGCGAGCGGTCATTTAGGGAACTTCAACGACCCGATGATCGACTGTAAAGAGTGTAAATCACGCCACCGCGCCGACCATTTAATCGAAAACCATTTCGAAGCAAAAGGTGAAGAACGTGTCGTCGACGGCTTACCATTCGACGAACTCGTGAAAATTATTGAAGAAGAAGGCATTACGTGCCCTGATTGTGGTTCGAGTGACTTCACGGACATCCGCCAGTTCAACTTAATGTTTAAAACGTATCAAGGCGTAACGGATGATTCATCTGACGAAATTTACATGCGACCAGAAACAGCACAAGGTATCTTCGTCAATTTCAAAAACGTTCAGCGTACGATGCGTAAGAAGCTACCATTCGGCATCGCTCAGATCGGTAAAAGTTTCCGTAACGAAATTACACCAGGTAACTTCATTTTCCGTACACGTGAATTCGAACAAATGGAAATGGAATTCTTCTGCAAACCAGGCGAAGAACATAATTGGTTCGATTATTGGCTCGACTTTTGCCATAACTGGTTACTCAACTTAGGTCTAGATCAAGAGAAAGTTCGTCGCCGCGAACACGATGAAGACGAGCTGTCCCACTACAGTAACGCAACGACTGATTTAGAATACGAATTCCCATTCGGTTGGGGCGAATTATGGGGCGTCGCTTCCCGTACAGATTACGACCTAAAACAACATGCTGAACATTCTGGTGAAGACATGGAATATATCGACCAAGAAACAAATGAACGTTATATCCCATATGTCATCGAACCAGCCTTAGGTGCGGATCGTCTAGCACTGTCATTTTTAACAGACGCTTATGAGGAAGAAGAACTTGAAGATGGTTCATCACGTACAGTGATGCATTTCCATCCAGCTGTTGCACCCTTTAAAGCAGCGGTCTTCCCATTATCGAAAAAACTAGCTGACGAAGCACAAGAGGTTTTCCAGGATTTAGCTCAAGACTTCATGGTCGACTATGACGACGCTGGCTCAATCGGTAAACGCTACCGCCGTCACGACGAAATCGGTACACCTTATTGCATCACCTATGATTTCGATTCCAAAGAAGACGGCCAAGTCACTGTCCGTAACCGTGACACCATGGAACAAACCCGCATGCCAATCGCGGATTTGAAAGACTTTTTGCAAGATAAAATTCAATACTAATAGGGAAGGACCGCATGCGAGCATGCGGTCCTTTTTATAACATTCGGTTTTCGCCGATAAAATCACTTATTTCGCCGATAACCTATTCAATTTCGCTGTAAAAACTAAGAATTTCGCTGATAGATTTGCAAATTTCGCCGATAAACCTCTGAATTTCGCCGATAATTGCATTAACCACAAACTTCAACCCTTCGATAACAAGCATTTCTCTACTCACTCACATCAAATACTCAATCATCGATGTCGCAATCGTAAAGTAAATCAACAGTCCAAATATATCATTCAATGTGGTAATAAACGGTCCTGATGCGACGGCTGGATCAATTTTTAGTCGATTAATAATCAGTGGAATAATTGAACCCGTCAAAGTCGACACGCTCAAAGTCAGCATAATGGAAATCCCCACGATAGCAGCAATGACGTAGTTTTGTTCGTAAAATAAAATAATTAATAATGCAATTGTGACGCCACTCCCGGCCCCAATCATGATACCCGTCAACAATTCACGTCGTAATACTTGCCAGACGTTACGTTTATCGAACGTGCCTAGTGCAATATTACGCACCATGACAGCTAGTGATTGTGTTCCCGTATTACCTGCAGCATCCATTAATAACGGAATGAACGCAGCTAAGATCACAATCGTTTGCAGTGTATCTTCAAAATAACCAATCACTTCAGCTGTGATCAGCCCTAAAAACATGAGCATAATAATCCACGGGGCGCGTTTTTTCGTTGATTCCCAAGCGGTAATATCTGTCCCTGTCGCACCACGTACAGCTGACATCTCCCCGAAGTCTTCCGTTGTCTCATCTTCAATAACATCGATAATATCGTCAACTGTAATGATCCCAACGAGTTGATGCTCGTCATTTACAACTGGAGTTGCGAGAAAATCGTATTTTTGGATAAGTCGGGCGACGTCTTCTTGGTCTTGATTCGTTTGAACCGACACAACGCGACGACTCATCACCTGTTCAATCACTTCACTCGGGTCACTCGTAATCAAATCACGGAGCGATACGACACCAACTAAGTACCCGTCTTGATCTATAACATAAATATAATAAATCGTTTCCGCTTCAGGCGCTTCATCTCGCAGACGCGACATTACTTGTTGTACGGTGTCCGTCGTTTTAATCGCGATATATTCTGTCGCCATTAATGCGCCGGCGGTTTCATCGTCATACTCCATAATCTGTTGCACTTTTTCGGCCGTTTCATCGTCCATTTCTTGTAAAGCCGTCGATACGTCGTCATCTTCTAATTCTTCTAAATAATCAACGACATCATCTGAAGCCATTTCATTCAGCGTGGAGATCCATTTCTCGCGCTCCATTTCTTCCATGACGCTTTGTTGTTCTTCAGTCTCTAGTTCTTCTAACATATCCGCCATTTCTTCGGGTGTCAGAGCCTCATACACTTGTTTGCGCAACGTGATATCATCTAGTTGTTCAAACCACTCGACCTGATCCTGAATATGTAATGCTAATAACGACTCACGAAAAAGTTCGGTTTCACCTTTTTTTAGTAAGTCTGATAATTGCTCAAATAAGTTCAATTTCGTTTGGCGACGCATCATCATGTTAACGACCTCCTTTAGTAGCATGTACCCGCAATGCGTTCATATATAACGCAACCTTAATAATATATCTAAAAAACAAACTCGCCTCTCTCAAACAAGGAGAAAGGCGAGTGATGATAACAAATCTTAATCAAAGCGTCCTCCATTCGTTTGAGCTTTAGCACTGTACGGCATAGGATGTACCAGCTACGTTAAAAACGACCTTATGTCGACCGTTTTTGTTGACCCATTGGCGTCTTTGGACATTTTTGGGCAGTAGCATATCTCCGCACAGGAGCCTCACCTAACGAGGGTTTTATCATTTTGTCTTTTATAGAATAAATGATGCGAAGCGACACGTCAATTGTTCGAATCGACACGAAATTCAAACGACGTATATGCTATAATATACCAATATGATACAAAGTGAGGGGTATTGATGTGGCTTAATGCTTTATTTGTTGCACTTGGTGGTGCCATTGGAACGTTTTTTCGCTATTCAATCGATGTAGCGTTTGCCAATACGTCGACGATCATGGTTAATTTAATCGGAAGCTTTTTGTTAGGGTGCCTGACAGCCTACACCCAATCAAACACAATGCCGCAGTGGCTAAAAGTCGGAGTTGGCGTTGGCCTATTAGGCGGTTTTACGACGATGTCGACATTTGCTCAAAACATCCATAGAATGACGCTAAATGGTGCGTGGTTGTTGTCGACCAGCTACAGTTTCGCCTCTGTCATTGGCGGTATAGGACTCGCTTTTATAGGATTTAATGTGATGAAACGGGGGCAAGACACATGACGTTCACCTTCGTTATGATTGGCGGTGCGTTCGGAGCTGCTTGCCGTTACATCATCGGTGAGCTCATCATGCGTCTCCGCTCTACACAAGACTTTCCAATTGCCATGATTATCGTTAATTTACTAGGATCTATCGGGTTAGCGGTCGTTAGTTATTTAATAACCGAAGCAGAGTCGCTTTATCTATTAGTTGGCACCGGGTTTTTCGGTGCGTTCACCACATTTTCGACGTTTAGTGTCGAAGCGATGCAACTGTGGCAGGCCCGAGCTTACCGAGCGTTTGCCACCTACTGTCTCGTAACCATCATCGGTTCCATCGCACTCTTTATGATAACAGCCGAAATATTACAAAACGTGCACTAATGTCGATTAAGTGCACGTTTTTTATTGAGACTTGTTTGATTCACTTTTGGGCTGTCTTGCACCACATTTTACGGTGCTTGACTCATTGTCATTATGCCTTGATTCAAAATCTAAAACGCTTGATTCAAACGTACGCGATCTTGATGCAAACTCATGTCACATCCACACCAACGGAACCAATACCAGCAAAATCAACCTCATATCGACCGCGTTCTAACGGTTTCGGCAACATAAACGTGCCCGATGACACAATCATGCCTGCTTCTAACCGCTTATCTCGTTTTGCTAAAGCATCCACTAACCACATCATCGCATGCAATGGGTTTTCCATCACGTCTTGAGAATGGCCTGTCACAAGGTGCTCACCATTCAACGTCACGCGTGCTTCAACGTTGGCTAAATCAGCTTTTTGCAAATCATAAACCGGATCGCCGACGATAACTTTTTCTGCGACAGCTCGGTCCATCACAATTTGATTAAGCGATAAGTTCGGAAACCAGTCTTCAAAACGTGAATCTGGAATCTCGATACCCGGAGCTATGCGCGTTTTTTGCAACACATCAGACTCGTCGTCACCTGGTTCGATCGTTTCATCGACTAAAAACATTAGTTCCACTTCAATTAATGGTTCGTTTAGATCAGTTAACGCAACACTCTCAGCAACAACGGAATCTTCAAGCAAAGCACCATAGAGCGGTTCATCAGCCTCAAACAGTTGCTGCGTCTCCTCACTCGTTAAACTGATTTTATAACCTTTCAGAGGATTACCTTGTGCAGCAAAATCATCTACTAATTGTTCTTGCAACGTATAAGACTTTCCTAAATCAGCATCATCGGTCACATCACGCGCTAACCGCGGACCTCCACGTTGCGCATCAGTTAACTGTGCTAACACACTCATGTCATAACCTCCTTAGTTTGCGTTCGAATGCGCGACACTTGGGTGCGTTTGACGCTTTTCTTGATACACTTGCCAAGCGAACCATCCGATCACAACAAGCCAAATGATCGACCCTAAAATCATCGACAAACCATAATCTAGCCCAAATCCTTCTGGCGCATAAAAGATATACGTTGAGACGACGCCTGTCATAAACGTAGCAGGGACACTACAAATCCAGTGGAATTTCGCCTGTTTCAACAAATACATCGCACCTGTCCATAACATCACCGTCGCGACGAGCTGATTCGTCCAACCGACGTAACGCCATAAGAATGAGTAATCAATTTGTGACAACAGAAAAGCTGGCAGTGCTACTGGTACAATTAACAACAGTTTCGATTTTCGCCCATCGAACGATTTTTTCGTCACTTGACGAAGCACATCTCCTAACATCATTCGTGACGACCGAAGCGCTGTGTCGCCAGTTGTAATCGGCAAAATAATCACACCTAAAATCGCCAATATACCCCCCAAAGTCCCAAGCGTTGTCTGGCTAATTTCGTTAACGACTCCTGCAGCGCCACCTGCCGCAACGGCTTCTTGTAAACCACCTGTATTGCCGAAGAACGTCATACCTGCCGCAGCCCAAATAAGCGCGATTACACCTTCACCAATCATCGCACCGTAAAACACTTTGCGACCTTCAGATTCCTTTTTTATTGTCCTTGCTAAAATTGGGCTCTGAGTACTATGAAAACCAGAAATCGCACCACACGAAATCGTCACCATCATCAGTGGCCAAAGCGGTAATTCCTCTGGATGCATACTCGTAAACGTTAAATTCGGTATCGGATGTTCAAATAAAAACAACATGCCGAATCCAATGGCGACTGCCATAAAAATTAATATACCACCAAATACAGGATAAACTTTGCCGATAATTTTATTGATCGGAAGGACAGCTGCGACAAGCAAATAAACAAAAACGAGTACAATGGCAACTGTAAACGTCAGTGGCGTCAACTGAGCGATCAACTCTGCTGGCCCCGCTGTAAACGCCGCAGCCACTAACACCATTAAAGCAATCGAAACAATATTAATCGATGATTGCGCATATTTTCCTAAGTATTTTCCGACAAGCGCCGGATATTGTTCACCATTATGTCTTAAGGACATCATCCCTGCAAAATAATCATGGACAGCCCCTGCAAAAATCGAACCTAACACAATCCATACAAAAGCAATCGGACCATAAAGGGCTCCCATAACCGCACCGAAGATCGGACCAAGCCCAGCAATGTTTAACAGCTGGATCAAACTTCCTTTCCACCAACTCATCGGACTGTAATCAAAACCATCTTGCTTAGCATAGGCAGGCGTTCGTCGCGAATCGTCTGCTCCAAAAATTCGTTCAACCACCTTTCCGTACGTTATGTAACCCACAATTAAAAATAAGATGGATGCTAGAAATGTAAGCATCACTGGACCTCCTCTCGATTCTTTTATTTTGCAAAGCTAAAAAGCATCACCGTATTCCAGCTTTGCGTTAGAAAATTTAACCTGTATTCTACTCCCATATCCAACCCGTTGCAACCCCTTATATCGCAATTTTTTAAATTTTCTAATAAAAACGCTTACATATTGAAAAGGGGTTGAAACCTGCTTCAACGTGTATTATGATTATTATTAAAATTTTCAGAAAATAAAGGGGATGACAACATGGCTGAACAATCACTATCTGTTTTTAAAACCACTTCCTATCAAGAAAAACCTTTCGATCATGAACTTTCATTTGGTCGAACATTCACTGATCACATGTTTCTCATGGATTACTCCGAGGAATCAGGGTGGCATGATGCGCGAATCACACCGTATCAACCGCTTCAAATCGACCCTGCCGCGATGGTATTCCATTACGCCCAATCTGTATTCGAAGGACTCAAAGCATACCGCAGTCCTGAAGGCGATCCACTCCTGTTTCGTCCAAAACAAAACCTTGCCCGGTTAAATCAGTCCAACGACCGTTTATGCATTCCACAAGTTGACGAAGACTTTTTACTCGAAGCCTTAAAACAATTAATCCACATTGAACAAGACTGGATTCCGCATACTGAAGGCATGTCGCTTTACATTCGGCCGACGATTATTTCAACACAATCTTTCTTAGGTGTTGCACCGTCAACGAATTACAAATTGATCATTATTTTGTCACCTGTTGGCGCTTACTATAAGGAAGGCATTAACCCAGTTAAAATCGCCGTCGAAAATGAATATGTCCGTGCTGTTCGCGGTGGTACGGGTGAAGCGAAAACGGGGGGTAACTACGCGGCGAGTTTGAAAGCGCAAGAAACGGCAGGCAAAGACGGCTATGCTCAAGTTCTTTGGTTAGATGGTGTTGAAAAGCGTTACATCGAAGAAGTGGGAAGCATGAACGTCTTCTTCAAAATCGGTAACGAAGTCGTCACGCCACGGTTAAACGGGAGTATTTTAAACGGGATTACACGCGATTCAGCCATGCAGTTGTTGCGTCATTGGGGGTATGATGTCGTCGAACGCGATATCACCATTGATGAGTTGTATGACCACTATCAACAAGGGGATGTCAAGGAAGCATTCGGTTCAGGAACAGCCGCGGCGATTTCGCCAATCGGACAACTCGACTGGGGCGAAAATAAAATGGTCTTTAACAATGGGGAGACAGGCTATCTTGCCCGGAACTTATACGACACCTTAATGGGCATCCAATACGGCCAACAATATGACCCATTCAACTGGGTCGTAAACGTGAACCAACCCGTGCAATCACATGTGTCATAATAGTAAAAGCCGACCGTCACGATATAAAATCGTGACGGTCGGCTTTTTAATGGATGCATTTACATGTCGAGTTGAATCAAAACTGTATGTTCTTGATTCAAACGCTTCATGGATTGATTCACTTTTAAAACGACTTGAATCAAACGCTCAGCTGCTTGATTCAACTTTCGAACGTCTTGAACCAAACGCTCATTTATTGTGATTTTTCTTCGTGCACGCGGTCGAGAACGAGTTCATATGCATCGTTTCCGTAGTTTAGGCAACGTTTAACACGTGAGATCGTTGCTGTTGAAGCACTTGTTTCTTCTTCGATTCGTTGATACGTATGCCCTTCACGTAACATGCGTGCGACATCTAGGCGTTGAGCTAGCGCTTGTATTTCGTTCACTGTCGCGACATCGTCAAAAAATCGATAACACTCTTCGACATCTTTTAACTGCAAAATCGCTTCAAATAATTGGTCTAACTCACGACCGCGTAATTTATCAATTTGCATGATTTGCCTCCTTCATTACTCGTATGTAACCGCTTCTATTAGGCCAGGTGATTCTGGGACGACATTCACCCATGTTTGACCAGGGATTAACGATAGCGGTTCTCCGTCTACCATTGGGGTCATGACATCATTCACCGCCTCCCATTGGATTTCTTTCAACTTGCCACCTTGTAAGGCGTAACCTTGACCACCAGATTGAATATCAATCTCGCGTCTTCCGACATCATCAATCACTTGATGCCCTGTTTCGTATATTAACACATTTTGAAGAACGACAGGGTCGCCGGAACCTTTTTCCATCGTTTGTTCACCGTCATTGTAACGTAAATAACCATCGTGCTCAGCGCTATATTTGTATGACACTTCACGGTTAGACGAATAGACAATCTTAGCGGATTCTGCCGTTTCACCTTCAATCGGCTCGTCGTTATTCACCGAACGGAAATTTAACTCATCGTGTGATTGTTCGACGTCAATGCCTTTATCTTGCGCTACATTATGGGCATTATCTAAAAATACGTATGAATTGTGTGGTGCACGTCGGTCAGATGAACGTTCGAACAACACACCATCATTATCATGAAAAGCACCGTTTAAATTATCAATCCAACCTGCTTGAATGTCATTTTCAATAAACTGCGCCGCGCCATGGTACACATAAATCGCATCATGCGCATTCGCTGTATCAATATAGTACGAGCGAGCACTGCGAACAGGACCAACACGTTCAGGGATTTCGCTATGGTAAAGTGCAACTAAACGTGTAATATACCCTTCAGCCAAAAACTCATAGACGATATCCGCTTCCGTTAAACCCGTTTGTGGGCGCGCTTTCGGATGGTTATTAATCATCACAGCAAACGCACGACGATCAAGCTGTTCATCCGCTTCTTCGCCGGTTAACGGATATGTAAAGGCAGGTTCTTCTGGTTCTTGTTCTTCCTCATCTTGATTTTGCTCGTTATCATCATTTTGTTGCTCATCATCCGTCGTTTCTTCTTCTGTCGACTCTTCTTCCGGTTGAGTTTGTTCTGATTCGTTTTCACCGTCACTACAAGCGACAAGCAAGACGGCTAACACAATCCCCCAAAGCCAAATCGATTTTTTCATCCTATACACCCTTTTTGCAATTAGTCTATCTCTATTTTAACGCATAACAGAAGGAAAGAGTATCTCTTTTTTCTTAATATCAATTATTCCTTTCGGCGTAATCCGTACATAAGGTAAGTGCGTCGATGATAAAAATAACAACGTATACACCGGATCATTAAATGGATAACCGTGTTCCTTTAAAATCGTCTTGAGTTCACGTTCTTTCACCATTAAGTCATCCATTGATAAATCAGACATCACACCTTGCAGCGGCAGTGGCAATTCATAAATAATCTCACCTTGGTTCACAATGACGATCGCACCACCGAGTTCTTTCATTCGTTCGAACGCTTGATTCATATCGTCTGTGTTTTTCCCGATTAATACAATGTCACCTGTGTTCGAATACGAACTCACTAAACCGCCGATTGACTTCGTAAACCCTCTTAAAAATGACGAAATACGCCAATGCCCGTCACGATCGAGCAGCATGACGTTCGCTGTCTCATCTGCTGTCGATAAAGACTGACTTTGCGATTCAGATTGGACGAGGTATGGCTTCATGATGACATCATTTAACATCGTCATACCAATCGGTGATGAAAAAATGAGATCATCTTCGCGCAACGACCAGTCAATGGTTAATTCGCTCAAGCCGTAGCGTGGCCATTCAATATTCGGTGTTAACCGCTGAAAGGCATACCCTTCAAACGTAATCCATTCGCCTTTCGCCAGTACAGCTGTCGGTGTTGGCGCGTCTTTTGCATCTAAAAAATTGATGTGCGCGATGCGTCCGGGCGCAATGCTACCGATTCTGTGATCAATACCAAAGTAACGCGCCGCATTGATCGTCGCCATGGCATATGCCTCTTCAGTTGAAACGCCACTTTCAATCGCAATCTCGATACAACGGTCCATCACACCTTGTTCGTAAAATGAAGGCGTCGATCCGTCTGTTGTGAAAAATAAATAATCGTAAAATTGTCCGCCGTAAGACGATAAGCCAGCTAATATACCAGGTAAGTCAGGTCGAATCGATGAGTAACGCAAACCGGTGTAATAACCAAGACTGACGCGGTTATATACTTCCTCGGCCGAGATCGACTCATGATCACCGTCTGCTCCGAGCAATTTCAGCTTCGTTAATGTTTTCGGTGAGGCGCCTGGAAAATGGCCTTCGACGACTTTTCGCCTCTGTTTTGCCTCTTGCATCCAGTACAACCCACGATCATCTTCGGATAAAATCTCCGGCCAATTCGTCAGCTCACCGCCTTGTATGACCGCATTATGCGACAACCAATCCAGCACAACGTCATCGTCAATAAAACTTTCTTCATCACGCAATTCGGATTGCGAATCAAACCGCGCCCACCAAAACATCGAAACAGGCAAGGTTTGCGAATCATCCAATAAAGAAAACGCTTTCTTTTTTTGCAATAATAAAAGAAGCATCAAGTTATCATTCACGAATGTCGTTGTCCCACGCTTCGATGCATATTCGACGAATGAGTGGGGATTATATAACTGAAATGGGTGTACATGCGGCTCGACATAACCAGGCACTAAATATTGTCCAGCACAGTCAACAATATCTGTTTCATCCGATACATGCTCTGGCATTTCCTCACCAATATAAACGATACGATCATCATAAATCCAAATATGCGCTTTCACCCATTGTTTCAGAAAAACATTGAGGTACGTCGCATTTTTTAACACGAGTGACGGAGCAATCTCACCATCTATAACGGCAGTATGTTGTCTGATTTGTTTATTACGCCATCTGTACAATTGTTCTTTCATCATGCATGCCTCCTATAGTCAGTGAGTAATGTCCACTTATGGTAAATTTTAATACATTAAACTTCTGAAGGGAAGGGTAAAATGGGAAAACAAAACATTGGAACGATTAATGCGCTCATTCGAATTACATTAGGGTTCTTTTTGATGAGTTATGGGTCTGTACGAGCAGTGAAACGCCCGTGGAATCAACGCTATTGGTTACTCATTTTAATCGCAGCGATGAAAGTGGCTGAAGGAATTGTACGCTATTGTCCGATGACAGACTTCGCCAAACGACAAATCAATGCCAATTTACCGTTTAATTTATTCACAGATCCCGATAATCTTGAGGGGACAACGAGTGACGACAATCATGACACATCCACTCAACCTTAAAAGACATTAACGCCAAACAGTTAAGCTGTTTGGCGTTATTCTTGCTTAATGGCCTGAAACACAATGTCTTGTTCCACAGGCTCAGGGTCACCGTTTTGCTGTTCTTGAAAAACAGGCTTTTCAATCCGACGCACCGGACGATAACCTTCTTGCTGCATTTGATTTAAACAATCGTCAATCGATTGATAGTCACTCACTTTGAATTTTTTCTTCTTCACGCTTCAATCGACTCCCTCTGACTTTCTTCACCCAGAAACCGCCATGAATTTGACGCGGTTCATACGCGATAATAAACGCTTTCGGGTCAATTTCTTTAATCGATTTATATAACATGAGTTCATACTTACGTGGTGTTAACACTTGGATTGCTAATCGGTCACCTTCCATACCGTATGCGTACCAACTCGTTACACCATAACCGCGATTCCGTAACGACTCGGTAAACGGAATGCTTGGGTCAGACGATATCACATTTACCGTAATATAGCCAACCGCTAATTTCTCTTCAACTTTCATACCACTAATAACACCAACACCGAAACCGAGTGCATAAGCAACTAAGTTTTGGATCTCACCTAAGTTATCTAACACGAGACCTAAACCAACTGTGTAAAAGGTAATCTCAAACACACCGACAGACGCGGCGATATATTTTTGACCTTTCAACGTAAAAATCGTTCGAACTGTTAATAACGACACGTACACGATATTAACCGTAAAAATAATGGCAAGCATTACAAGACCTGATTCTAACATGATGGCCCTCCTCTTCCTAACATGACTCATACGATTTTAACTGAGATGATCATCCATATCGTAAATGATGTTCCAAACAGATTACACGGGAATCACCTGGATGTCAATACACTTTTATCCTGAGCACAATTCCTATTATATCACGTGTTTCTACTTCTAATGAAAGACGAATTTCAGCACGATGTCAACGAATTCGATGCTACTGAAATAGTAAATGTAGATTTGATCTATTTGTCGATTTTAAGATTTTATCGTCGTTATCACTATTATATTGTCGAACTTCAAATTTTATCGCCGAATTTCACTTTTTATCGCCGATCCTCAAAATATATCGCCGAACTTCCTTAATGACGGCAAAACAAAACCCATGCTCGCTCGGAACATGGGTATCCAATAGTTTTTATTCAGGTAAGAAAATAAAATACAGCAGGAAGATCACAAACAGGACATACATCACGGGGTGAATTTCCTTAGCGCGACCTTTCACAAGCATCGTAATTGGGTAAAAGATAAACCCGATCGCAATACCTGTTGCAATACTATACGTTAGCGGCATCGAAATTAACGTTAAAAATGCAGGAACAGCAATTTCGAATTGATCCCATTCAACGTGACGTAAATTCGCTGCCATTAAAATGCCGACAATAATCAACGCAGGGGCTGTCACTTCAGCGGTCACAATACCGAGCAGTGGTGAGAAGAACAAAGCGAGTAAAAACAATATCGCTGTGACGACCGATGCAAAACCTGTTCTTGCGCCAGCACCGACCCCTGTTGTCGATTCGATAAACGAAGTCGTTGTCGACGTTCCTAAAATCGAACCAGCGACTGTTGCGGTCGAATCTGAGAATAATGCGCGGTTTGCTCGAGGTAGTTTGCCTTCTTTCATCATACCACCTTGTGTGGCAACAGCGACAAGCGTTCCACCTGTATCAAAGAAATCGACGAATAAGAATGTCATAATCACGACGAGCATTTGTAACGTAAAGATTTCGCCGAAGTTGCCAAATGCAGCTCCGAATGTTGGCTCTAAACTCGGCACACCACTGACGACGTCATTCACACCTGATGGCGGATCGATCAAGCCGACTAGCATGCCGACAACAGCCGTGATAATCATACCGTAAAACACGCCGCCTTTATAGCCTAATGTCAGCAAAATCACCGTGGCAACCACACCGAATATAGCGAGCAATGTGTAAGGGTCTTCTAGATTGCCGAGTGTTAAATACGTTTCCGAGTCCGCCTCAATAATACCGACATTCGTTAACCCAATAAATGCGATATAAACACCGATACCAGCACCGACGGCTAATTTTAAATTGTTCGGGATCGCATTAATCACTTTTTCACGTACACCTGTTAACGTTAAAACCATGAAAATAAGACCTGAAGCTAACACACCAGCGAGCGCCGTTTCCCACGGAATCCCCCACTGCAAAATCACCGTATAAGCAAAGAATGCGTTCAAGCCCATACCTGGTGCGAGCGCAATCGGATACCGCGCGACTAACCCCATCACGAGCGTCCCGATCGCACCAGCTAGTGCCGTGGCGACAAAGACCGCATCTGGGTCCATGCGTGTCACACCTTCTGGCAACTCCTCAAAATCTAATAAAGCGAGCACTGACGGGTTAACAAATAAAATATACGCCATCGCTAAAAACGTCGTAATCCCGCCAATAATCTCGCGACGATAGGTCGTCCCTAATTCTTCAAAACGAAAATACTTTTTCAACATGATGTCCTCCCTTATTTTATGAAACACTAAAAAAAAGCACCCTTGAGCGTAATCGCCAAGAGTGCATACGAGGACATAACACAATACAGTTGTCGATGCCAAAAAGACACAACACCTCTATTGTCGTTTTATTCGTCACTCATAGTCGGACTATTTACGGTAGTCCGGTAGAAACTCTTGGGCCGTATTCCCAATATTATATAAGTGTTTCATATAAAATTTTCTTTACACCTACTACTCTATCTCGAGAAAGGATGAACGTCAACCATTATTTAGACAAAATTTGATCCGTCACGCGCGTCCATACTTGGTAGTAATCGGACGTCCTAGCATCTAGCGATTCATCACGGTAAACAAACCGTTCATAATACTGTGTCAGCTCACTCATACTCTTACCATCTAACACACGGTCAGCTTGCGATGCATATTCTCGCAACGTCTCACCCGGCTTAAATGGATAACCTTCTTTCGCTAACAATTTCATTACGAATTGATACGACTGAGTGATCGTACTCTGATTAGGATGATGCTTTAACTGTCGTTTGCGCCAAGCGGTCGTTAAATGATCGCGATAATAAAACACTAAACCACCCGTCACAACGACGATTACACTCACAATAACCGTCGTCCACAGTGAGATTGTCGGTCCATCCCCACTAGCAGCAGCACCAGTTTCATCTTCGTCGCTACCTTCATCAAGCTGATCGTTCACATCAGATTGTTCCGATGAATCCGGTTGATCAAGCGTATCATCTTCGTTGTCCTCTAAAATGTCTTCAATCGACTCTCCTGTCGAAAAACTCGCTTGGTTTTGGAAGCCGACTGTCGGCTCAAACGGTACCCATCCGACGTCTGGGAAGTAAACTTCTACCCAAGAATGGGCGTTGTTGTTTTCCACTTCAAACACACCAGACCCTGCATCAGGGAACGTCTCTTGTTGAAATGCTCGATCGCCGCCGGTAAACCCTTTCGCCCAGCGCGCCGGGATGTCTAGCGAACGTAACATGACAACCATCGATGTTGAGAAGTTATCGCAATAGCCACGCTGTGTTTCAAATAAAAATTGATCGACATAATCTTCGTCTTCATCCGGTACAGCAACATCGTCTGTTGCATATTGGAAATTATTTCGGCTAAAGTAATCTTCAATCGCCGCGGCATAATCATAGCGATTTTGATCTTCTTCCGCGACAATCTCTTCTGCCAAAGCACTTACACGTTCCGGAAGATCTTCTGGCAATTGTAAATACCCCTCATCGATTCCGGACTCTGAGTTATATTCAACAGGCACTTGTCGCATCGCATTGCGCGGAAAATCAGGACGAGTCGCTTCAAATGAATACGAATCCTCCACAAGCATTTGCTCGCCATCGTCTAACGACAACAATTCCCCCGTTATCGGATTGTATTCGAAATTAATCCCCGTTTGGTCAGTTCCGACTTGATCAGTACCATAAATATACGGCAATTTCGTTAAATTCCCCGGTTCAACCATTTGTAATTGGAAATCCGTCTCAAGCTCGCCAACGACATCACCATACTGTGACATTTCAGGAAATTGGCCAGCATCATTAGCAATCGTCTCGCCATCTGATGACCGCTGCCAACCGAGACCTGTATAGACATCTTTCGTTTCAACTTTCCAATATCGCGGTGAATTTGCCGTCGCTAAAAACACCGTCGTATCATCCATTTGGAAACCGCCGCCGAGACGATCATCATTTTCACCGTAACCGACACGACGAATACCACCATCTCCCGGACCATCACCGAATCCACCCGCTGAAGCGGCTTGAATAAACGAGACAGGATCTGGCCATTGTGGTTCATACTTTGGCGCGGCATAACCAATTGCAGCACTAATACCAATGACGAACATCATCGGAGCTAACCATTTCACCCATTGACGCGGTTGCGGTAAAGCCAGGCTTTCTTTTTCCACAATACGATGGAAGTTAGCCAGAACGAGTAATAACGCACTTAACACAAACACACGAACAATGGCAGTATTCGCCTCATATAACGTAAACGTATCGAGAGCCGTCACATATAACACCGTTAGTAAAATAAACGCAAACGGTCGCTTTACAACGACGAACCAATAATATAACAAATAACTTAACATCCATAACAATAATAAAAAGAGTATCGTACGAAATAGCGGTGTTAAGGCTTGCCAATTTTGTTGCATCGTTGCTACTATATTTTGCATCATATCTTGTGCGAGGAGTCCAATCCATTCAAACGAAAAAAACGTTGTATCAACGAATAAATAATGGACAAACACGAGTAACATAAACCCTTTGATTGTCGAGACAACACCAACAGGCAACTGCAGTAACGACAATGCGAACATGAGTACAATAAAGACCATAAACACATGCGTTTCACCCGTATCTGTCACAATATTTAACGGGTAAACCCACTCCATTAAAAGCAACATACTACCGATATAGAGCGCCAACGTTACCCAACGATTCGACTGATCTAGTTTTAGCCTCATGATGCGCTCACCTCAATCTGTCTCCTAGCTAAACGATCCTCATTTAACCACGTTACTTTAACGCCTGCATAATGTAATTGATCAAGCCCATGACGTTCGTCTTTCGCCATTAAATGCTTACTACTTACGAACACAAGCTCAACATCGACTTGTTGTTGCCTCAATTGCAACACTGTCTGATGAATTGCTTTCGATAAATCGTGTGTCACAATCACTAAATGGCGATCTTTTGATAAATGCCACGCTTCACGCTTCAATTGTTTCGCAAATTGATGATCCTTCACCATGCGAATTTGACTTAACAGTTGTGTTAGTCGTTCGATCGATTGTTTACCATGTTTTAACGTGACTTCTTCGCGCACTTTACCAAGCGCTACGACACTCACATCACCATAATCACCGTATGATTGTAATGAAATAGAATACGTCAACTCAACCCCCGCTTCAAACGCAAGCCAACGACTGTCCTCATCAGCATGACCGTTCAAAATTACCGTTAAGTCTTTCTGTTTTTCTTCTTCAAATTCTTTCGTCACGAGTTCATGCTTACGCGCTGTCGTCTTCCAATCAATCCACGACAACTGATCACCCGGAGCATAATCGCGCACACCGGAGACGAGATTCGTATGGTTGGCTTTCACCGCATAGTTCGTTTGCTGACCTTCTTCAAATGTAGACTGCTCAATCCCTAGCTTAAGCGGAATCTCGCCAGGTTCTACTAATACATGCGTATCAACATCCACATACCGCTCCCGCTTCACAAACCCTAGTAAATCACCCGTCATCACTTTCACTTGTTTAAAATGATGACGCCCGCGTGGAATCGCATCTAATTCGTATTGAAACTGCAGCTTCTGTTTCATAAATGGAAACATAACCGATTTCGCTTGCTTACGATTTTTCAATTGCTCTGGATGGGTTAAAAAACGATATTTATACTGCTTCGTATCATGCCACGTCACCATCTCTGGCAAATCATCTTCCACGACTAAATAAAATAATGGTAGCGGCACCCGACGTTGAATGGTTAACGTCACTCGGAGGGTTTGACCTGATTTCAAATAATGCTGATTAACGTTTCGCTCCACTTTCATAAGCCCCATCGGATAAAACACCATCATCATCCCATAAAGTAAAATCGGTACGAAACTAAAAAACAAAAACCAGCTCACAAAGCCACCTTGAAACATACTATAGACGAATAAGATAGCTATAAGGGCCAGAATCGCCAATAATGTCACAATCGTTTTAACAGATCGAATCATGCTTTATCCTCTTTCTACAGGAATCATCGTTTTCTTAATCAAGTCTTCTAACAACTGTTTGTCCGTCTTCCCTTCAAATTTCGCCTCAGCCGTTAATTGTAAACGATGGGCTAAGACATGCGGCGCCATATATTTCACATCATCTGGAATCACATAATCGCGACTTTGAATTAACGCATACGCTTGGGCTGCTTTCATCAGTGCAATAGACGCACGCGGGCTTGCACCTAATTGAATAAGCGGGTGCTTCCGTGTATTCGTCACGATTTCTACAATGTATTGTTTCACCGATGCACTCACATGAATATCTTGCACTTCTTCTTGCTTCTCTAATAAATCCGCTCTCGTCATCACCGGTTCAACCGCATCAATCGGATGACCGTGAGTCGAACGGTCAAGCATCGTGATTTCTTCTTGTTTTACAGGATAACCCATTTTGAGTTTGATCAGAAAACGGTCGAGTTGCGCTTCTGGCAACGGATACGTCCCTTCATACTCAATCGGGTTTTGCGTCGCTAAAACGAAGAAAGGATCGTTTAACGGCCGCGTCATGCCATCAACGGTAATATGTTTTTCTTCCATACTTTCGAGCAGAGCAGATTGTGTTTTCGGCGATGTCCGGTTAATTTCATCCGCTAGCACGATATTGCCCATAATCGGTCCCGGCTGAAACTGGAATTCCATCTCCTTTTGGTTATAAATCGACACACCTGTTACATCAGACGGTAATAAGTCCGGCGTAAATTGAATCCGTCGAAAATCAAGATCAAGCGATTTCGCAATGGAGCGAACGAGCATCGTTTTACCGACCCCTGGCACATCTTCTAACAAGACGTGGCCTTGCGCAAGCAGTGCAACAATCGTCAATTCGATCGTTTCGCGCTTGCCAACCATGACTGTTTCGATATTATCAATAAGTGTTTGAATTTGCGTGCGTTGTTCCGCCATTTGTTGATTCATATGTAACATCCTCCCTCAATGCATTGCATGTTTGATTGTATGATAGCGACCAAACTTGTGTAACTACATCCATTATGGTTTTGGCTTCTCGACGTTATACCCTAGTTGGCGCATGTTTTCACGATAATTCCGACAATGCTCTTTAAAACATTGCGGACGAAAATCTTTCGGTAATTGATCTTTAAATTTTTCATAACAAAAACAACGATCCACGTCTATCACCTGCTCATCCCTACTCAACTTCGAAAGTATAAGAAAAGTCAAAATTTTATACCACTATGATAACACGAAATTGAAGTAAGTCGTGAATAAAATAAAAGTCGCTTCCAATTTTAGAAGCGACTTTTATTTTATTCCCGATTAAATTCGCCCATAAATGACAGGGCGTAAAGGGCAGCTAACCCGACAATAATATAAATAAGGCGTGGAATAAAGGCATCCATGCCACCAAACAAGCTGCCAACGAGATCCCATTCGAACAATCCGACTAAGAGCCAGTTCAAGCCGCCAATAATCAATAAAATCATCGCTGTCAATTTCACAAAAAACACCACCTTTTCGTCGTCAATATGAATAGTGACTATATGATGTTAGTATCACGCATTCACGCTTATTCATACATCAGCCATATTAACGGGTATAGGTGGTGTTTGGGGACTTATGATTGCTGCTTTAAGACATCAAACAATTGGTCAACATTGACGCGGTCTTCAGGCGATTCATCTAAATGAGAGAAAGTCATTTTACCCTTTTCATCCAAAATAAGTGTCGCCCCTTGAATCGAGACATCTTCTGATTTCATCGACTTCATGACAACGTCTTTTTGACCATTATCTTTCGGTATGACGTTGGAAACTGTGCCTTTCAACATCCCTTTTAAACTCTTCATTAACAATTTACCTTTTGGCATCGTTTTCGTGCCCACTTCATCGTACGCTTGTTTGTCCGGGTCACCATAAAACGGAAATGGATAATCACCGAATTGATTAAGAAATTCTTGTACGAATGAACCTTTATGTGGCGCAATGACTATTAACTTATAGCCGAACTGCTCTAATTCTTCATAACGTTCACGCAACTGCGTGATATGCTCGCGGCAAACTGGTCAACCAAGGTGACGAACGAGCGTCACGACTGTTTTCTGACCCTGAATCAACGCGTCTAATTCGACCGTTTCGCCGTTTGTTTTTTCTAATATTGCGTTCATCGAGCGGACCCTCCTTTTAGAAATAGTTTACCCGAATCTCGCGAGCGTTCAAACTATTTTGTTTGGAGGGGACGTAAAATATCGTCGTTATGTTAAACATATCGTCGCGTTTTCAGTTTTATCGTCGCAAACGAAAATATATCGTCGATTCACCGAAAATATCGCCGAGCTCAGCAATTTATCGCCGGATTCTCGATTATATCGTCGACTTCGCTTATGAAGCGACGCGTTCTTTAACTGGACGATGTTCCGGAACATCAATTGTGCTGTTCTCTTCTTTATAAGCACAATAAATGAAGAAAACCGCAATGAGTAAGTAAGCAACCGCATATTGCGACGCGGCATTAAACGCCATTTCAGAGGCGTGCATGAAGCCTGCAAATGACAGACCAGCTGCGACAAGCGAGAAGACAGCGGCTTTCACAAAGCGTCGATCGATTATAAAGACCGTCACGGACCCTAAAATAATCGCCGTAAACATCGCCCCTTCACCTAACGGGACAATGCCTTCTGAAATACCTGACACAACTTGACCGGCATCACCGTTAAATCGCGTCATCACATAGTTCGCGAAATACGGAAGCATCGCGAGCGCAACAGCCGGATAATACTTCGTTTCGTTCGATTGAAACGCTGTTCCGACCATCGATAACCCGACAAAGACTAAAATCGGCGCAATCGCTGCCATCGGAATAATCGCTGACAACGCCGCAACAACTCCTGTCACAGCCGCTAAACCAAAGACAGCCGCATTCAAAATACTATAGCCACGGCCGGCTCCCATTTCTTTTGACCCAACAGACGCAATATAAACGGTTGTCGGAAATAAGCCACCAAATACAGAACCTAACATCGTACCAACACCATCAACAGCCTGGCATTGTCGCACGTCATAGCCATCACCTGCTGCATCCATCGCGTCGACGTTGTTCATCGTTTCAATCGAATTGTACACCGTAATCGGAATAATCACTGCTAATAAACCAATCATGGCCGTGAACAACATCGTCATTCCATCAAAAGCTGCTAACGTCGGCAAAATCGGGTACAACCCTACATTCGATAATCCTTCAGAAATTTGACTCGGTGACTGATAGCCTAACGTAAAAGCTAAAACCGTTCCAATCACAATTGCAAATAAGGACACAGGAATATTAAACGGCATCGCGACTTTGCCGATCACCCCAACAATAATGATCATGAGCGTCACAAGGCCGACGACCGGAATTGAAAACGTATTAAATAACATCTCACCTGCAACAAACGTAATCGCGACACCCGCAAGCGCTCCGAGTAAAGCCGCTCGTGGAATTTGTTTACGAATCCAATTCCCCGCAACACTACCGATCACTTGAATCAAACCACTCAAGAAAGCAGCTGCAACTGCGATTTGCCATGCCAATTGATAATCATTCGTTAACGATTGCGCTGGCACTAAAACACCGAATAAAAAGACAAACATGACCGGCGTGCTAATTCCATACGACAACGCCGTCACATCGGTTCGTCCTTCTTTTTCAGCCAATTTCTTCGCCATATGTGCATAATACAAATTACCAACAATAACAGCCACAGCCGCACCAGGAATCACTTGGCCAAAGACAATACTCGTCGGAAAACCTAACCCTAACATCGTCACTGCAATTAAGACAAAGTTTGCTAAGTTATTTTGAAATAACGCGAAAAATGCATCTGTGTCTTCTTTCTTAAACAATGGATAATGAACTGCTTTTTCCATCTTCATCGCCCCTTTTTATTTATTGGTTACGACTTCATCAACAAATGTTACTTCACCATTTGATAACGATTCGATCCGTGCTAGTGATTCGACTTGATAACCTTCCATCTCCAATTGCATCCGGCCTTCCTGGAACGCCTTTTCGATCACCGCACCAACACCTACAACTGTCGCCCCTGCTTCTTCAACGACTTCAGTTAAACCTAGTGCTGCATTACCATGAGCTAGGAAATCGTCAATGATTAAGACCCGATCCCCTTCAGCTAAATACTCTTTCGAGACAATCACTTGATTGAGCTCTTGTTTCGTATACGAATAAACACGACTCGTATACACGTCCTCTGACCCAGTTAACGCCTTTTTCTTTCGAGCAAACACAAGTGGCACGTTTAACGTGTTCGCTGCCATGAAACTTGGCGCAATGCCTGATGATTCCAATGTGAGTACCTTTGTGACGGACTGACCCTGAAAACGCTTAGCGAATTCCTTTCCAATCATCGTCATGAGTTGGGTGTCGACTTGATGATTCAAGAAATTATCCACTTTCAAAATATGATCCGACACTACGGATCCCCGCTCTCGAATCGCTTCGTGTAATACGTCCATAATCAAACCTCCTTTAGACTATTTGACAATAAAAAAAGTCGAATGCTTCAAACCACTTCGACTAAAAGTGATTTCAAGCATTCGACTTATATGACCATACAAAATAAGTACGAAAAGATAAGGATTTAGACCTGTTAAAACGACAGTCTATCCCTATTCGCATCCATCACTTGTAGTCAAGTTATTTACGGTAACTTGGTAGAAACTCGTGGGCCATATCCCCACTATTATACAAGCAGTTTATGAAATTGTTCGTTTATGTCTATCATTATACATGATGGACATATGAAATCAAGTTAAAATATCCAAAAACCGAACGAAATTTAATGATAGAACGATTTAGTTCGTCTTTGAAAGATTAATAATTAATAATTACTATAACAAACCAATATGACATTATCAATAGCCTTTTGTTTATTTTTTGTTTAAGTAGATAAACCACGAGCACCTGATAACCGTGTTATAATAAGTTTATTAAGTCAAAAAGGGTGACCCAATTGATCGAACAAGCAACACGCACATTAAATCATTATTATGGCTTCACCTCTTTCCGCCCTGGACAAGAAAGCGCCATTCAATCCATATTAGACAATCAACATACACTGGCAATCATGCCGACTGGTGGCGGGAAATCACTTTGCTATCAGATTCCGAGCCTCGTCAAAGATGGCACGGCCATTATTATTTCACCACTCATTTCGTTAATGAATGATCAAGTGGAAGCCTTACAAACAGTCGACATAGATGCAACCTATATCAACAGTTCTTTAAGCGCATCCGAACAACAACAACGTTTGCGACGGATGAAAGCTGGCGACTATAAGTTGGTTTACGTTTCACCCGAACGGTTCGAGACGCCGAACTTCTTACATACGTTAAACCAACTCAACATTTCATTGATCGCATTTGATGAAGCCCACTGCATCTCGCAATGGGGACACGACTTCCGGCCGAGTTATCGCTCTGTCGTTCCTGCGATGAACGAATTGAGTGAGCAGCCACCTGTCATCGCCTTAACAGCAACAGCCACGCAGACCGTCATTCACGACATTCAGCAACTGTTGTCTATTCAAACTGAACACACAGTCGTGACAGGCTTTGCTCGGGATAATTTATCTTTTCACGTGGTTAAAGGTGTAGATCGTAAGAATTATGTTCAACATTTCGTCCGATCAAAACCAGATGAATCAGGTATTATTTACACGCCAACACGGAAAACGACCGATCAAGTGTATGATCTATTAAACGACCAAGGCATTAAGACTGCTCGTTATCACGCTGGCATGACGAAAGACGAGCGCCAAGCTGCCCAAGAAGCATTTATCGCTGACGACATCCAGGTCATGGTTGCGACGAACGCATTTGGTATGGGCATCGACAAATCAAACGTTCGCTACGTGCTACATTATGCGTTACCTAAAAATATCGAGTCTTATTATCAAGAAGCCGGGCGCGCAGGCCGTGATGGCGTCGATAGTGAGTGCCATTTAATCTATTCACCTCAAGACATTCAGCTACAGAAATTTTTGATTGAGCAATCGGATTTAGATGACTCACAACGCCAAGATGAGCACAACAAACTGCAAGACATGATCGCTTATTGCCATACGCACCAATGTTTACAGCGTTATATTTTAGATTATTTTGGTGACAAAGAAACACCTGGTAATTGCGGCAAGTGCTCCAACTGCTTAGACGAAGGCGAACGCGACGATATGACGAAGGAAGCTCAGATGATCATGTCTTGTGTGAAACGTATGAACGAGTCATTCGGCATTACAATGACGGCGAAAGTGTTAAAAGGCTCTAAAAGCCAAAAAGTGATAGACATGAATTTTCATAAGCTATCAACTTATGGCTTGCTTAATCACTACACCGAAAAAGAAATCATCAATTTGATCAATTATTTAGTGGCTGATCAGTACTTAACCGTTTCTGACGCGCAATTTCCTGTTTTGAAATTAACATCACAGGGAGCTGCTGTTCTGAAAAACGAAAAACAAGTCTGGATGAAACGTCCAGAACAAGCCAAGCCAGTCGAGCTCACATTTTCTGAAGAATTATTCCAGACATTACGTAACTTACGCAAAACCATGGCAGACGAACAAAACTTGCCACCTTACTTGATCTTTTCCGACGCGACCTTAAAAGAACTTGCAAGCCACATCCCAGAAACAGAAGCGGACATGCTAAGGATTAAAGGAATTGGCGAGAAAAAATACGAACAATACGGCGAACCATTTTTAGAAGCCTTACAAGCATTTCGAGCGGAACACGGCGATGCCATTGACAAAACACAATCAGTAACGACGTCAGCAACCCCTACGCGCAAAAAAGACGAACACGCTTCCGAGCAACCAAGCTACATCACGTCATTCGAATTATTTGCGAGCGGGAAAACGATCAACGACATCGCAGACGAACGCGGCCTTTCACCTAACACCATCGAAAGCCATTTATTCCGTGCCTATTCAGAAGGCTATTCACTCAAATTCGATCGCTTAGTCACAAGCGAAACGGAAGAGCTTATTTTAAAGACGATTAACGAGTTAAATTCAGAGGAAACGCGATTCAAAGCGATTAAAGAGGCACTACCTGATGAAGTGAGTTATACGGAGATTAAAGCAGTGTGCTTAAAGCATCAATTACTGTAAGTTCATATTAATGGACATAATAAAAACCTAAAAGACGAAGAACTTTTTTTCGTCTTTTAGGTTTTTTCCTCAATCACTCTTCTTGATATGGTTTTGTTTGATAAAAATAATTCGGCTTCTCTGTTGCATTACTGTACGGCTTATGGAAAACATGCGTTGTTGCTGGGGATACTGGTGGAATCAGCCAAGACCATTTTCCAGTCACATCTCGATCAGCTTTCGCTTCTCTTTCTTCAAACTTCTTAAATTGCTGGGCGGCTGTATGGTGGTCAACAATACTAACACCAGCTTGTTTAAACGAATGGAGGACAGCTGTATTGAGTTCGATTAACGCACGATCTTTCCATAGTGTAGAAGGTCGATCATTACTAAGGTTCATATAATCAGCTATGGTTGGAAGCATGTTATATCGATTATCATCAGCCAAATTACGTGCACCAATCTCGGTTCCCATATACCAGCCATTAAAAGGAGCTGCTGAATATAAAACCCCACCAATATCAAGTGACATATCTGATATAATCGGAACGGCATACCACTTCAAGTTTAAAGCAGTAAACCACTCATATTCAGGATGACTAATTGAAACCTCATATACTAAATCTTCGGGAATATTAAACCACTGTGGTTCATGATCATTAACCTGAATGACTAGTGGCAAAACATCAAAGTGTCCATACTTGGGTTCCCACCCTAAATCGATGCATGCATTTGTAAATGCAATAGAATCAGGATCGCCAATTATCCCACCCTCAGTTTCATAACCTGCATAACGAATGAGCTGATGATTCCAAATCCGTACCGTTTCACCAGATATACTCTGAGAAAACACAGAAATCGTCGGCCTTATCTTTCCACCATTAGTAGCAAAATCAATGTGTTCTATTAAAGCTTGATATATAGCTTTTTCCGTATTGAGGTGTCTCTTATCCAAGACATGCAACTGATCCCAGAAAAGTCTTCCAATACAGCGGTTACTATTACGCCAAGCAGCCTTTGCTCCGAACTTTAACTCTTCATAATTATGCTCATAAAAACCATTATCATCTATTTCTCGAAAAACTTCTTGAATACGTTGTTCTACTTCACCTTCCGTTTTACCGAGTTCGTCATAACAAAGACGCAAAAATTTCTCCGCCTCTTGAAACATTTTTTCCATAGTTAAATCACCCCTATGATACCAAACCTATTCTTTCTTAAATTTATCATAGGACTGTTTCAATCAGATTCAACAATTGTGAGGAAAATAGTAAAGTTTAAGCTTCTTTCATAAACTTTTGATATTGACTATGACCATCCGTTAAACCAACCGCTTCGAAATGATTGTTCTTATAATAATCATTTAACCTCTTATTGTCCGCAACACAGTCTAACCTTAGGTACGTTTTATCAGTTGTATTATTTTCGATCCAAGCCAAAATTTCTTTTCCAAGCCCGTTATTCATGTAGGATGGAATAATCGCAAGCCTATGTAAGTAGAGGGAATTTGAGTCAGGATCATCCCCCCAAATATGTACATCCCATTCACTCTGTTCAGATAAGAGTGTGAAGGTCGCTACTATTTGTTCATTCCACTCCACCACATAGGTATCATTGTTGGCTATAGCCTGTTTAATCTCCTCATCGTCTCCGCCTGCTAACAAAAAGCTCCATTGATCGATCTCATTATTTTTCAGCCAAAGAGCAACGACCTTTAACAGTTTAATAACTTCATCACAATCCTGCTTCGTCGCCTTCCTAACATCAAAACCTTCAATTTGATCTAAATACATTTTGATCTCCTTATAGATTATTAATTTTGAATTAAGATGACCTTGCCACTTTAATTCTATATGATAAACATTCTGAAAGTGACGCTTTTGGGATAAATCTCATTTCATCCCGATCCATGGCACCGCCAGGAATCACTTCAACGACTTTTAATCCCGCTAAATCACACAACGATTTTATTTCATCAACATGATAACAAAATAGAACTTGCGTGAATGATTCCTCCGGGGTGTCTTTGTACCACCATGTGTCTGTCATTTGGTTAGTTTCATGAATGTAGCCATATCTCCTGCAAACGTTAGCTTCGGGATCTATATACATTTGTTTGCCGTCAGCTTTCTGCCAATATGGTGGGTTATAAATATCAATCAAACCAATGCCATCTTCAGTTAACCACTCTCGAATCCGCTTCAAAAGATAAAGTTGATCAGGATCTTCACCAATACCAAAACCGTCGATGTACAACACAGCATCGAAAGTTTGGGGCAAGTCAATATTATAAAAACTTCCACATAACGACGTCACATTCGGATGACTATTTTGTTTCGCAAACTCAACTAATTCAGGAACCAACTCCACTGTCTTAACAACTTTATTAAATTCAGCAAGTCCCAGAGCAAGATTGCCATTACCTGATCCAATTTCTAAAACAGTCGAAAAATCTTTACCAATTTGATTGATGATCTCTTTTGCGGCTTGTTCATCGCGCTCGCTAAATCCCTGTAAATCCTTCATCATATGGAATTGATTTTCGTAAAACGGTTTTACCCAATTCTCTTTCGCCATAGTTTAACCTTCTGCCATATTTAAATTTTTGAATAGGATCAATTTAAAATTTAGAATCCCCACAACTATGCACCCCTTTTCCCCAATCATTCTTGAGGAGGCAAGGAATAAGTAACCTCTCCCGCTTCATTCAAAAACTCCATTCTCGGCACATCGTCTGCGTCAACAACCATTCGAATACGCGGTTGACCTTTAGAGTCATGAAGCCTCACACTCACATCACCATTAGCGTCCTTACCCATAAAAGCCCGAGTAGCATTACCTTGGAATAATTCATTGAGTTTTTGATTCTTTTCTTCGTCAGTTAAATTGGATTCTCGAATCTTTTTATCTTCTTCCAGTATTTCTGTGAGCGGTTGATCTGGACGGTCATAAATTGAAAAGCCGTAATGTGTCTCCCCTTTATGCTCCGTAAAATGCATTTGCACCACTTGATCTTGTTCATATTCATCAAATGTTAATGAAGCATCCGCATATACATTCCCATCTTCGTCTTCTTCACTTCCATAGACGAGACCACCACACTCATCACCTTTTCCGTTATAAAACATGATGCCGGAAATCGGTTCGTCCTGTCTATGACCTGGCAGAACATCTTCACCATTCATCAATATTGGCGGAATCTGATCTTGATTAAATAGGGTCATTTTAATGTCATTATTATGATTAACTATATTGAGCTTCTCCACATTCAGCTCTTCAAACCGTTTTTTATGTTCCATATCTGAATCCTCCCTAACTCATATTATAATCGTTACACTACTATATATGCCATAATTTTTCTATTTTTCGAATATCATTCCAAAAAAATAAAAGGTGCTAGGATTTTTCTTTTCCCAACACCTCTCAAGCGTTCTCATTAACCATTATTCTAGATCAATGTGGAATTACCATCGAGTTAAAGACCTTTTCCTTACTCATGAATGACAAAGCATTATACAGTGAGTCAATTTTAATTGACTAAGCAAGCGCCTCAACAGTTTCTCATCTATCCATTAAACATTATTAACATTGTTCTGTTTATTTTCAACTTTATTCACAAGCCCAAGAACACTTCTAGTTATTAAGGATTTGAAAACAAAGCCTAATAAAGTGTGATACCATTTCCACCATTTTTTCCAAGCGATTAAATTAGTTTTCTTAGCTGCCCAAGTTTCAATAAGTAACATAGGAACCACAAAGTAAAGCAATTTATAAATAATGGGACCAAGCTTATCTTTTTCAGTCATTTGATTATATAAAATTGTAAAAGTGGGATAGATTAAAAAATCAAATAAGATGTGTGTGTTAAATACTTTTGGAAAAAATCGTACTGGATAACTTAGTATTTTAGACGACACAAGAATATTATCAAGTATTGTGTTAGTGGTAGCATTAAATAAATATACTACTAACCAATCCTTAATTGGCGGTTTCCTAAATAACAATAACAACAAGCTACCTAATGTCAAAATTGACATGAACCTTAAAAATAATTCATCGGATTTATCTGCCTTCATAAGACATCTCCCTCACTTATCTTAGTATGTGTTTATATTGGATATTTATTGTATTACACAAATTTGTACAGCTAATGTTAATATTGCAAGCGCCATCTATTGATTATTGTTTCGCGTAGTCTTATTATTTATTCTTCACATGAAGCAATTAGGCTGTAACGGCGAATAGACTGCACCAGCTTTCGTATTAACCACGAATAGTTTATGAATGTATCTTTAAATCCTTAGATCTCAAGATCTTACTAATTAACGGTACTTGAAACTCATAACGTTTCTCCACTCCTTTAGCTGTGTTTGCACATTGTGCTTCACTGGAACTTTGAACATTATCAGAAACGAAATGGTTGAAGCAGTGGATATAACCCATGTTAGTAATGGCCTATTAATCATAAGAATGCTATAAGTATACATTTTTATGTAAATAAGAATTGACCAATATAGATTCCAACCATTATGGAAAGAAATCATTTTTAATTTTTGTCCGATAAACTCAACAAATATAGAAATTATGATCCATTTGTTTATATAAACTATTTGTTTTGATAAAGACACAGGGAGATTTGATAAGTACAAAAGGATTAAAAGCGGGACTATGACTAAGATGTGCAAAGCCCTTACCACGCTCTTACTTAAGGTTTTATCTTTTAATTCCCACATGAGAAAATCTCTACATAAAATATAATAAAGAACATTGAACACACATACATATATTAAGGCTGGGTAATAATTGGTAAAGTTGCGCCACGTCTTTTTTTGAATGTTTAACGCCAACAACAATAAAGAAAAAAGTATGTGCATTGTTATGCCTTCTTTCCTCTATAATATTTAATCTTATTCTTTTACATTTTCACCTATTATATGTAAGAAGACTTTAATTGGAATAACATTACAAAACAGCTGCTAAAACTTATTTATTCTTTATGTTAAAATCCATTGTTGTTATGATTTTCAGAAACAAATATAAGCAGGCTGCCCAATCATTTCGGCAGCCTGTTTATATTTGTTTAGATATTTCTTTTTGTCAACGAAATCATCACCGAACTATTGTACTGTGCAACAAAAGATACTGTTTTAAATAACAGCTCTCGTTTAACATAATCACCTTTTATTGAATAAAATAAATATTAGCATCCATCCTCAAAGTATAAAAAACCTCAACTCTATTGAGTGAGGTTTTTCTATTCTTATGCAGCTACTTTGTTTGTCGGTCTAGGGTCTATTAGTTTAGCTTGAATTAACCTATTTCTGACAGTAATTCCGAGCCAACTAGCTAAATATGCCTTGATAAGTCCAACTACAATAAACGGATAAACTCCTGCGGCTAGAGCTTGATTCCAAGTCATATCCAATACAATTTTCAACTGAACCGCTCCACAAACAAGCGTAATAATCATTCCAACAGTGTTGGCTACCATTGCCATCGTTATATTATGTTTTGTTTTTTCTAAGATAAAGCCTGTTACAAACGCTGTGACAATAAAGCCGAATATGTATCCGCCAGTTGGACCAACTAATACTTGTACTCCACCTTTAAATCCAGCAAAAACTGGTAAACCCACTGCCCCTAATAAGGCATAACAAGTCATTGCAATCGCACCGTACCTGCTACCAATAATCGTTGCCGTTAACCCTACTGCTAATGTTTGCCCACTAATAGGAACAATTGGCAGTGGAACCTCAATTTGTGCCAATACCGCTGTTACAGCTGCAAAAATACCACATAAAATAATTGCTCTTAGTTTTGATTTACTCCTAATCAAAAGATGACCCCCTATACGATTATTATTGTCAACCAAAAATATAAAAAGGTTAACAATAATAGGTTACCATATTTTTTTGGACAAGGATAGTATTTTTCTTAGCTGGTAACACGTAAGCTATCTTTGTTCTGCCGACTTTACCTGAGCTCCAACCCCCATTAACCATTATGATGCATGCAGGAGTATTAATGGTTAATGGGTAGTTTCAAAATACGTGGATTTATCATTCCTACCCTCAGTTATAAAGTTAGGATTTACGTAGAGATCCTTTGTCTTTTCACTCTTAAGTGCTTATGACAAAACTTGTCGCGCTGCCACGTTAGTTGAATAGACAGTTTGTCAATTTAAGTGCAACAGTTCTTCTTGAAAAGCTTCGTGTGTCGATTTCCAGTTCAAACATTTTCTTGGTCTATGATTGATTAAGTCCAGAGCTTTGTCTAAATCTGAATCATCAATCTTAGCTAAATCCGTTTTCTTAGGGAAAAATTCTCTTATTAAGCCATTGGCATTTTCATTACTGCCACGCTGCCAAGATGCGTAGGGTTCTGCGAAATAGACTCGAATAGCTGTTTCTCGTTCGATGTTGTGGTAACACGCAAATTCCTTACCGCGATCGACAGTAGCTGTTTTAAAGGCACCAGGTGGCAACTGGTTATAAAACTGATGGATGGCGCATTCCATGGAATGCGCCATCCATCAGGCGTCTTAATCGCGGTATACCACCTTGTTTTTCGTTCGACAAAGGTAGCTAGGCAACCTTTGCTGTGTCCCCGACTAGAAACAACACTACCTAGTTCCCAGTGACCAAATGTTTCTCGTTTTCGGACCTCTTTAGGGCAATGTTTAATGGATGTTCCGATATTAAATCGTCCTCTTGTTTCGCGAGGTTTTTGTCTTTTGCCTTTTTGACGAAGCATTTGAGGTGTGGCGTTATGTAACCACCCTTGATACAACCAACGATAGATGGTTTTGAAACTGATGTCGCCTTTTAATTCACCATGAGCGATTTGTTCAGGCGACCAGGTCAGGCTAAGTTTGGCATGAATGCGGTCGGCAAGGTTTGGGGACCATTTAACCGATCGACCACAGTTTAAACGACGCTTTTGATAGTGATCTTGTGCTTGTTCAGGGTAATACGTATCATCGATGGCATTGCGTTTAAGCTCTCGTGAAATCGTTGAAGCTGCTCGCTTTAATTTCTTGCCAATTTGCCTTAATGATAATCCTTGATCCATCATTGTTTCTATCCGTGCTCGCTCAAATGTGGTAAGATGTTGGTAGCTCATAACAGGACCTCCGTGTATATGTTTGATGTGGTTATCTACATTTTACACGAAACTGTTATGAGCTGCTTTTTTTTAGGTGTTGCACTTAATATTACAATTCGTCATTTCAAAAAGGATACATAGACATCATTGGTTGATTTTTATGGTATGAAGGGTGATGTTGTCGATGGATGTAAACGTTAACTCAAATAATGGTTGATATATTTAATAAAAGACCAAATCATATGCATATTCAGGTTTAGGATCAAATATTATGACCATGTTTGCTTGCACAACAATCAACTGGTAACTGATTCTCTCCCTTAGAGCCTTGACCCACTTATGCCTTACCTCTCACACTTCTTCCTCATAATCTTTTCATTCCCTATACTACCTATATCCTTATAAAAACACCGTTTTTATGTCTCTACTATGTGAATTCACAATAAACTCGTAACACTTTTCACCCCTTCAACCCGCATGCCATCGTCGCCTTTCATAATAAAGTCGTAACACAAACCCCGATTTTTTCCGATTTTGTTTCAAAAAATGTGTCATGACTTTATTCACACACACAATAAACTCGTAACACAAAAACGCCTGAGAAACGCAGGATATCAACCTTCTCCCTCTCGTCTCTCAGACGTCTGTTTCAACTTTATTCTCACGAATTAGCCGATTTGTTATGACTTTTTTATGAATGGTACAACTTTATTGTTGGGTTACATTTTCAACGTCAACTTCGCCACAGATTCAACATGATAGGTCTGAGGGAACATATCAACAGGTTGCATTTCTTCAACCTGGTAACCGTTTTTTGTAAGGTATTTCATGTCGCGAGCTTGGGTTTCTGGATTGCAAGAGACATAAATAACGCGACTCGGCTTGAGTTTCACGACGCTTGATAAAAAGGCTTCGTCGCTTCCTGTCCGTGGTGGGTCTAGGATCACGACGTCTGCTTGGTCACCGTGCATGGCCATTTGTGTCATGAATTCGCCAGCATCGCCTTGGTAAAAACGAGCGTTTTGGATGCCGTTACGCTTGGAATTACGAATCGCATCGCGGATAGCGTCTTTATTTGATTCCACACCGATGACGCGTCCGGCTTGCTGACTGGCGACGAGGCCGATTGTGCCCACACCGCAATATGCATCAATGACGGTTTCTTCATCTGTTAACCCAGCCATTTCAATCGCTTTGCCGTACAGCTTTTCCGTTTGTTCAGGATTAATTTGATAAAACGACTTCGATGAAATCTCAAACTTCAAACCGCACAACTCGTCAGTAATTGTGCCTTTACCGAACAATACTTTCTCTTGATCTCCAAGTACCATGCTCGTATTCTTATCATTGACGTTTAATAAAATCGTCGAAATCTCAGGGTGTTCCTTACGCAGCGCTTTAATGAAATTATTTTTTCCTTTAAACATTTGAGTGCCTGCTATTAAGACGACCATGATTTCGCCCGTCTTCTTGCCAACTTTCACTAAAACGTGGCGTAAAAACCCGCGCCCTGTGTCCTCATTATAAGGCTCCATCTTAAACGACTTCATCATGCCTTTAATCGTGCCAACGATTGCATCGGCTTTCGGGTCGTGAATCAAACACTCATCCATTGGGATAATGCGGTGACTGTTTTGCGCGTACAAGCCACCAATAATCTGCCGTTTTCGGTTCATGCCAAAAGATGTGTGACTCTTATTCCGGTAATCATACGGATGATCCATCGTCATAATCGCGTTCGGCTTACCAAATGGTTTCATGAGCGCATTAACCACATCTTGCTTAAAGTGACCCTGCGCGCGATTGCCCATATGTTGGAGCTGGCAACCACCACAATCATAGTAATACGGACAAGGTGGCTTCACGCGACTATCGGCCGCTTCAAGAATGCGTTTCACACTAGCATTCACGAACCGCCCTTTTTTCGTAACATAAATCTCAGCCGTTTCGCCAGGCAGTAAATACGGCACTTCCAACTGCTTACCTTCCCATTCAGCAATGCCCTTACCATCATTCGTAAAGCCTGTGCACGTCACTTTCGCCGTTTGCTCTTTTTGCGGTGACTTGTCACGCGGCTTTACGTTCCCATGCTTAGCATCTTTGGGTTTCGTTTGATTATAATTCGATTGTTGCTGTTGCTTTTTACGTTTACTCATAGTCACGACCTAACTTTCTTTTTGCCTTTGACCTTTCATTATAGCTTATCCCAGCTGCACAGTAAAATAAGGGCATCACTTAAACTCAAAACTTTTCGATTGGCATTTCATTAAAAATTGAATATACTAGTAAACACATCAGAATTAAAGGAGTTTTTAAAAATGACTCAAAAAATATACGCCATCCATGAAAACGCAGAATGGTCAGAACCCCTCTTCAAAGCACTCGAAGCATTAGGCGTGCCGTATGAAGATTGGTTCATCGACCAAGGATCGATCGATTTATCCGAGGCACCACCTGAAGGTATTTTCTATAATCGCATGAGCGCATCATCACATACTCGCTCACACCGATATGCTCCCGAATTCACTTCAGCAGTGCTTGCTTGGCTAGAAGAACATGATCGTGTCGTCTTAAATGGCAGCCACGCGCTCGATTTAGAAATCAACAAAGCGAGACAATATAGCGCCTTGCAAAAAGCCGGAATTCGCACACCGAAAACAATCGTGACTACTGGTAAAGATCAATTAATCGAATCAGCGAAACAAATGGAAACCCCCGTTCATTACGAAACATAATCGCGCTGGCAAAGGGCTTGGTGTGCAATTATTTTATAGCGTCGAAGGCTTAAAACAATACGTGTACTCAGACGATTTCGAAGAGCCAATCGATGGCATCACATTACTGCAACAATATATTGAGTCACCTGATTCATCGATCACACGGTGCGAATTTATTAATGGGCAGTTTTTCTACGCGGTAAACGTCGACACATCAGAAGGTTTCGAATTATGCCCAGCTGATGCTTGCTCGATTGAAGACCAATTTTGCATGACGACTGAGAATACGCGCGACAAATTTCAAATCATCACAGACTTTGACGATCCAATCATCACCCAATACGAGCAGTTTTTAAAGCAAAACAAGATTACATTTGCGGGGATCGAATTTATTCGCGATGAAGCTGGATACCTGTACACATATGACGTCAACACGAATACCAACTACAATTCAGACGCCGAAGCTAAAGTCGAACAATTCGGCATGCAAGCAATCGCCAATACACTTGCGCACTATCTCAATCAGCAAACAAAAGACGCACAACACGCCGGATAAATAAACAAAAATCGCACTGAGGACTTGATCCTTCGTGCGATTTTCTATATCTATGTCGAACTTATATTCCGATCTAAATTGTATTAACGATCAACTCCGAACCAACTCACGAAACGCCTCATCAGGATTCTGATGCACGGATGTTAAATCGGTATAAGATCCTTCAAAAACGATTCTTCCATCATGTACCAAAAAGATATGACACTCGACATGCCCCAGTTCTTGTAACGTATGCGTTGACATGACCACGTATTGACCAGAACTACTAGCAACAGACTCCAGCCGATTTAACACGTTTAACCGTGAGTCGGGATCAACACCAGATGTCGGTTCGTCAAATATGTATAGCTTCCGATCAAGTGCACACATCGCCGTCACCATCAACCATCTTCTTTCGCCAAGTGACATATCACCAAGTTTCAAATGCCATAAATGCTTAGCAAGTGATTGCTCTCTTTCATTCATCCCATCGAAGAAGACAGGATTCTGCACGTCAAATGGTCTCGATGCCGTCTTCAAAAACAATCGCACCAAATCTTTGCCTTTCAATGCATTCAGAAACGGAACCCCTTGGACTTGATAAGCTATTTCAGATTTCTTCACCCATTCACTCAATTCACCAGCATTTGGTTTTAGCGAACCAGCCATAATATTAAACAACGTCGTCTTACCCGAACCGTTCAAACCTAGCACGACATTTAATTGATCAGGTTTCAACCTCACATTAACATTGTCTAGAATCTTTCTTCCGCCCTCTTGATACCGAAAATCCATATTCACAATTTCCACACCAACACCTCCTATTGTCGAATCGTCCTGGATTCTAAATTCGCAAGTTTAATGGTTACTAGGCCAATGATCATATATATGCAACCTACGCTGGCCAGGGTCAACATATTCGTTACATCCACAACATCAGAAATAATAACCGCTTCAGCTACGCGCAAAATAAATTCAGCCGGATTAATTAGAAACAACGGAGATTGCACCCCAACCATATCGCTCGTTAGATACATTAAAACGATGGTCAGCAAACTAAACGCCGGCGCAATTGAATCCTCCTTAAATGGTAAGGTCATGATCCACGAAAAGAACAGCACTACTGGAATAAAGGTCACAGCAATTAAGAGTAAACTATTCATAATCAACATGAATGGATTCATTTGAAATAGTAAAGCAACGACTAAATTGAACACGACCATCGATACAATCAGAAACAACAAGTTCGCCAAACCTTTTCCGAAAATAATTGAGCGTTTTGACCCTGCAATAAAACTAAACATCTTCATAAATCCCTCTTCACGCATCATAAAAAGGGAAACAGCTGTATTAATCACCGCCGAAATTAAAATCATGAGGCTCCAAAAAAAGGCCAATACCAAATAGGCTTCTTGCTCTTGAGGTCGATTAACAAACCAGTTGCTATAATTAATCAAGAATAAAATCAGCGGAATGAAAACGACCCAAAATAAATTCATTTTATTATAAACATTTTCTTTTAAAAACAAACTAAAAAATTCATACGTCTTGGTCATATAACCTTCCTTTTCAATAATTTATTAAAATAATCGCTCAATATTTTAAATATCTGTAGACAAAAATGTGTTCACAATCACAAGATAAAACCATCTCATAACAACCACGTTTTTAATCGCATTAAATTTTCTTCAAAAAAAGAAGCATTTTGTTCAATCCCACGCCGCTTGCACCAACCAATACTATTAAAAGCATCCGTGAACTGATAAAAGGGCAAAACTTGGTCTAAATCAATTAATGGTCTAATACTGTTTATAACCTTCCTGGAATGCACTATATAATCTTTCATCATAACTTAAAAAATCACGATAAAGTTTTGTGAAATCAATTTCTGTGGAACCAAACCTTGCACTTTCGAAATCGATCACCCCTGTGACATCATCTTCATCAACAATTATATTCGCTGGCCGAAAATCCATATGTATGAAACTTGGTCCATCAGGAGGAGGAAGATCGTGTTTCACGCTTTCAAATTTCTCAACAGCCTGTTTATATAAATATTCATCCAGAATCTCTCTAACATCTTCAGCAAAACTATAAAATTGTTGTTCGACAAAATGAGACCAATTCGGGAATTGATTTTTCATTCCAACTAACTTTTGGTGTGCTGGCGGACGAAGCGAATGCATTCTAGCCTGAAGAACACCCACTTGATATGCTATTTTGGGTGTAGCATTAGATGTTAAAGGCCTCCCCTTTAATTCAGACAATACAAAAGCACCTGGACATTCTGCATCACCTGACCAATAATCCTTCATCTCTGGAATCGAGACATTACCATTTAATATGTCATAAGCTTCTAACTCTCGCTGAAACTTCAATTTTGTAAAAGGAATTTTCAAATAAACATTGTACCCAGTCGATAAAGTACATTTATAAACTGTTGAACTACGGGAATCTTCAACCTCATCCATCGATAAAACGTCCATATCAAATTGTTGAATAATACGTTTTAACATCCTAACCCCCCTTATCGAAACTCATTATGACGCTAAACGCAGAATAGTAATTTGATTCCATATTACCATAAAAAACCAAAAATGCAGCCCCCTCATCATCAAAAATTTTCAAAATTAAAACTAATACAACATTCCAACGTCTTAGTAATCTACGAAATTCGAATTACCATAAAAATAGGAGTTAGAAATTTAAATTCCTAACTCCTACTTTCCGAGCTCTACTGCCCCAGCAAGCTTTTTATTGAATGTTTAATATAATTAATATCTCAATCTATCAACCTATTACTGACTGATCGCGTCGTATGATTGAACTAAACCATTACCATAGTAATCTGGGTTACCTAAATCGTTTGCTGTTGTTTGTAGTAACGAGCGTAATTCATCATTTGTAAGATTGGGTTTTGCTTCCCAAACTTGTGCTGCAACACCAGCAACATGTGGTGAAGCCATTGATGTACCATCTAATGAATCATAACCATTACCTGGTACAGTACTTTGCACGCTAACACCAGGCGCCGCTAATTCAACGTCTGGACCATGACTTGAGAAGCTTGCACGGTTATTATTCTGGTCAACCGCTGCTACTGCAATAACCGAGTCATATTTTGCTGGGTAACCAACTGTGTCACCCCAGCCCCATGCGTTACCACTATTACCAGCTGCAGCTACAACTAATATACCTTCAGAGTAAGCCATGTCTGAATATTGTTTTAGAATTGATGAGCTTGAAGAGCCACCTAAACTCATATTAATAACGTCCATATCATTTTGAATAGCCCACTCAATGCCCTCTGCAATCCCAGCATATGAGCCACTACCATCGTCATCTAACACCTTAACAGCGTGTAACGACGCATCAGGAGCAACGCCAACAACACCTGTATTGTTATCGTTCGCACCAATCGTGCCTGCAACATGAGTGCCGTGTCCTTGTCCATCAGCATAAGGTGAATCACCAAACACTGAGTGACCACTTGATACATTTAGATCCTCATGTGACCGATCGATTCCAGTATCTAGAACCGCAACATCAACACCTGCTCCGGTGTAACCATTGTTTTGTGATGTATCACCTTCTACACGAGGTACTCCCCAAGGTGTATCTTGAGCATATGCTTCTGCTTCTGCATTTTCTTCAACAAATTTAATCTGGGGATGATTACTTAATCCATTAGCTTGTTCTTCAGTCAGTTCCAAATGATAGACGGGTAACAAATCAAATTCATGTAAGACCTTATCACCCTCGACACCGAAAGCATTAAGCAAACCTTTCTTAGCTGGACCATCAAACTGCACCAAGTATTCGTCAGTGCTTTGGCCATTACCTTCTTCAGCGAACACCGTATGCATCGGCACTAAAAATAATACCAGCATACTCACGACAACAATTAACTTTTTCACAATCATGTCCCCTTTCCAAATTTTTGTTATGACTTTTACATCATAACTTTGATTCGCACCACTAACTTCAACACAACATCTGCATGTTTAACTAGATTATTCGATGGCTTGCTTTTTCAATTACAAAATAGTAGACTACGTTTGGTTGGTTGATTGATCACTTGCTAGTTTAGATTCAGATTGATCAGCAACGAGTTATGAAGAAGTTAATGAGCGTTATAGTCACACTATCACAGACAAAAAAATGATGCGTTTGGACTCACGCATCATGTCACTCGATTATATCTGAAATACTACTCATTACTTTCATAAACTAAATAATTATAAAAATAGTAATAATTTTTGTCTATTTTTGTTAAGTTATGTCGAAATTACTCGCAATCTTCTAATTTATTCAATTGATTATCTACTTTTTCCACAAACTTCTCATGATCAATTACACTGAACAAACTTCTAGCATTCATGAAACACGTTCGCGCTGCCTCAAGATCATCCAATGTTTTATAGCAATGCCCCTGAATAAAATAAGACTCACCTAATCCATGAAAAGTGAAATGTCTCTTGCACAATCGAATAGCTTCATCACAACATGCTAAACTTTTATTAATCTTATTTTGTATAAAGTAGACTCTGCCCAAATTATATAATAAACCAGTCTCTAACTTAGTTTCATACAATGGAATCAGCCTTAAATTCTTTAAAGCTGTTTCATAAAAATCGATTGCCAATAAATACTCTTCTTTTTCAGCATATATATTACCGATATTAGATAATATATGCACTTCTCTTTCAGAAGCTGTTTTATTAGTCGTTTTGGCTAATTTCAACGCATCTTGTAGCACTGATAAGGCTTGGTCAAGATTATTTTCAACGTAACGAATTGCAATCGCTTTATGCCAGAGTAAGAATTGATGAAAATGTGCCACCTCCATCAAAGGGCTATTTTCTTCCGCTTTAACTAAATTCATAAGTGAATGAAAATCTTTAGTTTCAACTAGCGCCCTAGCTTGCCGTTCAACTTCCATTATATAATCAAATCTCTCATTATTAGATGCAAACAAAATATAATCCACATCCACTCCGAATCGCTCTGCTAATTGATATAAAATATGTGAAGCTACATTTTTGTTGCCTGATTCAACTTGGCTAATATAAGCCTGTGTACAGATTCCATCTGACAATTCCTTTTTTGATAGGCCATAATAGTTTCTTAGATCCTTTATCTTTTCCCCGATCCATTGTTCGTCCATCCATGCTTCCTCCTCAGCATTAAAATATAACTATTTTTATATTTTGTGATGTCTGCGCTAGATAATCGTATTAAATACCCTGAATTATTTGACTATTGCTTATATTTAGTTAATACTGATATTTTTATAATGTTATATAATTTATTTATATATGACAAGGAGGGTTTACCATGAAAAAAGTTTTTTATCTCTTATTCAGTCTTTCATTAATCGTTTCATTTACTTCAACGTACTCTGCTGATGATTTGTCAGCTAGTGATTCGACAAGCCTGGATAACAACTACGTTACGACCAGCGGAGAAATTGAAGATGATTTAGGTACTATTGATTAACATGAAGTTATAGTTACAAATTTTTAGTACCGAATAACAGGAAACACTTATGAATTTACCAGTTGATTCATTTTGTTATGATGTACAGAATCATGTGAAATCGTAAACATGGTTCTGTACTTTTTTTCTAATTTTGTAACAATGCAGATTAGGGACAATGATGGTTTAATATTAAGCGGACTCTTTAATACTTATGAAGTAAAACCTTGAGGATGGACATTTTCGAGTTATACATGGAACCTTCAATACAATTAACATCATCATACTTAAAAATCCCCTATTAATCAACTCATGTCGAATCACTTGAGTTTCATTAAATTGAAAATCAATGTGCAAATCTAAGTACAATTAAGCCGTGATTATGTTGCATGGACTGGGTTTGTGGATACTAAAAATAAATATAGTTAATTTTTGAATTATTTGACTTTAATCGGTTTTACTCTTAGGATTGGCGTAACTAACACTACATTCAGTGGTACATTGAAATTCGGTCAAAGTAATATCTATTAAGAAAGGAGGGATTCGTTATGAAAAAAGGATTAATATTTCTAACAATCTTGACTTTGTTTATTTTACCAGCTTGTGATGGTAAAAATGATTTATCTGGAAAAATGTTTGCGATTAGTCACAAAGCAATAAGTCTGATTCCACCAGATGTATCTAGAGAAGAGATTGATGATGATTGGTATAAAACTTTTCTGACATTAGAATTTTTGAATGAAAATGAATTCACAAGTACTCAACTTGGAAAAGGCACATATGAATTGGATCGTGATGATAAAGAATTTACAATTCGTTTTGAAAACAACAATGAACACTTAGAAATTGGTTTTAACTTAGAAGAAAGTAAAAAAGACTTTAGTAAGTATTCTGCAGAAATTAATAATCTTGATTTTCAACCGCCAGATGATAATGAAGTAAGCCATTTTCAAAAATTTTATATGAATATAAATTTAGCTATGGAAAATGAGTATGAATTTATAAGAGAATAACAAAAACCCCTTTCACTCTATTCAAAGATGAACAAGTGAGAGGGGCTGCATTTTAGAACCAATTAAGTGGTTCTGGTTTCGTATTTTGGAGGATGTGTTTTGTTTCAGTATATTCTTCTAAACCGAGCTTACCTAGTTCACGACCAATACCTGATTGTTTATAGCCACCCCATGGTGCGTGTGGGAAGTAAACGTTGAATTCATTAATCCAAACGGTACCCATGCGCATTTTCGCAGCGCAGCGTTCAGCTTTAGCGACATCATTAGTGAATACGCCACCAGCCAGGCCGTAAATCGAATCATTCGCGAGTTGCACGGCCTCTTCTTCACGTGTGAATTTCTCGACAGTAATAATCGGACCGAATGCTTCTTCTTGAACGATTTCCATATCTGTTGTGCAGTCCGTGAAAATCGTCGGCAAGTAGAAGAAGCCGTCTTGTAATTCGGGATCGTCTGGACGACTACCACCAACAGCTAATGTTGCGCCTTCTTTAATGCCTGTCTCAACGTATTTCTCGACTTTTGCGAGATGTTCTGCCGAGATGAGTGGTCCCATTTGTGTACCTTCGTCAAATCCGCTTCCGATTTTGAATCGCTTCACCCGTTCAACAAGGGCTTCGACTAGTTCGTCATGAATGCTTTCTTCGACAATTAGACGCGTACCTGCTGAACAAATTTGACCCGCGTGGAAAAAGACACCGTTTAATGCTTGATCAACCGCTAGTTCAAAGTCAGCATCTGCAAAAATCACATTCGGATTTTTCCCGCCTAGTTCAAGCGCTAAGTTCTTCGCATTCGTGCTCGCCGCTTGCATAATCTTCTTACCTGTCACAATACCGCCTGTAAATGAAATCAAGTCGACATCGTGATTCGTTGATAGCTCAGCACCCGCATCATGACCAGCGCCAAGGATAAGGTTAGCGACACCTTTCGGTACACCCGCTTCTTCCATTAATTCAAATGTCTTAATGGTCGTCAGTGGTGTGATTTCACTCGGCTTCATGATCAGTGTATTACCCGCCACTAGAGCTGGCGCTAATTTCCATGACGCTTGAAGTAGTGGGTAATTCCACGGTGTAATTTGACCACAAACGCCGACTGGTTCGTGAACGACTTTACTAATCGAGTTTGGTAGTGGTGATTCAATAATTTCGCCACCATTTTTATCTGCGATTTCTGCGTAATAATGGAAAACACCAGCGATATCATCCATGTCGCCACGGCTTTCCTCTACCGTTTTACCTGTGTCTAATGATTCTAAGCGTGCCAATTCTTCACGGTCACGTTCGATGAAGTCAGCAATTTTGCGCACGATTTTGCCGCGTTCTGTCGCTGGCATTGTCGCCCAATCACCTTGGTCGAATGCTTCACGTGCTGCTGCGATTGCTGCCTGTGCATCAGTTTCATCGCCTTCTGGAACGGTTGCGACGACTTCTTGGTTATACGGGTTAATGATGTCACGCGTGTTGCCAGACTTCGCGTCGACCCATTCCCCATTAATATATTGTTTCTGTTTTAAAGTCATTATGATCCACTCCTATCGGTTAAGGTTTAATATCACATCAAGACGCTGCCAATCCATGAACAGCGTCTTGTCTAGATTTTAAGCTTCAACTGCCCCCGCATCTTTCGGATCGACACCGTGACGATAAAATGGTAGATCCTCAGCTTCTAACGGCTTCTTACCACGAATTAAGTCAGCTGCTTTCTCAGCTAACATTAACACGGGCGCATGAATATTACCATTCGTAACGTATGGCATAGCTGATGCGTCCACGACACGTAGATTGTCTAAGCCATGAACTTTCATCGTCTTCGGATCAACAACGGCCATCGGATCTGATTCAGGCCCCATTTTCGCTGTACATGATGGGTGAAGAGCTGTTTCCGCATCTTTTGCGACCCAGTCTAAAATCTCATCATCCGTTTGTACATCTGGTCCTGGTGAAATCTCGCCACCATTATATTTTGACATCGCTGGTTGCGACATAATTTTACGCGTAATACGGACTGCTTCAATCCACTCACGACGATCTTGCTCTGTTGATAGGTAATTATACACCATGCTTGGATGCTGCTTTGGATCTTTAGAACGGATCTTAAGTGAACCGCGCGCATCCGAGTACATCGGACCAACGTGAACTTGGAAACCGTGATCGGCATCTGCTTTTTGACCATCATAACGGACCGCAAGTGGTAAGAAATGATACATCAAGTTCGGATAATCCACTTCTTCGTTCGAACGAATAAAGCCGCCACCTTCAAAATGGTTTGTCGCAGCTGGTCCTTTACGGCCGAAAATCCACTGCAAGCCAATCCAAGGCATTTTCGCTTTGTTTAAGTTCGGCTGTTCTGAAACAGGCTCTGGGCATTCGTATTGAATATACGCTTCTAAGTGGTCTTGTAAGTTTTCACCGACACCTGGTAAGTGAACAACTGGATCAACACCAACTGAACGTAAATGCTCTGCATCACCGACACCTGATAATTGAAGTAATTGCGGTGTATTGATCGCACCACCTGATAGAATCACTTCGCCTGCTTCCACATAATGCGTTTTCCCGTTTCGCTTATACGTTAACCCTTGCGCACGACGACCACTGAAATCAATGTGTTGTACGAATGCACGTGTTTTAACGGTTAAGTTTTTCCGCTTCATCGCTGGACGTAAATACGCACGTGACGCTGACATACGACGACCATTACTCACGTGTTTATCAAACGGACCGAACCCTTCCTGACGGTAACCATTAACGTCTGGCGTCCGGTTATAACCCGCTTCAACCGCTGAATCGAAAAATGCTTTAAACAACGGATTTTTCGCCGGGCCGCGCGTTAAGGTGAACGGACCATCATGGCCACGATACGGATCATCTTTATCTGCTGCAACTGTATTTTCTAAACGTTTGAAGTATGGAAGGCAATGAGCATAATCCCAATCGTCCATGCCTTCATCAGAACCCCAACGCTCATAGTCCATTGGGTTACCACGTTGATAAATCATACCATTGATCGAACTTGATCCACCTAATACTTTACCACGAGCGTGCGAAATACGACGACCACCCATGTAAGGTTCTGGATCTGATTCATATTTCCAATCATATAGACTTTTACCAGCCGGGAATGGTAACGCAGCCGGCATTTGAATTAATAAATCCCACGCATAGTCACTACGACCTGCTTCTAATACTAAAACACTCTTTTTGCCATCTTCACTCAGACGGTTTGCCATAATCGAGCCCGCACTACCAGCTCCAACTACAACGTAATCATATCGTTCTGCCATATGAAAAACCTCCTCGATTATTTGAACTAACATTAGGGCAACAACGAATGACTTTTATATGTTTAAAAAGGGGGTTGTTTGCATAAAAAAAATAAGTCATTCATTGTCGCATTAATTTTATTAAATTATTTTTTAACGAATTTAACAACTTTAATGTAACACACTATTATGAGGTTGTAAACTAGTTAAACTAGAGTACTAGAAGAAACTAAAAATTCTCACAACATTATAGGTGATCAAAACAGGTAAGGACATTTGATTCTATCGAATTTATTCATGCCCTATAATCGCCCGAAATCGACTATACAAGGCCCTTGCAACATATTCTGTTGCTTTGGTTTTTCAGCAATAGCTGACATACAATCCTCTCCTTTAAATTGGTTTGATATATATAGAAAAGCAGCTAACCAAACAGCCGAAACATAGGGGGAACGACATTGTTTGATTACCTGCTTATCTGCGCATAAAGATATTAAAAAAGCAGCCTTTAGGTTTGTTGAGTCTAATAGATATGAATAACTATTTTGCCAATAACCCAAAATCTATAATATTTTATATCCTGGCGACTTTAGTTTTATCAACAGGAATTTCTTCAGTTGCAGAAACAAACGATGAAGAAGGTTTATTAGAATTAGATCCTGTAGTAAAAGAAATTTACGGTGAAGAGCTATACAATTTTTTTGTATACGGTATGTACATGAATAATGAGCGAATTTTAGAAGGTGAACTAATCGCTGATGATTTTGGTATTACCGGTAATTCAATAACTAATGGAGATTCAAATGGAATGGTTATGGCAGCAAGCGGGTGCTCTTGGTCAAACTTTGGTAAGAGTCTTGTCGGCGGTGCTGTTGCTGGTGGTGCTACCGGTGCAGTTGGTGGCGCAGCTGTCGGCGGTGTTGGAGCAGGTCCTGGGGCCGGTGTTGGAGCAATTGGTGGTACTGTCGCCGACGGTGCTCAGCATTTTACCACTTGTTGGTGGTAATTTAATCAAAAAGGTGGTTTAGTAATGTCAAAGATCAAAGAGTCAAGCAATAACAACAAAATTACAATGAGCAAAAAAAAGTTCTATTTCTTTTTAGGATCTACCATTGCTGTGACCATATTTGTATATGAGATAGTAACACAAGGAATAGAAAGATTATTTTAATTTAATTAAGGAGGGGGCGCTTACATGCGTCCCCTTTTGCTTTTAAACCATCCCAATCTTCAAAAGTTCGGCTTTAAATATTCACGCTATATATTTCGTATGAATGCTATCTTTCCATTGGTTGGTGTCTTTACCTTCCGCTTCAAATAAGCTGCTTAATTCCGCTTTCGTTTTTAAAACCCCATTGATATATTTTTGATGTTGCGTAAAATAACACATCTCAGCTGTATTTAGTAATGATAACTGTGCCATCATGTTACATCCTTAACTTTGGTAGTTATGGGTTGAGTATATCATGACATGTCCTTTTATAGTGTCTCGCTTAATTTTACAATCGAGGAAACGATTCAACGCCAATGTATTTTGACATTACAATTAGAATTTTATATTTCAGGGTGCGGAGGATCGTTAAGCATTTCCACGAATTGAGGAACCGTCTTCGTTATTCGGGACTTATAGACATAACGATAAGATCGTTGCAAGGAGGATGTATCGCTAGCTCCGATAAAAGTGAGACTAAGCCTCTGGAAAAACCTTTTTGATTTCCATATACGCTTGCTTCGCTTCCCGCGAAGACGAAACTTCCAAAAAGATATCTCTAGCGTTAACAGTGATATATAATTTGCTCATTTTATTTCATCCTCTCTTCTCCAGATGAAAATTTTATGCAAAGCTCTAATCTCGGTAGAAACCTAATAAAATATCAAGGTTTGCCTCTAATAATACCTCGAATTCAAAACATGTTCCTACGTTCCTGATTTTCGCGAGAAGTTTTTTATATCTAGTTCTTTGTAGAAATAGGAACATAGGAACATGTCTCTCGAAGCCTTTGGTGTGATGGGATTTCGATGTTCCTAAATGGGTGAAAAAACAGGAACATTTTAAGAACATTCGGGGTGTTTTAGAAACATAAACGGAGTTGCTTTCTACCAAGAAAGCAAGGAGTCATAACACCTTAGCTATAATTCAGAAATCTTTCTTCAGCAATTGCCGGAAGGATATTATCGAAAAAGTGAGCATTGTCATCACTACTCTTGTAGCCTCCATCATCAGTTTGGAGCTCTTTCATTCTTTCATAAAAAGTCCGTGCATCATTTAGATTTTCATTTTCAATATACGTCATTGTTAAAAACGCATAAACAGAAGGAGACTCGTAGGTTACAGTGGGTTCCCTTGTACTTCTATCATACCTTCCATATATCCGTCCTGTCTCCCTCATTTCTTCTTCAACGAATGCAAAAAAACTGTCTGGTTGAAAACCAAGAAGACTACTATTCAAAGCTATCAGGCTTTGATCTATCATATTCACTTCTGATTGATACTTAAATTTTTCTGAATCGACTTGGTAGACTTCAGGGAAATACACTTCGTCCTTCACTTTTCTTAATAACTTTTCATGTGCTTCTTTTATTGGAGGGTCAAAATAGTCGAGCGCTTCAGCATCTATATAGGATAAATGAACTTCTTCAGAAGCTTTCTCAGAATTCATATCGTAGAAATCGACAATCAAATTATCTTTCATTTGATGTTCTTTGAGAAAAGATTTAATTTCATTAGCAGTAGTTTCATACTTGCCATCCCACTTATTTGCTCCCTCGTATAACGATTTCATAATTCGGAGATCATCAACAGAGGCATTGGAATGAGCATCTTGGCTCCTCCATGGAACAAAGCCGCCTTGGGAGATTTCCTGAACAATTCTAGTTTGCTGCTGAAAAGCTTTTTCCTGATTTGTCTGTAGTAAAAACTGCATATAAAATCCAATACTCTCCGTTAAAAATTCTTTCTCTTTTATATACGTTTTGATTTTCTCATCTTGATTAATAAAATTATTCTCTATGAACTTTTTTGTGGATGGCTCTTCCTGATTAAGCATGAAAAAAGCTCCCCCTACAAAAGCTAAACTAATGAAAATCCCTATAATTTTCCGCATATATGACCCCTTTAAAACCTAATAGTCTTATCCCATTCCACTTGATTCTTTCCCCGTCTATTTTTAATATAATAAAACAGACTACGAATCAATAGAATGAGAAACACTTGAGAGTAGGTAAAGTACATTATAACCGATATAAAGCTATTATAAATACTAACCGTTTTATCAAATACCATCGCACTTGCGTGCTGGATAGTATAGACAACATAACTCATATACCAGAACATAATTAACGGGCTCTCAATAAAATCTGATCTGAGTCCGAAGATTCCTATGACAAACCATACATGCGATATACTCAATAGTATAACGAAAAATAAATAAACCGATAGGTGGTGAAGGGTATGCACGACAGTTTTCTTCTGCCAAGAGCTTTTATTGAATAATGCCTTTTCAAGCAAATAAATATTCCCTTGAAACCACCGGGTTCGCTGTTTCACTAAGGTTTTCAGCGTTTCAGGTTCTTGTTCCCACGTACGCGCTTGAGCAACAATTGGTAAAACTAAACCTGCCGATGAAATACGCATGGTGAGCTCGGCATCTTCAGCTAAAGCATAAGGGTCATATCCACCTAGCTCTGTAATGACTTCCCGTCTCAACAACATATTCGTACCTGTTAGCGATCCTGTTCGGAAAAGTAACCATCTACCACTTTGCATCATAAGTTGGTGCACCTGAAATTCAAGCCCAATCATTCTAGTCAACCAGTTCTTATTCATATTCAGGGTTTTAACATAACCGACTGCTCCCGCAGCGTTCTCGGTTGTTTCAGCTTTACTTACCAGCAATTTCACTGCTTCTGGTTCTGGCTGGTTATCTGCATCGAAAATAATGAAATAAGGACTGTCTGATATAGATAGACCATAATTTAACACTCTTGATTTTCCTTTAGGCTTGCCTGGAGGTACATTAATATGATGGATACTTCTATATACATGGGCAAACTCTTCAGCTATGATTCCCGTTTCATCTTCTGAATTATCATTAAGTACATATACATTCAAATGTCCAGGGTATTCAAGAGACGCCATAGCTTCTAAAGTACTTCTTATAACTACTCCTTCATTATGTGCTGGTATTAAAACATCAACAGGTGGATAATCTTCAATTTCCACTTCCTTTTGTTTACTTCGATCAATTGCTCCAGCTATGGTCAAAACGGAATAAAAGATAAGCATTATCCAAAAAAAGATCATAATAGCAACTAATACATAAGTCATTGGGCTTCACCACTATATAATTCATTCTCAAAAAATTCATCAGTTAGTTCTTCGTCAAATACAGTGAATATTTGATCCGAAGAATCTACGTAATCTTCAAGTAGCTTCTTGAACCTAGTTAGCACAATCTCTTTTCCTTGTTCATCCGTGTTTTGCAACAAGACAATGAATGTATTCGCATCATACCTGCCTACTAAATCAAAATTCCCTCGAACTGTTGTCATAAGAGTATTACCAATCGTTTTCACAAGTGCTTTTTCTGTATGCTGAAAGGAAGGATTGATAGAAATAAATATAACCCTACCACGCTCATTTCTTCTCTTTAAACCAGTCCAAATCACTTTTGCTTTTTCCATAAACTCATTCTTTGTAAAAACATTTATTTGCTCTTCCAACCTCTCAAGTTTAGATATTTTCTCCCTCATTTGTGATAATCGAAGAGAATCTCTCTTCAATAAGAAAAAGATTATCCATAAAACAGTAACAATAGCTGCAAAGATTAAATGGTTAAAGACAAGAGGGAGCTGACCAATAGATGTTAACTTAGCCTGATAAGCTTCATAAGTTAACAAAAATCCAGTAATGATTACTTCAGAAATAAGTATGATAAAAGCAATCGATCTTTTTAAGAACGCAAATACTCCCCCGGTAGTCAAAATAGCTATTAGATAGATAGTTTGATAATCACTTTCTATTCTAAAAAGTCCCATAATCAAGAGAATCAGAATGATAATTAATCCATAAGTAAGACTAGGTCTTTCCATTTAAAATCACTCCATAATTAAAAAGATCACAACTAATAGATTATAATTTACACATATATACAGGGTACCCTCAATAAGTTTGTGTAAAACAGTTGGGGGGCCTCGGAGGAGAGTTAGTTCCCCTCCTCTTGTCTTTTTCTTCAAAAGACACGCTATCACGGTATTGCTTGACCCACCTATCGAAGGTGGAAGACGTTAATTCGTATTCTTTAATAATGTCAGCACGAGGCTTTCCTGACGTATAAAGCTGTACTAATTGTTCTTTGAATTCCTTTGAAAACGATCTTCTTTGACGTTTGGTCATATGTTTTCTCCTCAGTTTTTATATTTGAACCAAGTGTATATGACCTTAGTGAAACTGTCCAATTAAGTGTAACCGGTCCAAATGCAATAAAAAAACGATGCTCAAGAGGTGTTAAATAAAGTGAAAGGTCATGTTTATAGAAGAGGGTGCACATGCAAAAAAAGAAAGTGTACATGTGGGGCTAAATATACATTTGTAGTTGATATCGGAACGGATCCTAAAACTGGTAAAAGAAAACAAAAATCCAAAGGCGGATTTAAAACTAAACAAGAAGCAGAATTAGCTTTAGCATCATTAATTAATGATATTCAGGTGGGAACTTTCATAAAAGAATCTGACGAATTATTTAAGGATTTTTCTCAAGAATGGCTAACTATATATTCTGAAACAAATACTGTAAAGCCAGGTACTATTAGAATAAGACAGCATGAAATTAATAAACTCCTCCCTTTTCTTTCAAATTTAAAGCTTAAAGATATCTCTAGAAAAATTTATCAAAATGCATTGGATAATTTGAAGGAAAACGGGTTTGCAGATAACACTTTAAGTGGTGTTCATCGTACCGGAAGAATGATTTTTAGAAAGGCCATTGAAATGGAAAAAATTAAAAAGGATCCAACTGAATTTGCTTACTTAAAAAGAACCAAAAAAACAATTCAGGACTTAGAGGATACAGAATTACCAAATTACTTAGAAAAAGAAGAATTATATCATTTTTTAGAAACAGCAAAAAATGAGGGGATAGATCAAGATTATCTAACATTTAAAACACTTTCTTATACTGGTATACGTGTTGGTGAATTAGTTGCTCTTAAATGGAAAGATATTGATTTTAATAATCATACTTTAAAAATCACAAAAACTTATTATAACCCCCAAAATAACACTCTCAAATACCAACTAGTTCCGCCCAAAACAAAAAGGTCAAAACGTATCGTTAGTGTAGATGAAAATGTTACTGATCTCTTCAAAAAACATTTAGCTATACAAAATAAAGTTAAGATGGAAAAGCGTACAAGTTACAATGATGAAGGTTTTATATTTACCAAAAAGGAACGTCACCCCGGATATCCTATTCTTATTAAGATAGTTGAAAATAGAATGAAGCGCTTATTAAAATTAGCTGGGTTAAATGAAATACTTACCCCTCATTCTCTAAGACATACCCATACATCATTGCTTGCTGAGGCAGGTGTTGATCTAGAAATTATTATGGAAAGATTAGGTCACTCTGATGACCAAACCACCAAAAATATATACTTACACGTAACGCGAGATATGAAAAAAGAGGCTTCTCAAAAATTTAGTGAATTAATGAGAAGCCTCAAAAAATGATCTAGATGTTAGCAAAATGTTAGCATCTAGCTTACATTTTGCTCGAAACCCTTTCATACAAGGGATTAAGCTGCTTTATTACATCATGCCTGGCATGCCGCCACCCATGCCGCTCATGTCTGGTGCGCCGCCACCGTCATTTTCGCTTGGAATGTCAGCTACGACCGCTTCAGTTGATAGGAACATCGCGGCTACGGATGATGCGTTTTGGAGGGCTGAACGGGTTACTTTCGTTGGGTCAACGATGCCGTTATCAACCATGTTCATCCATTCGCCTGATGCAGCATTGAATCCAACGCCAACGTCTTGGCCTTTCAGACGTTCAACAACGATTGAGCCTTCAAGTCCAGCGTTGTGTGCAATTTGGCGAACCGGTTCTTCTAATGCGCGTAGCACGATGCTTGCGCCTGTTGCTTCGTCACCTTCTAAGTCAAGATCAGCGACTTTACTGTAGATGTTCACAAAGGCTGTTCCACCACCAGCGACGATGCCTTCTTCAACGGCTGCGCGTGTTGAGTTAAGGGCGTCTTCAATGCGTAGTTTCTTCTCTTTCATTTCAGTTTCGGTTGCCGCACCGACTTTGATCACTGCAACACCGCCTGCTAGTTTTGCTAGGCGTTCTTGTAGTTTTTCTTTATCGAAATCAGATGTTGTTTCTTCTAATTGTGCGCGTAATTGGTTAACGCGTGCCGCTAGTTTGTCGTTGTCACCAGCGCCTTCGACGATTGTTGTGTTGTCTTTCGTCACCACAACTTTAGATGCGCGACCTAATTGATCGATTGTTGCGCTCTTCAGATCTAGACCTAAGTCTTCTGTGATGACTTCAGCGCCTGTTAACGTTGCGATGTCTTCAAGCATCGCTTTACGACGATCACCGAATCCTGGCGCTTTAACTGCAACGGCATTGAATGTACCGCGTAGTTTGTTGACGACTAATGTTGCAAGTGCTTCACCTTCAACATCATCTGCAATGATAAGTACTGGCTTACTTTGTTGAACGACTTGTTCTAGCACTGGTAGCACTTCTTGAATGTTTTGGATCTTCTTATCGGTAATAAGGATATACGGATCTTCTAATTCCGCTTCCATTTTATCTTGATCAGTCACCATGTAAGGAGATGCATAACCACGGTCAAACTGCATACCTTCAACGACTTCTAGTTCTGTGTTGAAACCTTTAGATTCTTCGATTGTGATAACACCGTCGTTACCTACGCGCTCCATCGCTTCAGCAATAAGTGAGCCCACTTCTTCATCCGCTGCTGAAATGGATGCAACTTGTGAAATTGATTCGCGGCCTTCGATTGGGTTTGAAATTTTCGCAAGTTCATTTGTCGCAAGTTCAGTCGCTTTTTCGATACCGCGACGAATGCCCACTGGGTTTGCACCTGATGTCACGTTTTTCAGACCTTCACGGATCATTGCTTGGGCAAGAACCGTTGCCGTTGTCGTACCGTCACCAGCGATTTCGTTTGTCTTCGATGCTACCTCTGATACGAGCTGTGCACCCATGTTTTCAAAGTGGTCTTCTAATTCGATCTCTTTCGCAATTGTTACACCGTCGTTTGTAATAAGTGGTGAACCGAATTGTTTATCTAATACAACATTACGTCCTTTTGGTCCTAATGTCACTTTCACAGCGTTTGCTAATGTATCAACACCGTTAAGCATTGAGTTACGTGCGTTTTCACTAAACTTAATTTCTTTAGCCATGATCATAACCTCCTTGAATAATTAAACATTGAATCGTTTGCTTTATTGAACGACTGCTAAAATGTCGTTTTCGCGTAAAACTAAGTATTCTTTGCCGTCTTTCTCGACTTCTGTGCCAGCGAATTTCGAATAGATGATACGATCGCCTTCGCTAACTTCTAACGCAATCTTCTCACCGTTATCTGTCACGCGGCCTGTGCCGACAGCAACGACTTTACCTTCCTGTGGTTTTTCCTTAGCTGAATCTGGTAGGACAATGCCTCCTGCTGTTGTCGCCTCCTCCTCAACTAATTCGACAATAACGCGATCTCCTAGTGGTTTTAACATGATCAAGACCTCCTCTAAATTAATGATGGAATCTGTTTATTAGCACTCGAATTAGTCGAGTGCTAAATCCACTTATTATAATAATGAATCACGAAAAAATTTGCAAGTAAAAACATTAAAATTTTTGTTTCTTCTAACTTATTAGTATAGAATAACGTTTAGATAGAAAAATCATGACATCAGAAACGGGAAAGGATCGATTATCGTGCCAAGACGTTATTGGGGAATACTGATTATATATTTAGCTGCACAATTATTACCGAGTCTTATTTTAGGGTTTGTCTATCAACCGGACCTTCCCCCACAAAATGTGTTGATCTTATCAACCATTGTGAGTATGTCAATTGCGACGATTTGGATTATTAGTTTATTACGGCATGAGATGGCGTCGTTAAATCATCGGAGTGGACTAGGAACAGGAGAAATTGTTAAATGGTCCATTATCGGTGTCGTGTTGGCATATGGGACTCAAATTGTCGCTAACGTGATTAATATTTATGTATTAGGTATTGAACAAGGGTCACAAAACACACAAGATATTATACAAATTATCGAAAGCAACGTATGGTTTATTTTATTACCGATTGTGTTCGCACCGATTTTAGAGGAAATTGTGTTTCGTAAAATTTTATTCGGTGAAATTTATAAACGGACGAACTTTGTGATAGCTGGTCTGCTATCAGCTTTTATTTTCGCCGCGATGCACTTCGACTTCACATTTATCTTAACGTACACAGCGATGGGCTTTGCGTTTGCGTACCTTTATGTCAAAACAGAGCGCATTATTGTCCCGATCATTGCCCATATGGCGATGAATACATTTGTCGTGATGATTCAATTAAGTGTGGACATTGACGACTTAGAACGACAACTAGAAGATATGCAAAATGCATTAATGATTTTCTTTGGAGGATAGGACATGAAGATTTCACCAATTATATTAGCTTGGGTTTATATATTCATGGGCGTCTTGTTCGTCTATTTAGCGATTGAAACAGCGGATCAAACGATTTGGAATGCCGGAACACTTTTATTCGCGTTTATTGCAGCGATTGATTTCGGCGTGGCGATTCGATTATTCGGCGTCAACCAAGCGATGAAAAAACAATAAACTAATTTTACCGTCATACATGATTGTATGGCGGTTTTTTAATGGCATTGATGCATAATGCTTGTCACATTGGAATACATTGAAGTAACCTTTTATACCATGAAATAAATCAAATTTTTCAAAATAGTATTGTCGAATTTGTGAATTTTCTTTATGATATTGTTATGAAGGTTAATAGATTAATAAGGGAGGAATACGATGGAAGAGCGAATTATTAGCTTTTTAGAAGCGATTAGTGACTTCGTCTGGGGTCCTTGGACGCTCACCTTATTGGTTGGGACAGGGATTTTCCTCACGTTTCGACTCGGCTTCTTACAGTTCAAAACATTACCTTACGCATTGAAATTATCATTTAGTCCTAAAAAGCAAGACAAGAAATCAGAGGGTGACATCTCTCACTTTCAATCGTTAACGACGGCGCTCGCCGCGACGATTGGTACCGGTAATATCGCCGGTGTTGCAACAGCCGTTGTCGCAGGTGGTCCTGGTGCGGTGTTATGGATGTGGATCTCCGCCCTATTCGGTATGGCAACGAAATACGCTGAGGCGATTTTGGCTGTTAAATACCGTGAGAAAGATCCAAATGGCAATATGTCAGGCGGTCCGATGTACTATATCGAAAAAGGTCTGAACATGAAATGGCTTGCCGTGTTGTTTGCATTTTTCGGTGCGGTCGCTGCCTTTGGTATCGGGAATATGGTACAGTCGAACTCTGTGTCAGATGCGCTTGATACAACATTTGATGTTCCGTTTATTGTAACGGGTATTGTATTAACGGTGTTAGCTGGTCTCGTGATCTTAGGTGGTATTAAGAGTATCGGACGAGTTACCGCTTATATCGTGCCGTTTATGGCTTTGTTTTATGTCATTGGTGGATTAATCATTTTATTCTCTAATTTAAGTATGGCAGGCGAAGCTGTTGCGCTTATTTTCACAGATGCATTCACTGGACAAGCGGTTGCTGGTGGTGCACTCGGTGCCGTCATTCGTTGGGGTGTTGCTCGTGGGGTATTCTCTAACGAAGCTGGTCTCGGTTCTGCACCGATTGCTGCGGCGGCTGCGCGTACTGACTACCCTGGCCGTCAAGCGTTAGTTTCCATGACGCAAGTATTTATTGATACGATTGTCGTTTGTTCGATTACAGGTATTACGATTGTCATGGCTGATATGTATATCGGCGGCGAAAAAGGCGCTAGCTTAACATCACAATCCTTTGAAGCTTTCTTAGGGCCAACAGGTTCGATGATTGTTTCACTCGGTCTCGTATTCTTTGCTTTCTCAACGATTCTCGGTTGGTCTTACTACGGTGAGAAATGCTTCGGTTACTTAACGAAACATAAAGGCTTGAACATTTACCGTGTTCTCTTTATCGCCCTCATTTTCGTCGGAGCTGTTGTGAAGCTCGATGTTGTATGGGCATTCGCTGACGTGATGAACGGGCTTATGGCTGTACCAAACTTAATCGGCTTACTCCTCCTCTCTGGTGTTGTTGTAAATGAGACACGTAAGTTTATCAAAGTGAAACAACAAGAAGAAGCAAGTGAACAATCCTAAATAATAAGCAGAAGCAAGTGAACAATCCTAAATAATAAGCAGAAGCAAGTGAACAATCCTAAATAATAAGCAGAAGGCACTGACAGCGGTCAGTGCCTTTTATTTTGATCCACTTTTCACTTATCTTGACTCAACTATAGAAATGCTTGAATCACATTGAGATGGGCTTGCATCAAACTCGTAACCTCTTGACTCACTTTTCAAAACGCTTGATTCAAAGATCAATCGGCTTGATGCAATCTGGATCATTATGCTTCGGACTGTTCACATATGTGCTGACAACGTCATACGTTAACGGTAAATCTGGCTGCGCATACAACCATTCTTTCATATCAGTCGGATTTTTCGCTTCGAAATCGATCCACTCTTGCTCGCTATTAGCTGGAAGCATGACAGGCATGCGGTGATGGATCTCAGCCATGTCACGATTCGCTTCCTTCGTTAAAATCGTACACGTCACTTTTTCCCCCGCTTCAGTCTGCCAGCGGTCCCAAAGGCCTGCAAACGTAAACAGCTCTTGATCAGGTGAATAAATTCGCACAGGCTGTTTAGCACCGTCAATCGTCATCCATTCGTAAAAGCTATCCGCAACGATTAAGCAACGGCGCTTTGACAACAGTTTTTTGTAACTAGGTTTTTCCTCCGCGGTTTCGAGTCTGGCGTTGATCATGTTGTGTCGCATCGATTCATCCTTAGCCCAGGACGGAATAAGCCCCCAACTCATTGGGCCGATGCGATTTTGCTCACCGTCACTCACCACAGCGATCACATCTTGTGTCGGGGCAACATTGTAACTCGGCTCCCACGCAATCTGACCGTCCGCTTGATACAACTTTTTCACCGTATCGGGTCCTACCGTTAACGTAAATCGTCCACACACTACGCTTCCTCCTCGTCGACACCTTTCATTTTATACGCGGCAGGTATCGCAAACGCAATAATCACACCTGCAACAATAAAGGCTTCATTTAATGCTTGTAAGGTCGCTTCTTGCGTTGACATATGATCGAGTAACATCATATGACCGCGCCTTAACTCGTAATAAACTGAGAAAAAGACGATCCCGAGCGATGATGAGAATTGGCGGATTAAATTGTTCATCGCTGAGCCTTGCGCGACTAAGTTTTCCGGAATCTTATTCATACCAGCTGTGGTCGCTGGCATATTCCCAAAGCCAAGGCCTGCTCCGTGAATCGCTTGAATGACGAAAATCACCCAAATCGCCGTCGACAATTCGACGAAACCGTACGCAAAACTGGATAACGACAAAATAATCAAGCCAGTCGGAATCACGAGTTTCGGGCCTTTTTTATCTAAAATTTTACCGCCAACATTCATAAACACGCCGCTTAATAACGAACTCGGAAGGAAAATCAAACCTGTCGTCACTAATCCGAGCATAAACGCTTCTTGAATGAGATATGGGACTAAAAATAGCGTGGAAAACAACCCAATCGACGCGGCAGATGTTACGAATATCGAATAACGATACGTCTTAATTTTAAACACGCGCAACTCTAATAAAGGTTGCTGTTGCCTCAACTCGTGGCGAATAAATAAGCCAATAAACGTAATACCAACTACAAGTAATGCGACGTTTGTGACATTTACCAGTCCATCAATTTCTCGCCCTTGTCCAAGCACGTATAATACCGGACCAACACCAAGTGTGACCATTAAGAATCCTAAGCCATCGAACTTGAGTGATGGATCGGACTCGGTCGTTTTTAAATACTTCGTCGAAAAGAATAAACTTAATAACGCAAACGGAATATTAAATAAGAATAAATAAATCCAATTCAAGTTTTCAGCAATGAGGCCACCAATTGTCGGACCGATCGCTGGGGCAATCATGACTGAAATACCGTACGTCCCGACCGCGAACCCGCGTTCATTTTTCGGAAAGGCATGGAATATAAGCGCCATCGCATTCGGCAACATTAAACCACCCGCAACCCCTTGTACCGCACGAGAACTAATGACCATCTCTAGCGATTGCGATAAAGCGCCGAGAATCGATCCGGTAATAAACAAGCAGACGCCAATAATATAGACTTTCTTCCGCCCGAACCGATCACCTAGAAATCCAGTCAGTGGCATCGTCATTCCCATCGCGATCATAAAAATGGTCAATATCCAACTCACACCGACCGCATCGGAATCGAATATACGCATAAACTCCGGCAACACCGGATTTAACATACTATTATTTAAAATAACCGTAAATGTTCCAAACAAGACGGCTAACACAACTAACCATTTATGTGACACATTACTCATCGTTGTTGGCCCCTTTAATTTTTCGTCTCACGAACTATTGTACTTGTTTACACGATGATTGGAAAGGTCGCTCATTCATTTTTTAAAAAGTAAATCAGCGACTGCAGTTCGACTGAGAGATCGATATGCCTCACCCGGACATCGTCAGGTACCGATAAGCGAGCAGGCGTGAAGTTTAAGATCCCTTCGATACCTGTATTTACCAATCGTTCGGTTACTTCATCAGCCGCATGCATCGGTACGGTTAAGATCGCGACATTAATATTCGTCCGCTTCAGTTCTGACTCTAAATCATTCACACTAAAAATCGGCACCCCGCCAATGGTTGTGCCTACTTTATCATCATTTGTATCAAATGCGATTTCAATCTTCGTGTTGTTGTTTTTGATAAAATTATAATTGAGTAATGCTGTGCCTAGATTCCCTACTCCGACGAGTGCGACATGGGCAATTTCATCTTGGTCAAGTACTTTACGAAACACATAAATTAAATGCTCGATATCATAGCCGTACCCTTTACGGCCAAGCTCGCCAAAATAGGAAAAGTCTTTGCGAATGGTGGCTGAATCCACTTTAACGGCGTCACTTAATTCTTTTGACGAGATACGTTGCTTCCCTTGTTGTTGCATTGAATTTAAATGGCGATAATAAAGCGGCAACCGTTTCGCTGTTGCTTTCGGTATCTTCTGGTCTACCATCGTTTTAGAATCTCCTTTTTTGAAAACGATTTAAAAACGTCATGCATTGCTTTATAGTAAGACTATACGATAAACTAGGTCACGTTGAGGTGAATACCATGATAGTGATGCAATTAAATAATATCGGCAAGTCATTTGGTGCTGATACTATTCTATCGAAAATTAAATTAGAAGTACATCATCGTGACCGAATCGCGATTGTCGGCCGTAATGGAGCCGGGAAATCGACGATCCTGCAAATTATGGCAGGCGAAGCGTCCTACGATGAAGGAGAAATATACAAACCGAAAGATGTCTCGATTGGCTATCTCGCGCAACATTCAGGCCTTAGTTCATCCGAAACGATCTGGAATGAAATGTTGTCGGTTTTTAAAGAAACCGTTGCTCGTGAAAAAGAATTACGCGAATTAGAAGGCCAGATGGCGAACCCAGATGTTTTCGCTGATGATGAGTCGTATCAACAATTACTGACGACTTATGATCAAAAACAAAACGAATTCCAAGCAATGGGTGGCTTTCAATACGAAGCTGACATTAAATCGGTTTTACAAGGCTTGAATTTCGGCGAATTCGATTATCAAACGCCGATCAATGATTTAAGTGGTGGGCAAAAGACACGCCTGGCACTCGGGAAATTATTACTAGCAAAACCCGACGTGCTTATATTAGACGAGCCGACGAACCATCTCGACATTGACACGCTCAATTGGCTCGAGAATTACTTAAACAGTTATGATGGTGCTGTCGTCATCGTGTCGCACGACCGTTATTTCTTAGACCAAACTGTCAACGTCGTCTATGAAGTCGCGTTTCAATCATCGAAGCGTTATAACGGCAACTACAGTTATTTTCTACAAAAGCGACAAGAAGATTACGAACTGCAAATGAAGCATTTCGAAAAACAACAAAGCGAAATCAAACGACTAGAAGATTTCGTCCAACGTAATATTGCCCGCGATTCGACGAGTAAACGCGCTCAAGCTAGACGGAAACAACTTGAGAAAATGGAGCGCATCGAACGGCCGGATTTAGACGATGCATCGGCGAAATTCAGCTTCGATATTAAACAAAAAAGTGGTAATGACGTCCTTAAAGTTAACCAACTCGAAGCGCGTTATGGCGCGTTAGACGAACCAATTTTCCGTAACGTCACGTTCAGCGTCAATCGCGGCGATCGAATTGCGATCGTCGGGCCGAATGGTGTTGGCAAAACGACCCTCATTCAAGCAATTTTAAAGCGAATGGAATTTGTCGACGGTGAGGTTCAAGTGGGCACGAACGTCGATTTTGGCTATTACGACCAGGAACAGTCGACATTAAATCCATCAAAGACCGCGTTAGACGAACTGTGGGATGACTATCCCCTCATGAATGAGAAAGACGTTCGGACCGTGCTCGGTAATTTCCTATTTACGGGTGAAGATGTGCTTAAAACGGTCGGGATGCTAAGTGGCGGCGAAAAAGCACGTGTGTTGCTCGCTAAACTCATGTTGCAACAAGCGAACGTGTTAATTATGGACGAGCCGACGAACCATTTAGATTTAGACAGTAAAGAAGTTTTAGAAGCGGCGCTGGCTGATTTCCCTGGCACAATCATCTTCGTATCGCACGACCGTTATTTCATTAACCGGATTGCTACTCAAGTACTTGAAATGAATCAACACGGCGTGAAGACATACCTCGGCGATTACGATTATTATTTAGAGAAGAAACAAGAAGAAGCTGAGATTAAAGCTATGGAAGACGCACAAAAACAAGAGGACAATCAAGCTGAACAGACGACGAAATCACAATTCGAACAAGACAAACAAGTTAAACGGGATATTCGTAAGTTAGAACGACGAATTGAAACGATTGAAACGTCGATTCAGGAGCATGAAGAAGTGATCGAGGCTGAGCAGGCGAAAATGAATAATCCTGATCTAGCGGGCGATTATAGTACGCTACAAGATATTAATGACACGATCCAGCATCACCAGGAAGCAATTGATGCATTAATGGAAGAATGGGAAACGCTACAAGAACAATTAGATTCGTATGAAACGAATGTATAACTGGAACCGTTCAATAAGGATGATGGTCACATTATCCACATATTGAACGGTTTTTTTATTTATCAACAGCTCACATCCCCTATAAGACGGGTTTCACACATGATTATACACAATATCCACAGCTTGTGAGTAGTTTATCCCCATTTCCGTCTACTTTTTCACAGCCGAATTTGTCCCTATTCTATAAAAAAGTTCCACAGCTATGTGGATAAGCTGTGGAATCATTACGGCATCATAAGTCCAGGGTTTGCATTTAAATCGAAATCCGCAACATCACCTTGATGATATTGAATCGAAGCCGCTGCCCCGATCATTGCGGCATTATCTGTACACAAATAAAGTGGCGGAATGTGCACAGCAATATCACTATCTGCAAATCGATCACGAAGACGCTTTCGTAATGTTTGGTTCGCTGACACGCCTCCTGCGACAATTAACTGTTTCACCCCATAATCTTGCGCGGCTTGAAATGTTTTATCGACTAACACATCGATCACACTTGCTTGAAATGACGCCGCAATATTAGCCTTATCAATTGATTCACCTTTTTGTCGTTTATGATGTAATGTGTTAATAACGGATGTTTTTAAACCACTGAAACTAAAATCGTAAGACCCTTCTTCTAAATAAGAACGCGGAAACTGATACGTCTCTTCACCTGTTTGGGCTAACTGATCGATTTGTGGCCCTCCTGGATAGGGTAAGTTAAGGGCTTTAGCCACTTTATCATAAGCTTCACCCGCTGCATCATCTCGCGTCTCACCAATCACGTCATACTGTCCGTGTCCATCCATATAAATCAATTCCGTATGACCGCCTGAAACGACTAGAGATAATAGCGGGAACTCAAACGGCTGTTCAAGACGATTCGCATAAATATGTCCAGCAATATGGTGCACACCAATGAGCGGCAAATCATGCGCAAAAGCAATGGCTCTAGCTGCGTTCACGCCTACTAACAGAGCACCGACTAAACCAGGACCTTGCGTCACCGCGACCGCATCTAAATCGTCAAACGACACGTCTGCTTCTGTCATCGCTTGTTCCATCACCACGGTCATTTGTTCAATATGATGACGCGATGCCACTTCAGGAACGACACCACCGAATTTTTCGTGAATATCCATTTGGGTTGCCACAACATTCGATAACAGCGTTGTCCCCCCTTGGACGACAGCGGCTGCCGTTTCATCACAACTCGTTTCAATGGCTAATATCATTTCATTTGCTTCAGTCATTGTAATTTCACCCACATAACATACGCATCTTCATGATCGGGATAATAATTCTCCCGGCGTGCGACAATTTTTAAGCCGAATTTTTGGTACATTTTTTGCGCGACAATATTCGATTGCCTAACTTCTAACGATAATTCCTCAGCACCTGTTTGTCTCGCCAGTTTTAATACATGGCGAAATAACTGTTCACCATAACCATGCCCTCGTTCGCTCGGCAAAATCGCGACATTCGTGATTTGCGCTGTTTCTAATACGATCCAAACACCGCAATACCCAATAATCTGATCATCTTTTTCTAAAACGAGATAGTAGGAAAAACGATTTTTGACTAAATCGACTTCAAAATCATCACGCCTCCAAGGTGCGGCGAACGATGCATGTTCAACCGACATAATATCGTCTAAATCGGTTATTTCCATTTTACGAACACGTACTTCACCCATCGTTATCGTCCCTTTTCTTGTTTCTCCAACCATTTCGCCTCAGCTTCTACCATTCGATGATACTGTGGCGCTAAACTATGAACAGGTATCGGTTCTTCATATAACGCTAAATAACCAAGCATACTCGCCTTCGGATACTGCACCATAGAGTCAACAAACCGCGCTTGATCACCCAATGTTTCACGGATCATACCCGTAAAATCATGTCGTGTTGAACTTGTGAAAATAACTGGCTGATTGATGTTACTTAATTGATCTAGCCAATCTTGCATTGTTCCATTATGATCAGCTTCAATCGTCTCTAATCCTTCAGAAGTCCGTTTATATAAGCCAGTATATACATTCCCACGTCTCGCATCGAAAAACGGAGAAATAAACGTGTCAACATCCGTCACTTGAGCCGCTAACAGCTTCAAACTGGATAGTCCAACAATAGGAATGTTTAGCGACCATGCCATCGATTTAGCCGTCGACATGCCAATGCGAAGCCCTGTATAAGAACCAGGTCCTTCTGCTACCGCGATTTGATTTAAATCAGCCGGTTTTAATTCAGCTTGACCCATTACGTATTGAATGGCTGGCATTAATTGAATTGAATGATTACGTTTCATATTAAGCGTTAATTCCGCCGCTAATACACCGTCTGCTAAAACAGCAACACTTAACGGTTGATTAGACGTATCGATTGCTAAAACATTCATCACTCGAACTCCTCACATAAACGATTAAAACGTTCACCATATGGCGTCAACGTTACACAACGCTCCTGTTCTCCACGCTTCTCAATATAAATAGCTAAACGTTGGTTCGGTAAAAAGTCTTCAATAAATTGCGACCACTCAATTACCGTCACACCATCCGCATCAAAAAAATCGTCAAATCCTATATCTTCATCACTATCTTCTAAACGGTACACGTCCATATGAAACAACGGAAGCCGCCCACGATACTGTTTCACGATCGTATATGTAGGGCTATTGACGGTTCGTTTAACACCTAGCCCTTTTGCTAAGCCTTTTGTGAACGTCGTTTTGCCTGCACCTAAATCACCGTCTAGTGTTAGCACATCATTGGCTTCTAACTGTTCAGCAATCTGCACAGCTAATTCCATTGTCATGTCTTCTGATTGCGTTATAAACTGTTTCATCATAATCACCTTTTATGGACGCTTATCTATTTCATTCATTATAGTCGTATCATAGCAAAAATTATATGATAAAGAAAATGTTCTAATTGTCGGTATAATCTTTTATGTAACACGTATAAAAGACATAAAAAAACCTTGCGAACAACGTCACAAGGTGTAAATGGTCTGAATTTAAATGGCGGTCCGGACGGGACTCGAACCCGCGACCTCCTGCGTGACAGGCAGGCATTCTAACCAACTGAACTACCGGACCATCATTTGATAAATTAATTTGGTTGCGGGGGTAGGATTTGAACCTACGACCTCCGGGTTATGAGCCCGACGAGCTACCAGACTGCTCCACCCCGCGGTATTGACTGATCATCCTAATATACGGATTACAGACTAAATATATTCAGCCCGGCGGCGTCCTACTCTCGCAGGGGAAGAACCCCAACTACCATCGGCGCTAGAGAGCTTAACTGCTGTGTTCGGCATGGGAACAGGTGTGAC